>JBGSID010000039.1:0-101151 GCA_041751895.1 Lysobacteraceae bacterium | reverse complement strand
CGCGCGCAAGGTCGCGCCCGCGCACTGCGCGGCGATCGCATACACCGCAAAGCCGAACTGCGACGCGACCACATCGACACCCGGCCCGGCGAACACCTGCGCGATCTGCATCAGGATTTCGTGCGAACCGTTGCCGAGCAGGATCGACGCCACATCGACGCCGTGCTTGGCGGCTAAGGCACGCTTCAGATCGCCGCCGAGCGGGTCCGGATAGCGGAAAGCGTCGTGGATGGTGCCGAGCACCGCTTCCTTCGCCCGCGCGCTGGGGCCGTAGGGATTCTCGTTCGAGCCGAGTTCGACCAGATGCCGGCCCTCGAATCGGCGGCGGAACGCGACCAGATCGTGGCCCGGATCGTAGGCGCGCAGCGCCTGAATACCGGGCTGGGCGAGTGCGGAGAAAAAGGATTCGTCGGCCATGGGCGGGTCGTTGTCGAATGAGCGATGCGCGTTACCACAGGACCGTCATGTGCAGGCAACAAGTCGTGGAACGTGATCGGATACGGAGTAGCGGGCTGAAGCCCGCTCTACCTTGGGGATTGTGCGTCGTGATCAGGGCACCGCGACCGGATACGACCCCAGCACCCGCACATCGCCGGCGTAGGTGTCGATGTCGGCCAGTGCGTCCTTCAGCGGCGACTCCTCGGCATGGCCAGCGACGTCGATGAAGAACGCGTACTGCCAGAGTTTGCCGTGGGCGGGACGCGATTCGATGCGATTCATGCTGATCGAACGACGCGCCAACGGTTCGAGGATCTTGTACAGCGCGCCGGGCTGGTCGCGGATGAACACCAGCAGCGAGGTGCGGTCGTTGCCCGACGGCGGAAACGAGGCGCGGCCGATCACCAGGAAGCGCGTAGTGTTGTCGCTGCGGTCTTCGATCGGCCCGGCCACCACTTTCAGGCCATAGACATGCGCGGCGTTCTCACCGGCGATGGCTGCGGCGTCGTCGGCATTACGGGCGCGACGCGCGGCTTCCGCATTGCTGACCACCGCGTGCTTTTCGACTTTCGGCAGGTTCTGGCGCAGCCAGCCTTTGCTCTGGGCCAGCGACAGCGTATGCGAATAGATCCGCTCGATGTCTTCGATATGGCCAGTGCGCGACAGCAGATATTGATGCACGCGCAGCTCGACTTCGCCGCAGATCATCAGCGGCGACGTCAGGAACAGATCGAGCGTGGACTGGATGGTGCCGGTGCCGGAATTCTCGACCGGTACGACGCCGAAATCGGCGTTGCCTGCAGCGACTTCGTCGAACACTTCCTCCACCGTCACCAGCGGCATCGCCTTGGCCGAGTGGCCGAAATGTTTATAGACCGCCTGCTGCGAGAACGTGCCTTCCGGGCCGAGGTAGCCGACGCGCAGCGGCTCCTGCTGGGCGAGACAGGCCGACATGATTTCGCGGAACAGCCGCACCAGCACTTCGTCCGACAGCGGACCTTCGTTGCGATCAACCACACGGCGCAGCACCTGCGCTTCACGCTCGGGGCGGTAGTAATCGACCGCAGCGGCCAGTTTGCCCTTGGCCTTGCCGACCTGATGCGCCCAGATCGCGCGTTCGGCGATCAGGGTCTGGATCTCGCGGTCGATGCCGTCGATCTGCGCGCGGACTGCGAGCAGATCGGGCTTGCCCTGGGCGTCGGCGGGAATCTCGATGGCTTTCGGCTTGGCGGCGACCTTCGGCTTGACGGCCTTGGCGGCCACTGCCTTTTTCGTTGCGGCCGTCCGCTTCGCCGGCTTACGGGCGCCGGTGCCTTTGGGCTTATCAGCCATGACGTTGCTGGAACTCACGCATGAAATCGGCCAGCGCCTGCACGCCTTCGACCGGCATAGCGTTGTAGATCGAGGCACGCATGCCGCCGATGGCGCGGTGGCCCTTCAATGCCATCAAGCCGGCGGCCTTGGCTTCGGACAGGAACGGCTTGTCCAGTGCTTCGTCGTGCAGGAAGAACGGCACGTTCATGCGCGAACGCACGGCCGGCACGACTTCGTTGCGGTAGTAGCCGCCCGAGGCATCAATGGCCGAATACAGCAGCGCGGATTTCTCGAGGCTGCGACGGGCGAACTCTTCCACGCCGCCTTCTGCCAGCATCCATTTCACGTTGAGGCCGAGCATGTACCAGTTCCAGGTCGGCGGCGTGTTGAGCATCGACTCGCCCTTGAGGTGCGAGGCGTAGTTGAAGATGTCGGCGCGCGGCTGGCCGGCGCGTTCGAGCAGGTCGCGACGCACGATCACGACCGTGATGCCGACCGGGCCGAGGTTTTTCTGCGCGCCGGCATAGATCACGCCGTACTTCGAGATGTCGACCGGCTCCGAGGCGATGCTGGAGCTGAAATCGGCAACCAGCGGCACGTCGCCGACGTCGGGGGTGTAGCGGTATTCCACGCCGTGGATGGTTTCGTTGGCGGTGATGTGGACGTAGGCCGCATCGGCCGACAGCTGCCAGGTGTCGCGCGCCGGGATGTCGCGGAAACCGCCGGCTTCGCTGGTCGCGGCGATGCGCAGATCGACGTAGGGCTTGGCCTGCTTGATCGCGGTCTTGCCCCAGTGGCCAGAGATCACGTAGTCGACGGCCTGACCCGGCGCGGCCAGATTCAGCGGAATCAGCGCCTGCTGGGTGGTCGCACCACCGCCGAGGAACAGCACGGCGTAATCATCGGGAATCGACATCAGCGTGCGCAGATCGGCTTCGGCTTCGGTGGCGACCTGGATGAACTCGGGCCCACGGTGGCTGTGTTCGACGATGGAGGCACCCGAGGTGCGCCATTCCAGCATTTCGTCCTGCGCCTGGCGAAGGACGCTCTCGGGCAAGGTGGCGGGACCGGCACTGAAATTGAAGGCGCGCGACATCGAAGTTTCCATGGACGAGTAGGCCCCCGAGTATGCCGCAGCGCAGCATCGTTTTGGGATATCAACCCCATGCCGAGAAGAAATTTGCCTATGCCGCGCAACCGAATGCCCACTGCGTACGTCTTATAGTCGGACCCTCTGCTTCACGGATGCCTCTGATGCCCCTGCCCGCTTCCCTGCGCGACGCCCTGCGCATTCCCGCCCACGAGATCACCGACGAAGCCATCTACAACGACCGCCGACGGCTGCTGACCCTGCTCGCGGCCTCGCCGGTACTGGGCCTCGCCGGCTGCAAGGACGCAGAACCCCCGCCGCCGCCGAAGGTCGTAGTCAATCCTGTGAAGCTGAAATCAGGCTTCACCACCACAGAAGAGCTGACCCGGCTGGACGACATCACCAGCTACAACAACTTCTACGAGTTCGGCACCGGCAAGGTCGACCCGAGCAAGGCCGCAAAGACCCTGCGCACCCAACCCTGGACTGTCACGGTCTCGGGTGAATGCGCCAAGCCGGGCACGCTCGACCTGAGCGATCTGCTCAAGGGCCTGAACCCGGAAGAGCGCATCTACCGGCTGCGCTGCGTCGAGGGCTGGTCGATGGTGATCCCATGGCTCGGCGTGCCGCTGGGCGACGTGCTGAAACAGTTCGAGCCGACCTCGAACGCCAAGTACGTGGCGTTCACCAGTCTGGCCGACCCGGAACAAATGCCCGGCGTGCGCTACGACTCGATCAACTGGCCCTACCGGGAAGGCCTGCGCATCGACGAGGCCATGCACCCACTCGCCCTGCTCGCCACCGGCCTGTATGGCAAACCGCTGCCGCAGCAGAACGGCGCGCCGGTGCGTTTGGCGGTCCCGTGGAAATATGGCTTCAAAAGCATCAAATCGATCATCGGGATCACGTTCGTCGAAAAGATGCCAGCGACCGCCTGGAACGATCTGCAGCCCAGCGAATACGGTTTTTTCAGCAACGTGAACCCGGACGTGGATCATCCGCGCTGGAGCCAGAAGAGCGAACGCCGCATCAGCGGTACCGCCAGCAAGCTGTTCGCAGAGCGCATCCCGACCCGTTTGTTCAATGGCTACGAAGAGCAGGTTGGGGACATGTACAAGGGCCTCGATCTCAAGCAATGGTTCTGATCTCGCCTTTTGCACGGCTGCACGCTGTCGAAACATCCCGGTAGAAAGGGCTTCAACTCCGCTCTGAGTCCATGGACTCGGCAGCAGCGGGCTGAAGCCCGCTCTACCGTCCACTCCACGCCAGTGCTACTGACAATCTTCCTTCGCCCAATGCCCAAAACATCCCCTGGACTCATCACCGCCAAAACCCTGGTCCATGTGCTGTGCCTGACCCCGCTGGCGATCCTCGCCTGGCAGTTCTGGGATGTCTTCAAGACCGGCAGCGACGCGCTCGGCGCCGACCCCGTCGCCGAGGTCGAACATCGTCTGGGGCTGTGGGCGCTGCGCTTCCTGATGATCGGCTTGGCGATCACGCCGCTGCGGCAACTGACCGGACAGGCCGTCTTGATCCGCTTCCGGCGCATGTTGGGGCTCTACGCATTCGCCTACACGACCCTGCATTTCGCGGCCTATCTGGGTCTGGACCTGCGCGGTTACTGGACCCAGATCTTCGCCGACATCGTCAAACGACCGTACATCACCATCGGCTTCGCCGCGTGGCTGTTGCTGGTGCCGCTGGCAATCACCTCCACCCAAGGGTGGATCCGGCGTCTCGGCCGGCGCTGGGGACAACTGCACAAACTGGTGTACGCCATCGGCATCTTCGCCGTGCTGCATTTCTGGTGGCTGGTGAAATCCGACATCCGGGAGCCGGCGCTGTACGCAGGCATCCTCGCAATGCTGTTGGGCTGGCGGGTCTGGAAATGGCGGCAGAAACGCCGCCCGGCGCAAGTCTCGCGCGTATCAGCGCCCGCTGCCGAATAACAGCAGCCCGGAGATCGCAGCCGCCAGCAATACCGCAGCCAACAACAACCACGGCAACCGTCGCCCACCGTGTCGGGCCGGTGGTGGCGCTGAATGATCGACATCGACATCCTTGCTGGCCGCCATGCGGGTCAGCATCGTCGTGCTGCTGGCGGGCGCTTCGATCACGAAACGGTGATGCACATCGAACACGATCTGGTCACCCGGCGACAGCAGGGCATCGCGCACGGCCTCGCCGTTGACGATGCTGCCCTCGCCCGCGCCAAGATCGCGCAAGACGATCTGACTCCCGATCATCTCGATCCGGGCGTGGCGCTCGGCGAAGGCTGGATCGTCGATGCGGATATCGGCTTCATCGCTCCGGCCGACCAATCGCGGCGCCTCCAGCGTGAAACTGCGGCCATGGTGACGGCCACCGACGCCGCGCACGAGTACGCGGCAATCGCCCCGGAATTCACCGGGCACATGGCGCAACGCATCGGGCAGCGGCTCGACACCGCGCGATGACATCAGCAGCATTTCCACGCCATCGAGATAGATCGCATCGCCCAGCCGCAACAGCGCCATCCGCTGGACAGGACGGCCGTTGACGTGAATACCTCTGGCGCCATCCGCAACAGTCATCCATACCCCGCGACGATCCACGAACAGACGGATCGAAGGAGATTCGTCATCGCCAACCAGACCGACGGTATCGCCGATACGGCCGATCGCATGAACGCCCTCCGCGAGCGGCATCTCCGGATGGTGGTGTTCGGGGAATCGAAGTTTCAGACGTTCCATGCGGCCGCAATCTACCATGCAACCCGCAGCCGATGATCGCCACGCGCCCTGGCGACAGCCGCCCACGTCGCCGCTAGACTTGTCCCATCTTTCACGCCCCATCCTTTCCTGGAGAGCCCTGCATGTCCGGCATCGATATCCGCCATTCGCATTCGCTGCCGCATACCGAGGCGCGCAAAGCGGTCGAAGAAGTCGCAAAGAAGCTCGCCGATCGCTTCGACATGGAATGCCAATGGGACGGCGACGACCTGCATTTCAATCGCTCGGGCGTGGATGGCAAGATCGCGCTTGCACCGAAGCAATTGCACCTCACCGCGACGCTGGGCTTCATGATGTCGGCGTTCAGGGGTCCGATCGAGAATGAAATCCGCCGGGTACTGGACGAACGCTTCGGCTGATTTTTCACCACGCTACGACAGAATGCTCAGCGATTGCGGATGCCTTTGCGCGTCCCCGCCTTCGGTGGATGCGCGTCAGGCAGCGGCTCGAATGGTTTGGGATGCCCGGTGAACAATCGCCGCATCACTTCGCGCTCGCTGCGTTCGATATCGGCAATGAAAGCAGCGACATCGTCCAGCTTCGCGTAAGCCCCGAAACCACGTTCCAGAAACGACTGCAATTCGCCGAACCCCGCCGCACGGGCCGGGCCTCGCAGCACACCGAGCAAGGTCGCGACGCCGCGCGTACGCAGCGCGTGACCGAGGCCATAGCCGGCAACCACGATCAGGTCGACCTGGTGCGCACGCAAGCGCGGCAACCCGACTTCACGGTATGCACGGCCATAGAGATCGTCATCAAGTGTCTTACGTCTGGGCGCCAAGCGCTCCAGCGCTTCGGCCATGCGCAGGTCGAAGGCATGACTCAGCGCACCCAGCTCGATCGCATCCGCCAGGGTTTCCAGCAAGGATTGCGGCAGCAGCCGCTGCATCTTTCCCGCCACACGGGCGATGTCGGCATCGCGACGACTGAAATCGCGGTCGCCGTAAAGGTCGGTCAGGAAGAACTCCGCCGCCGGTTTCCGTTTCGGGTCCTGCATGAAACCCTGGAAACTCGCCGCCAATCGCGCCGCCTGCCACCGCCGCAACTCAGGTAACCAGCGCTGGTCATTCCGGGGTTCGCGCACAGGATCATGTACCGCCTGATGCCACGCCAATCTGCGTGCAAGCAATACGCCCATTGCCCGTTTGTCGGGCGGCCGTCGGCCGTTCGCAACGGTGCCAAGGAAACCAGGACTCACGATCTTCATCGGTAACGATCATCGGTGCGACGCAGCCTGTGAGCAAGCCCGGACGTATGCCGATATCGAACACGCTCTGCATTCGTTCGTCCAATCAAAGGCTTGCAGCGTATGCCGGGGCCATATCGAGACACCTCAGACGAAAGTCACAGGCACTGCCCCCCGATCCATGCGATACACTCCGGAAGTTCCCAAAGTGTCGAATGCATGCTCTCACTCCACGCCGCCAGGCGACCGGTCCAAGCCAAGTCGGGCCAGCGCAAACAGACCAAACGCAGCTCAGCCCCCTCGTCCGCACGCATCGGCCTCGCGATTGCCGGTGGTGGGCCGATCGGTGCGATGTACGAACTTGGCGCCCTCCGCGCACTGGATGATGCGCTGGATGGCATCGACCTCACGCGCATGGACTGTTATGTCGGCGTCAGCAGCGGCGCATTCCTTGCGGCCGGGCTGGTCAACCGCATGTCCACTGCGGAGATGTGCCGGATCTTCATCACCGGTGAAAGTGATGACATCCACTTCCGTCCGGAGACGTTCCTGCGCCCGGCGGTATTCGAATACATGCGCCGCGCTTCGGCGCTGCCCAGGCTCACCCTCGAATGGTGGAGCAGCCTGCTCAGCCCGAGCAAATCCGGACTGACCGACGTCATTCTGCGTTTCGGTGGGCTGGTGCCTGCGGGACTGTTCGACAATACCGAGGTGGAGCGCTTCCTGCGCGACATTTTCAGCCGTGGCGGGCGTACCAACGACTTCCGCCAGCTTGATCGCGAACTGTATGTGGTCGCCGTCGATCTCGACAGCGGCGAAGCCGTGCGCTTCGGCGGCGAACAATGGATGGATGTCCCGATCTCCAAGGCCGTACAAGCCAGCGCCGCGCTTCCCGGGCTGTATCCGCCGGTCGAGGTGCGTGGCCGCCACTACGTCGATGGCGCCCTGCGCCGCACGATGCACGCCTCCGTGCTGCTGGATCGCGGCATCGATCTGTTGATCGGCATCAATCCGCTGGTGCCATTCGATTCGACGCAGATCGACAGCGATGCCGGCCGGCGCGGCGATGTCGACCCGCACCGGATCTGGCAGGGCGGCCTGCCCGCAGTCATGTCGCAGACCTTTCGCACCCTGCTGCAATCGCGCATGCAGGTCGGTCTGGCGAAATACACGCAGCAGTATCCGAACATCGACCAGATGATCTTCGAGCCGAACTCGAACGACGGCGAGATGTTCTTCACCAACGCCTTCAGCTTCTCGAATCGTCGGCGGGTGTGCCAGTTGGGCTATCGCAATACCCTGCAGGACCTGCGCAATCGCGCCGAAACCCTCGGACCGGTGCTCGCCGCTCATGGCATCCACCTGAGAGCAGATGTTCTGACAGACAAGCATCGAACGGTGCTCAGCGGCTTGGGAAAAGCACCGCCGCGCAGCACGGAAACCACCGCACGCCTGCGACGCGCGCTGGACGAAACCGAACACCTGATCCGCCGTCGCAAGGGCGGCTGATCGCATCGCATCTTGAATTCACCGTCTGAAGAGCATCGCACCTCGGGATCGCCACCAGCTCCTTTGTGTGAATACTCTAGACAACTCCCGCATTCTGCTTGGCAATCAATCACGCGCCCGCCGGGAGGGCATATGGCCAAGTTCAAGAAAACCGCCGCAAAGAAAACCACTGCCAAAGCTGACGATGCCCAAGCCCAAGCCGAACGCCTGTCGAAGTCGCTGAGTGAATCCGCGCAGCAGATCTGGCTTGCTGGCGTCGGCGCTTTCTCGCGCGCACAAGCGGAAGGCACCAAATTGTTCGAAGGTCTGGTGAAGGAAGGCATGGGTCTGGAACAGACGATGCGCAAGTTCGCCGGCGGTCGCGCAGAAGTGGTTCGCGATGTAGTGGAAAACCGCGTCGGCCAAGCCCGCGAGCGCGCTACGGACACTTGGGACAAGCTCGAAAAGGTATTCGAAGACCGCGTCCAGCGCGCACTGGTGAAACTTGGCGTGCCGAGTCGCGAAGACCTCAGCGACCTCAGTAGTCGCGTTGAAGCCCTGACCGCTGAACTGCGCCGTCAAGGCGGCAAGCCGGCCCGCGCACCGCGCAAGTCTGCGAAGGCAACCAAGGTCGCGAAAGCCGCAAAGGCTGAAAAGGCTCCAGCCAAGCGCGCGCGCAAAGCCGCTGCGCCGAAGGAATAAGTCTGGTCACGAGTCTCACCCGTGATGAGCGGGTATGGCGGAATCAGGCACGCATTTAGTCTTCCCGCCCGGTTCCGTCACTCTCCTGCTAGAGTCGAGCTTCAATCGCAATCTCTCGTCTGACCCATCAGACACTACGCTTTGGCAGCCATGTGCTGTCGTTGAACCCGCCGACCCGCATAGAAGACCGTAGCTCCCCTCCCCTCACGGCTTCAGGTAGGCGGGTTTTTTTTGCCTTGAAAACGTGGTTCGTCCAACAGCTACGATGACCGTATCGCGATGCATTGCGAAATGGATCGAAGAGAGCATCGACGCATCAAAAAAGGCAGCCATATGGCTGCCTTTTTTGATGCTGACTCTTGTGACACCGATCCTGCTGCGATCGATATGCGTACTACCAATGAACACCGCGCATCAAAGCCGCGAATGCGATCTGCTCCTGACTGGGCTGCTCTTCCTTCAGCGCCTTCCTGTCACCCTTGGCTGCCGCCGAATCGGGGAACAGTTCAAATGCCGTACTCATGATCACCTCATACGCCTTCGGTGCCACCGCATTGATCAATGCGGAGAAAATACCGAGACGCGTTGCAATACGGCCGGGCTTCTCGATGATGCCCTTGACCACCAGATCCGCTGCCTCGTCCGGGCTCAACGTCGGGACGCTTTCGTACATTTTGGTCGGTGCGATCATCGGCGTGCGCACCAGCGGCATATTGATGGTCGTGAAACTGATGCCCTTGCCGGACAACTCACCCTGCGCACAACGGCTGAAGGCATCGAGCGCGGCTTTCGACGCCACATATGCGGAAAAGCGCGGCGAACTGGCAAGCACGCCGATCGAACTGATATTGATGATGTGGCCCTTGCGCCGCTGGATCATCCCCGGCATGAAGCCCATGATCAGGCGCAGCGAGCCGAAATAATTCAGCTGCATGGTGCGCTCGAAGTCATGGAAGCGGTCGTAGCTCAGTTCAATCGAGCGACGGATCGAGCGCCCGGCGTTGTTCACGAGGATATCGACGTGACCATGTTCCTTGAGGATCATGGAAACAAGCCGGTCGCAGTCGGCCATGTCCGCGAGATCCGCCGTGTAAGCGAACACTTTTCCGCCCGCCTTCTTCATTTCGTCGCGGACCTTGAACAACTCCTCCTCGCCACGCGCAACGATGATCGTGGTCGCACCGGCCTCGGCCACACGCTGCGCGGTGGACAGACCGATACCGGAAGATCCGCCCGTGATGACCACGACCTTGCCCTTGACCTTGCCCTTGAGGCTGCGATCCACGAACAGATCCGGGTCAAGATGCCGTTCCCAGTAATCCCATAGCCGCCACGCGTAATCGTCGAGCCTTGGCACCGTGATGCCACTGCCTTTCAGCGCACGCTCGGTTTCGCGATTGTCGAAGCGCGTCGGATACGTGATGAATTTCAGCACTTCCTTCGGAATCTTGAAGTCGCGGAGCAGCATGCCGATGAAACGCTTCACCGGCGGCAGGCTGCCGACTGCACCGCGAATGCCGCTTGGTACGAACGCGAACATGCGCGCATCGAGCCGCATCGTCATTTGCGGGGCATGCCCGGCCCGCGCGAATGTGTTCAGGACTTCGCCGACGCGCATCGGTTCGGGATCGACGAGATGGAAGCAATGGCCGTCGAGTTTGGGTTTGTGTGCGATGTGGTCCATCGCCGCAGCAACGAAATCGACTGGAACGACATTGATCCGGCCGCCCTCCAGGCCAAGCGTCGGCATCCATGGCGGCAACATTTCACGCAGTTTCTTGAGGAACGTGAAGAAGTAATAAGGCCCGTCGATCTTGTCCATCTCGCCAGTCTCGGAATGACCGACAACCATGCCGGGACGATAAATCCGCCACTTGATGCGTTTTTCCTTGCGGACGAGACCTTCGGAATCGTGTTTGGTGCGCAGATACGGGTCGTCGAGGCCCTCGGCCTCGTCGAACATATCTTCGCGGAAGACACCCGGATACAGACCGGCCGCAGCGATCGAACTGGTGTGATGGAAGCAGCCTGCGCCGATGGCGGCAGCCAGATCGAGTGCATTCTGGGTCCCGTCGACATTGGACTTGCGCTGACTGTCGGCGCTGGCGGTCAGGTCGTAGATCGCCGCCAAGTGGAAGAAATGCTTCACCTTTCCGGACAATGTGCGCAACTGGACCGCAGTCAATCCGCATTTCTCTGCCGTCATGTCGCCGTGCACTGCAATCACGCGCTTGGTGTCCCAGCCCAATTTCTTGGCAAGCGCATCAAATTTCTTCTGCGAATCTTTTCGCACCAGCACGTAGATCGTGCCCTTGCGTTTCAGCAGATTGCCGACCAGAAAGCGCCCGATGAAACCGGTGGCGCCGGTAACGAAATAACTCATGTCTCGCCCTCATGAGAAAAGAAGCTGGCTCGGGGCCGTGGCACGGCCCGCTGCGGCTAACTTGCCAGAGCCGGGGCCCAAGAACAATCCGCATGCCCGGGGGCCGCACTTGTCGAAAGGTCGGAACAGCCATCCGCCGGCATGCCGTCGATACGATGATGCCCGTATTGACCCGCCTGCCTCACCATGCTGTCATGATCGCTTAACGGGAAGGAAGCACACCATGTCCGATCTGCACAACAGCTTCGAAAAAGCCGCGAAGGATATCCAGAGTCTGGCGGAACGCCCCGACAACGACACGCTGCTCCGTCTGTATGCCCTCTACAAGCAGGGCGCAGAAGGCGATGTCAGCGGCGACAAACCCGGATTCTTCGATTTCGTCGGCACCGCCAAGTACGAAGCCTGGGCTAAGCTCAAGGGCACGGCGCAGGAGGATGCGAAGAAGAAATACGTCGATCTGGTGAAGAAGCTGGTCGGCTGACGCCGACCGGCCCGGGCCACGGCCCCGCTCCCGATGGCCAGACAGACACGACAACGGATCCTCGATACGTCCCTCGTGATGTTCAACACACAGGGCGAGCCGAACGTCACCACCAACCATATCGCCGATGAGCTGGAGATCAGCCCGGGCAATCTCTATTACCACTTCCGCAACAAGGACGACATCATCGAGCAGCTGTTCGCGCGCTACGAAGAGCGCATGGACGACGCACTGGCCGCGCCCAGCGGACGGCTGCCGGAACTGGAAGACATCTGGCTGCAGTTGCATCTCGTGTTCGAGTGCATCTGGGACTACCGTTTCCTCTACCGCGATCTGGTCGAGATCCTCAGCCGGAATCGCCGCATTCGCATGCGGTTCGCACGCATCCTCAAGCGCGCCGATGACCGTGCGCACCTGGTGATGCGCGGCCTCTCGCAGGCGGGCATCATGCGTGCATCGGCCGATGAGCTGAATGCGGCAGCGACCAATATCCTGGTGCTCTCCACCTTCTGGTTGAACTACTCGGCGGCGCGCGGCGACCGCGATGAACAACTGGCCATTCGCCAAGGCATCATCCAGGTGATGATGTTGCTGGCGCCATTCCTGCGGGATGCGGAACGGCTGCATCTGAATACGCTGATCGGCGCCTATCTCGAATAAAGCAAAATCCACAAAGCCGATCTTCCGAAACGTGCGCGCGCTCAGAATATCAACCCGGCGTCCGAAGTACGCTGCCCGCACAGGGGCATCCAATGGAAGGAGTTTTCAATGAAACACCGTCTGTTCAAAACCACGCTCGCCGCCGCAACGATCGTATTGCTCACCGCATCCGCACTTGCCGATGCCGCGTGCCGGAAAAATACGTGCTATCAGCAACTCACGACTTGCCGGGCCTCCGGCATCCCGTTCGCGACCTGCTATGCCGCATATGAGGATTGCCTGATCCGTAATGGCTGCCAGATCCCCTGATTGAACCGTGACAAGCGAAAAGGGCGCCTACCGGCGCCCTTTTCGGTATCGAGACATCCTGCCGCTTCAGAGCCGGCTTGCGATCGCCTTGGCGAATGACATCGTATTGCCGGTACCGCCGAGATCGGGCGTCAGCGAATCCTTGGCTTCAAGCGTCTGGATGATGGCATTGCGCAGACGCGCGGCATTGTCCGGCTGACCAACGTGATCGAGCATCTGCCCGACACCCAGCAACAACGCACAGGGATTGGCGACGCCTTTGCCAGCAATATCGGGGGCGGAACCATGGACTGCCTCGAAGATCGCAGCTTCTGTACCGATGTTCGCGCCCGGCGCCATGCCGAGACCTCCCACGAGCCCAGCGCAGAGGTCGGAAATGATGTCGCCGAACAGGTTGGTGGTGACGATGATGTCGAACTGCTCGGGACGCATCACCAACTGCATGCAGGTGTTGTCCACGATCATCTCGTTGCAGACGATATCCGGATATTCAGCGGCGACGACACGCGCGGTGCGCAGGAACAGGCCCGAGGTCGACTTCAGGATATTGGCCTTGTGGACCACAGTCACTTTCTTGCGGCTGGTCTTTCTCGCGAGTTCGAAGGCATAGCGGACGATGCGTTCGGAACCGTGACGGGTGATCTTCTGGGTCAACATCGCCACTTCGCCGTCCTCGGACAGCGACTGTCCTTCCCCGATATACGCGCCTTCGGTGTTTTCGCGGACTGTGATCAGATCCACGCCTGTGGGAAAGCGCGACTTGGTATTCGGGAAGGACTTGGCCGGGCGGACGTTGGCATAAAGGTCGAATCGTTTGCGCAGTTCGACATTGATCGAGCTGAAACCCTCGCCTACTGGCGTGGTCAACGGGCTCTTGAGCGCGATGCGGTTGCGGCGGATCGAGTCCAGCGTCGCCTGCGGCAGCAATTCACCGTGCTTTTCGAGCGCGACCAGACCTGCGTCGGCTTCCTCGTACAGCAGGCCAGCGTTCATGGCGTCGAGCACAAAGAGGGCTGCGTCCATGATCTCGGGGCCAATGCCATCGCCACGGATAACGGTAATCGTTTGGGTCATTTTTGGTTCCAGTCAGGCCCGTCGGACATGCCTTCGCAGGCGCGCCCGGCGCTTTGACGCGCGAGGCCGGGTGTTCATATTCGGTCGGATGGAGATCTAAACGCACCATCACAGCGGCGGATTCAGCACTTACATCCGGCGAATTATGCCGGAACGGCGGCGATCTTGCTCGAAATCGCGGTCAGACCAAAGTCGAACATGCCGTGTATCCCGCGTAACGCCACCGCCGTCGCAGCATCAACCGTGATCGTGCGCAGGGACGGCGGCAGCGTCGCCCTGTTCGAGCTGATCGAGGAAATCCACGGCACGGCGCAGATGCGGAATGACGATGGAACCCCCTACCACCAGGCCGACAGAAAACGTCTCGAACATCTCGTCGCGGCTCACGCCGGCTTCCTTGCACTGGGCAACGTGGTAACTGATGCAGTCGTCACAACGCAACACAAGCGAGGCGACCAGACCCAGCAGCTCCTTGGTCTTCACGTCCAGCGCGCCGGCCTGATAGGTCTGCGTATCGAGCGCAAAGAAACGGCGCACGACCTGATTCGGCTCGGCCAGGATCCGTTCGTTCATCCGCTTACGGAAGGCAGAGAACTCGGCCAAGCGATCGTGTTCCGGGGCGTTCTGCTCCGAGGCGGCCTGCCCCGCCGATCCAGACGATTCACTCATGCGCCATCTCCCGCAACAAGCGGCTCGAACTTGCCCGCGCGATGCAGTGCCATCATGTCGTCGAAGCCACCGACATGGACATCACCGACGAAAATCTGCGGCACGCTGGTGCGTTTAGCACGCGCCATCATCCGCTCACGCTCGGCGGCGTCGGTGTCGATCCGCACCTCGGTCCAGCCAAATCCCTTGCTCTTGAGGAAATTCTTGGCCGAAACACAATAGGGGCAAATCGCCGTGGTGTAGATCGTGATCGGCATCTGGGGATTGGTATCGCTCAAAACGGTCTCCTCGCGGCGCAACTGCACCGGGCTGTCGGGATGGCGGCGGGCTGGATCAAACGGGATGGATCGTACCGGCCAGGTCAGACAAACATGATGGGGCGCGTACCGGGCGTTTTCCACCCGCATCGCGAAACGCAGCGGTGCATGGAACGAAGAAGCGGAAATATGGTCCGATGCAAGCATCTTGGCGTGGATTAACAACGCATTCACGCCCACTCGGCCGATAAGCGGCATGCTGTCCCACGGCTCACCTTCGGAATACCGCCCCATGCGTTTGCTGGTCGCCATTGCCGCTCTCACCTTCTCTGTCGCGGCGATCTGTGCCCAGGCGCAGGACAACCGGCTGCCCGATATCGGCTCTTCAGCCAACGAGATTCTCAATCCAACCCAGCAGGCTGAATACGGCGGCATGATGCTCAGCCAGCTTCGCCATTACGGATATGTGCTGGACGACCCCCTGATCGATGGCTGGCTGCAGTCGGTGGGTCACCGCCTCGCGGCATCCAGCGACAAACCCCGGCAACCGTTCACCTTCTTCATGCTCAAGGACCGGCAGTTCAATGCTTTCGCTACGCTGGGCGGCTATGTCGGCACCAACGCCGGCCTGGTTCTGGCGGCGGAAAGCGAAGATGAAGTTGCCGGCGTGCTCTCCCACGAAATCTCCCACGTCACTCAGACCCATGTGCTGCGCAGCGTTGAGCGCGCGCAGAAAGACAGCGTACCGATCCTGCTGGCGATGCTGGGCGCCATCGCCGTCGCCCAGTCTTCGGGCGGCAACTCCTCGGATGACGCTTCGATGGCCGCGCTGGCCTCAGCGCAGGCGCTGATGGCCCAGCGCCAGATCGATTACACCCGTTCGAACGAATCAGAAGCCGATCGACTCGGCATCCAGACCCTCGCCAGGAGCGGCTACGACCCGAACGCCATGGCCACCATGTTCACCCGGATGCAGGCTATCTCCCGCGTGAACCAGGGCGGCGAACGCGAGCGCGCACCGGACTATCTACGTACCCACCCCGTCAACACCACCCGGATCAGCGAAGCGAAACAGCGCGCCAGTGAACTGGCATCGAAGCCCGCCGCCTTCGATGCAGGCAGCACCATCACCAGCGAAAACCCGCTGCTCCCCTCCAGCCTCCGGGTAGCAGGGCCCGAGCGCGTCAACGACAACGTGCAGTTCGGCTGGGCCCGGGAACGCATCCGCGTCTTCAGCGCGAACACCGCGACGGCTGCCATCGAAGAATACGAACGCCAGCGCCGGGCCACACCGCTCAGTGATGCCCAGCGTTACGGGCTGGCGGTCGCACGCATGCGCGATGGCGCGTACGCAGTCGCAGCGAAAGAACTGGCCCCACTGCTGGCCAAATCCCCCAGCGACCCCTGGCTGGTCATCGCGATGGCTGAAACCGAAGCCCACAGCGGCAAATTCGCAGATGCGGATACGCGGCTGGAAGCATTGCTGGCGAGGATGCCCAGCCACCGCGCTGCAGTCTTGAGCTACGCCCAACTGCTGACCGAACGCAACGATGTCGAAGCCGGAAAACGCGCACAGACGGTCCTTCGGCCGCTTTTGCTTACCGCCAAGGACGACCCGGTATTCCAGCGGACATTCGCCCGTGCCAGCGAAGTCGCCGGCGATCCGGTGCGGGCCGGAGAAGCCTATGCGGAAACCGAATTCCTGAACGGCCGACCGGAGCGCGCCCTGGTGCAGCTCAACACCTTGCTCAAACGCCCCGAGCTGGATTACTACGCCCGTGCAAGAGTGGAGGCGCGAATCGCCACGATCACGCCCACCGTGCTTGAACTGCGTCGCCAGGGCGTACGCGACGAGGGACTCGAGCGGCACTGATCGATTGCATCGATCACATCTACGCGCATCAGCGGCGGTGTTGGGAATGCAATATGTCCGGCGTCATGTTTCAGTCATAAAAATGTCGTCTACTGTGGTCGAATTCCGACCGCGACCGCTGTCGGCTCGTGGCACACCACACGTAGAGCATTCCCATGCAAAAGCGCATCCTGATCGTCGACGACGAACCCGCGATCCGCGACATGGTCGCCTTCGCCCTGCGCAAGGGCGAATACGACCCCGTCCACGCAGGTGACGCTCGCGAAGCCCAGGCATCCATCGCCGAACGCGTCCCCGACCTGATCCTGCTTGACTGGATGCTGCCCGGGACCAGTGGTCTGGAGCTGGCGCGACGTTGGCGACGCGATGCACTGACCCGCGACATTCCGATCATCATGTTGACCGCACGCGGCGAAGAGAACGATCGGGTCGGCGGTCTGGAAGCGGGCGTCGACGACTATGTCGTCAAGCCCTTTTCGGCACGTGAACTGCTGGCACGCATCCGCGCCGTCCTGCGCCGTTCGCGCGAGGACGATGAGGACGGCAGCGTCCAGGTCGGCGGCTTGCGCATCGACGGCGCCTCCCACCGGGTCTACGCCGGAGATGCGCAGATCCAGGTCGGCCCAACCGAATACCGCCTGCTGCATTTCTTCATGACCCATGCGGAACGCGTCTACACGCGCAACCAGCTGCTCGATCATGTCTGGGGCGGAAATACCTACGTCGAAGAACGCACGGTCGACGTGCACATCCGCCGGCTGCGACGCGCATTGGAACCAGTGAACCTCGACAACATGGTCCAGACCGTCCGCGGCGCCGGCTATCGCTTCTCGGCCACGCTTTGAACGTCGGTGACACGCCAGCCAAGCAGGCATCAACCGCACGAATCCCATAGACTGCCCAGATGCCGAACGAAGCACACTCCGCATGGCGCAAGACCCTCGGCGGGTTACTGCTCGTCCTGAGCATCGGACTCGCGCTTGGCATCATCATTGGCCAGGTCTGGCCGGTGATGACCTTCACTGCGCTGGGCGTCGTGGCTTGGCACTACTGGAAACTGCACGATGTCCTGTTGCGCCTGACCGCACGTCAGCGCTTGGCGCCCTCCACCGGCAACGGCGTGTGGAACCAACTGGATCGCCTGCTATACCGCAACAAGAGCGAGATGCGCGCGCGCAAGCGCCGCTTGATCGACATGCTGCGCGCATATCGCGCTGCCGCTGCGGCATTACCCGACGCGATCGTCGTGGTCGAGCACAACAGCGAGCGCATCATGTGGTTCAATCAGGCCGCGACCCACCTGCTTGGACTGCACTATCCGCGCGACATTGGCGCCAACCTCGGTGATCGCCTGCAGCCGCTTCCGGTCGCGCAATGGCTCACCAGCGGGCATCATGCCGACCCACTGCTCGACACGCCCTCGCCGGTGCACCCGGATCTTCGGCTGAATCTGCGCCTGATCCCGTATTCCAAAGAACTGTGGTTACTGGTCGCACGCGACGTCAGCAAACTGATGCGGCTCGAACAAATGCGGCGGGATTTCGTCGCCAACGTGTCGCATGAACTGCGCACACCGCTCACCGTCGTCCACGGCTATCTGGATATGCTCGACCACGCCGAGAAACCGGATTGGGCGCCGATGCTGACCGAGATGCAGCGGCAATCGCAGCGCATGACACAGCTGGTCGAGGATCTGTTGATGTTGTCGCGACTGGAAGCGCAGGAGGAGCTGCCGGAAGAAGTGGTTGCGATGGCGCCGCTGCTGACGACGCTCAAGCGCGAAGCTCAAGCCTTGAGCCAGCACCGCCACACGATCTCGATCGACGATCAGGCCAATGTCGACCTGTGGGGCTCGACAAAAGAGCTGCACAGCGCGTTCTCGAATCTCGTGAGCAATGCAATCCGCTACACCCAAGCCGGCGGAAGCATCCATATCCGTTTCGCAAAAACGCGCGATGACGGCGTCAGTCTTTCCGTAGAAGACACCGGCTACGGCATCCCGGCCTCGCATCTGCCGCGTATCACCGAACGGTTCTACCGCGTCTCCACCAGTCGATCGCGCGAGAGCGGCGGCACCGGGCTGGGCCTGTCGATCGTGAAGCATGTGCTGAACCTGCATCAGGCACGGCTGGAAATCGACAGCGAAGTCGGTCGCGGCAGCCGCTTCGCCTGTCGTTTCGGTCGCGAACGCATCCGGGCGCGCGACGCCGCCCTCCCATACGAGGACCATGCATGAGCGCACGAAGACCAGCCAGCAGCGGAACAAGAAGAAACATCAAAAAAGGCTTGGTGTCCGTACCGGAGCCACAACAGGACGTCGACCCGCTGCGCGAGCCGTCGCTGTATCTCAATCGCGAACTCTCGCAGCTGGATTTCAACTTCCGAGTCCTCGAACACGCGCAGGACGGGGCAGTGCCGCTGCTCGAACGGCTGCGTTACCTGTGCATTTCGTGTACCAACCTCGACGAGTTTTTCGAGATCCGCGCCGCTACCGTACGCCAGGCACAGGATTTCGGTATCCCGCTGTCCGCCGACGGCATCCCGTACACGACCTTGCTCAAGCGTATCCACGATCGCGCCGCCGAACTGGTGGATGCACAGTACCGCTGTTGGAATGAAGTCCTGCGCCCGGCATTGAGCGAAGCCGGTGTGCGCGTACTCCATCGGCAACACTGGAATGCACGGCAGACACGATGGTTGCGCGCATATTTCCGCGACGAGATCCTGCCGGTGCTGTCGCCGCTGGGACTCGACCCGGCGCACCCGTTCCCGAAGATCCTCAACAAATCGCTCAATATCGTGGTGGTACTGAGAGGCAAGGATGCGTTCGGTCGCGCCGGCCATCTCGCCATCGTCCGTGCGCCGCGATCCCTGCCGCGCATCATCCGGCTACCGGAACGCGCCTCGGGCGGTGAAAACGACTTCGTGTTTCTCTCGGCGGTCTTGTCGGCATTCGTCGACGAATTGTTTCCGGGCATGGAAGTCAAAGGCGCATATCAATTCCGCGTCACCCGCAACTCGGAACTGATCGTCGACGAAGAAGAAGTCGAGAACATCGCGCTCGCAGTGCGCGACGAGCTGGTCGGCCGAGGCTATCTGCGGGCGATGCGTCTGGAAATCGCTTCCGACTGCCCGAAGCCGATCGTGCGCACGCTGCTGCAGAACTTCGAGCTTTCCGAGAATGCTGTCTACCGCATCCAGGGCCCGGTCAATCTCAATCGTGCCGCGCAGATCTACGACATGGTGCAACGTGCGGATCTGAAATTCCCGCCGTATCAGTCGCGGCAACTGCAGGACATGGAAACCATTTTCGAGCGCGCCGCCGCTGGCGACGTACTACTGCATCATCCCTTCGACGCATTCACACCGGTATTGGAACTGATCAAACAGGCGGCGGAAGATCCGAATGTGCTTGCGATCAAGCAGACACTCTACCGGGCCGGCAAGGATTCACCGATCGTTGAACATCTCATCCAGGCCGCACGCAACGGCAAGGATGTGACCGTGGTGATCGAGCTGCGCGCACGTTTCGACGAAGAAGCGAATCTGCGGCTCGCCGACCGTCTGCAGGAAGCGGGCGTACAGGTGGTCTACGGCGTGGTCGGCTACAAGACGCACGCGAAAATGTTGCTGATCGTACGCCGCGAAGGGCGCAAGCTCTGCCGCTACACCCATCTGGGTACCGGCAATTACCATGCCGGCACATCGCGCGCTTACACCGACTTCGGTCTGATCACCGCTGACGCCGATATCGGCAGTGATGTCCATCAGATTTTCCAGCAGATTTCCGGGCTGGCACCGGCGATCAAACTCAAACGCCTCCTGCAATCTCCCTTCACACTGCACGCTGGCGTGCTGCAACGGATCGATCGGGAAGCGAAACTCGCAAAAGCAGGCAAACCCGCACGGATCATCGCGAAGATGAATGCTCTCAACGAACCGCAGGTGATCCGTGCACTGTACGTCGCCTCGCAAGCGGGCGTGGAGATCGAATTGATCGTGCGCGGCGCCTGTACGCTGCGCCCGGGAGTTCCTGGCGTATCCGAGAATATTCGCGTGCGTTCGATCGTCGGACGCTTCCTCGAGCACAGTCGTGTGTGGTGGTTCGGCAACAATGGCGACCCCGATCTTTTCTGCTCCAGCGCCGACTGGCTCGAACGCAACCTGCTGCGCCGCGTGGAAATCGGCTTCCCGATTCTCGACCCGGATCTGGCTGCACGGGTGAAAGTCGAATCGCTCGACAACTATCTGCTCGACAACATCAATGCATGGGAGTTGCATTCAGACGGCAGCTATCGTCGGATCGTACCCGAGACGGATGCGATGCCGCATTCCGCCCAAGCAACGCTGTTGGCCAAGCTCTGCGGATAGAAAAAACGCAACGCCATGTCACCTGACAGGCACGCAATCGAGCCTATCGATCGTTTGTGCGCAAGCTGTTCCGTTCGCGAGGGCATGTTGGTAGGCTGCGCGGGCATTCGCACCACCCCGATCCGCCATAGGTCCATCGTTTGAATCGATCCAGCACCCCAGGCCAGACACTCCCCACCCCGCTGCAGGATGGCGAAGCATTGGCCGCCATCGACCTGGGCTCGAACAGCTTCCACATGGTGGTGGCCAGAAATGTGTTGGGTCAGCTGCGGGTCATCGACCGCTTGCGCGAAACCGTTCGCCTCGCGGATGGCCTGGACAGCAAGGGCGGACTGAATCCTGAAGCACGGCAGCGCGCGCTGGATTGCCTGTCGCGCTTCGGTCAACGCATCCGTGATCTGCCACCGCACCGCGTGCGCGCCATTGCCACGAACACGGTCCGCGCACTGCGCGAGCCACAGGCATTCCTCAAGGCTGCGGAAAACGCGCTTGGGCACGGCATCGAAGTCGTGTCCGGTCGCGAAGAAGCACGCCTGATCTATCTTGGCGTCGCCCAGGCACAGCCACCGAAACCGCTGCAGCGCCGGCTGGTCATCGATATCGGCGGCGGCTCCACCGAATGCATCATCGGCTCCGGCTTCGACACCATCGAACGTGAAAGCTTGCAGATCGGCTGTGTCGCCAGCACGCGCCGCTTCTTCCCCAACGGCAAGCTCTCGAAAAAACGCTGGAAAGAAGCGTTGACAGAAATCGAAGCCGAATTCCAGCAGTTCGCAGGTCTTTACCGGTCACTCGGCTGGCAGGAAGCCATCGGCGCCTCCGGCACCAACAAGGCGATCGGCGAAATATGCGCCGCGATGAAATTGACCAAAGGCGCGGTGACGGCGGAAGCATTACCACTCGTGCGCGATCGCCTGCTCTTGGCCGACCGCATCGATGCCATCGATTTGCCCGGGCTGTCAGATGACCGCAAGCCGATCATCGCCGGCGGAATTCTGATCCTCGAAGCGGCATTCGAAACATTGGGACTGACGCGTCTGATGGTGAGCAAAGCCGCGATGCGCGAAGGCGTGCTGTACGACATGCTCGGTCGCGGCGGCGTGGATGACCCGCGCGACATTTCCATCGACGCGATGATGCAGCGCTACGGCGTCGATCGGGCGCAGGTGGAGCGTGTCGAAGAAACCGCACTGCGCCTGTATCAGCAGGTCGCCGCGCGGTGGCAACTGGGCGACGACGAGCGCCGCATGCTGATCTGGGCATCGCGCGTGCATGAACTCGGCTTGGCGATCGCCCACAGTCAATATCATGTGCATGGCGCCTATTTGCTGGAACATTCCGATATCGCGGGTTTCTCGCGACAGGAGCAGTTGTTCCTCGCGGCACTGGTGCGTAACCATCGCCGTAATATCTCCAACAAATCGCTCGATGCGTTGCCGGACCGATTGCTGGATCCCGCACGCCGCTGCATCGCGCTGCTGCGGCTGGCCGTTTTGCTGCACCGTTCGCATGAAGCCGGATCCATTCCCAAGCTCGACCTGCGCCTGACAGGCAATACCCTCGAGGTCGCACTGTCCGGATCGTGGCTCGACAAGCGGCCACTGCTGCGATCTGATCTGGAGCACGAATCCGAAGGCATGGCAGGCCTCGGCATCGACCTCCGACTCAACGCCTGACCCCGTCTACGGCAAGTCATCGCGCTGTCACCGGCGCGCCACCGTGAATTCATGCACCGACGTCATTCTTCTCCAAACCGGAGAGCGATGCGGATGCACTACTCGATCGTCACCGAAACCTACCCGCCGGAGATCAACGGCGTCGCGCTTACCGTTCAAAGCCTCGAACAGGGCTTACGCGAACGCGGCCATACCGTTGGACTGATCCGACCGCGACAAGCACAAGACAGTCAGCCAAGACCTCACGAAAGATTGTTCGCGAGCGTACCGCTACCGCGCTACCCGGGCCTGCGTGTCGGGCTTCCGGCAACGCGCAAACTGACTGCACTCTGGAACCTGCACCGCCCGGATGCGATCTATGTGGCCACGGAAGGCCCGCTGGGGTGGTCGGCACTGCGCGCTGCGCGATCACTGCGTATTCCCGCAGCGACGGGCTTCCACACCCGCTTCGATCGTTACATGCGCGACTATGGTGTGCCTTTGCTGCAGCCGCTGGCGCTGAGCTGGATGCGTCGTTTCCATAACGGTGCCGATGCCACGCTTGTCCCCACCGAAGCACTGCGCGACGAATTGACCGGCCGGGGCTTCGAACGCCCCGTGCGACTACCGCGTGCGGTCGACAGCGTCATGTTCCATCCGATGAATCGAAACGATGCGCTGCGTGCGTCGTGGGGACTACGTGCGGAAGATCTCGCGGTCATCCATCTTGGGCGTATCGCACCGGAAAAGAATCTGGAGCTCGCAGTGCGCGCTTTCCGCGAAATTCAGCAGCGATGCCCTACCGCACGTTTCATCTGGGTCGGCGATGGCCCCGCACGCGAACAACTGGAAAGAGACCATCCTGATTTCGTGTTCTGCGGCATCCAACGCGGCGAAGCGCTTGCACGCCATTTCGCCAGCGCGGACCTCTTCCTGTTCCCGAGCCGCAGCGAAACCTACGGCAATGTCACGCTGGAGGCGATGGCCAGCGGCGTGCCCACCGTGGCATTCGACTACGGCGCAGCGCGCGAATGTCTGCGCGATGGCGAGCATGGCGCGACGGTCTCCGAACACATCGCGCATGGCGACGACGCTTTCATCGATGCCGCAGTGCGTATCGCAGCGAATTCCGGCCTTCGTGCACAGATGAGCATGGCCGCGCGCGATGCGGTCTCCGAACTGCGTCCACAGCAGGTCGCTGCGGACTTCGACGCCATCCTCCACCGCCTGTCCCTTGCGAGGACTCCATATGAACGGCATATTCCTGCGTCGTCGGTTGCGCGCGAATGAAGCAGCCTGGTGTCTGCGTGCGAATGCGCTGTGCGGGCGCATCGTCACGCGACGCTTCTTTTCACTGATCAGTCGACTCGGCGATGGCGTGTTCTGGTATGCCTTGATGGCAGGACTGGTGCTGTTTGGCGGCAGCGAAGGTTTCATCGCTGCGATGCATCTGACTGCAGTCGGCCTTGTTTCGCTCATGCTCTACACGATATTGAAGCGCTGGACGCGCCGACCGCGCCCCTGCGCATCGGATCTGCGCATCCGCGCCTGGGTCGCACCGCTCGACGAGTTCAGTTTCCCGTCCGGCCACACCCTGCACGCGGTGGCCTTCACCATTGTCGCGCTCTCGTACATTCCTTTCTTGGCATGGGTGCTCATCCCGTTCAGTGCCAGCGTCGCGGTCTCACGTGTCGTGCTCGGCCTGCACTATCCAAGCGATGTCGTCGCCGCAACCGGCATCGGCAGCGTACTCGCATTGATGTCATTCGGAGCAAAGAACGCGCTGTATCTCGTGGTTTGAGCGCAGCTTGGCCGGACGTGTCGTCAGCCCACGCTCTCGCCTCCGAGCGGCCGGGTCCAGAACGTCAGCCTGTGTTCGAGTTCACCGCGATCCGGCTCTTTCCAACGCAGACGAACGATCATCTCCGGACACTGCTTGTAACCGCGCTTGGACCAGAAGATTTCATTCCCTCGATATTCCTGTGGACGTCGAGGATCACCGACATCGCGATCCACTGCACAGAACGCCGTGATGTCGAAACGGGAGCGTTCGCGCGCATGCGCTTCACGATGGTCGAAAAAGGCGTGACCGATGCCCTGCCCGCGATAGGCGGGCAACAATATGGATTCGCCGAAATAAAAGACGCTGGCAGTATCGATACCACGCACATCGAACGGCGCCCTGAATTCAGCGGAATCGTCGGCCAAAGGCAAACCGGTGGACGCACCGATCACCGCATCACCATCGAAGGCGAGCACGAACACGCTGTCCGCAGAACTGGCGTAAGCCTGCAGGTACTCACGCTCGTAAGCGGCGTCGCCGTCATACAGATACGGCCAATCGCGGAACACCGTAATCCGTAACGCCGCGACTGCATCGAGATGACCGCGTACATCGGCACCGATGAATCGGCGGATATCGATCTGCCTGTTGTTGTTCGCGGATAGCGTCATCTGCGAATTCTAGTGCAAAGAAAACGCCGCAGGCACTGGGCCTGCGGCGCATGGGACACCTAGTGGAACTCTTGCGCTCCTGTCAGCTGCGCGGCAAAGGCGGCGGACTCATGGAGCCCACGCTGTACCAGTCGATCTTGCGGGTCACTACCATGATCGCAGCAAGGATCAGGAACAGCAGGCCTGCACCGAGCACCATCGCGTTGTCTTCGGAGATCAACAGACCATAGAGCGCACCATAAAGCATTGACAACATCGCCGCGAAACCCAGACCACGCAGCCACGAACGCAGCACGTGACTGACGTAATAGCCGAGCAGACCGATACAGGCGCCGCTGGCGGCGAGATACGCCCAACCGAACTCGATGTGTTCGGACAAGGCCAGAAGCAACAGGAAGAAGATCGCCAGCGCCAATCCCACCAGACCATATTGGATCGGATGGATCCGCAATTGCTTGATCAATTCGAACATGAAAAATCCGACGAAGGTCAGCAGCACGAACAAAATGCCGTATTTGCTTGCACGATCGGCCTGCGAGTAGATGTTGACCGGCTCGACCAACGACACACCGATCGCATCAAGACCCGACATCGCTTCACCGCCACGCTCGGCATCGACCGAACCGGCAGGCACCATACCCGGCACGCGTGCGCCAGAAAGATACTGTGCCTGCGCATTGGTTGCGAGTGAAGAAATCTCCCACTCGGCTTTGAAGCCCTTGTCACTGATCGTCCGTGTCCGTGGCAGGAAATCACCGTTGAAGAACGGGTGCGGCCACGGCGAATCGATGACGATGCGATTGCGCTTGGCCAGCGGTGCGATCGCCAGGGACTCGGTACCTTCGAGTACGAAATCGAGATGCGTGTCGAGCACGATCGTGCCCCCCGCCACCGTCGCAGGCAGGCGTGCATGCAGGCCACCGCCATCGCCGCTGCCCGGACCCTGCTGCAGTTCGATGTCCTTGCCGTTGATCTTCAATGTCTGCAGACCGACCACGCCACGGACATCGGCAATGGCGTAACTCAGATAAGGTTGACCGATTCTGCGTGGCACCAAAGCATCGGTATCATCCGGCACATTCGCGGTGAAACGCGCATGCAGTTTGGTGTCGAATTCGTACTTGCGGACTTCGTGCAGACCGATCTTGCGCATGATAGGTTTCATCCGACCCGTGGCCTCCAATGTTTCCGGGAAAAACATCCATATCCCGTTACGCTCTCGTCTGATCTTGCGTGACAGACCGGCATTGTCTTTCTCCTCGACATCGACCAGCTCGGTGTAAGGCACCATCAACACCGGGCCCGAAAGCGCCTGCGCGCCGGCCGAGCTGCGCGCGACCGTCTGTACCGCTTCCCGACGATAGTTCTGCCGTTCCTGGATGGTGCCGCGGATCATCATCAGCGGAATAAGAATGGCGATGGTCAATCCGATGACCATCATGATTTTGAAAAGCAGGCGCATGTCTGTCTCCGACGTTGTGGACGGCGACAGTGTGGTCAGGACATGCGGGGCGGCGATGGCGCTTGTGTGAAGCCGGAGTGAAGCCACCGGATGCGCCAACCCCAACCCGCAACAGGGCCTTCAGGCCGATCGAAACAGATACAGGGCTGAATCGCCCGTCGTACCGCTGTGACGTGCCACAATCAGGACGACATCACAGCGCAGGCAGGGTCAGGCTCGCAATGGCGCCACCCTCTCCGCGATTGCGCAAAGCGACACGACCACCATGGAGATTCAAGGCTTCTGCGACGAAACACAGGCCCAAGCCACTACTGCGACTGCCGCCATCCGGTCTCGGCAGCGAATAGAACCGTTCGAAAATACGATCCAGCGCGAAATCCGGCACGCCTGGCCCACGATCCCCCACTTCGATCACGAGATTGTCGGCATCGCGATACAGACGAAGTTCGACCTCGCTGCCGATCGGCGCGAAATCCGCAGCGTTGTCGAGCAGATTGAGGATCGATTGACGCAACAGGAAGGGATCGCCGGAGACACGCGCATCGCGCGCATCGTCAGCCTCGAAGATGCCGAGTCGCAGGGATTTCTGCATATATTTCTGAGCGATCCGCTCAGCGGCTTCATCGACGATGACACGCAGATCAACCGACTGCGGATGCTCGATGCGCTGCCGATGCTCGACCGCCGCAAGAGCCAACAGCTTGTCGATCATCTCCGCCATCCGTTCGCTCTGGGCTCGGATGGTCGCGATGAATCGTGCGCGGTCGGCTTCCGGCATGGCGGCACCGTCACTCTCCACTGATTCCAACAACTCCGCACTGCCACGGATCGCGGCGAGTGGGCTCTTCAATTCGTGGGTCAAGGCATGCACGTACTGTTCGACATACTGCTTGCCTTCGAGTTTTCCGCGCATGGTTTCCAGCGCACGGCCCAAGTCACCGAATTCACCCGCACTGTCCGGCGGTGCGACGCGCTCACCTGCGGTCACGGCATCGGCATAACGTCGCAGCGCGCCGAGTTGCCGTGACAACCACCAGGCCGCGAGCAGACCGATCGCCAACGCTGCGCCCAACAGCACGAACCCCCATCGCAGGATTACGTTCTGGCTGCGGGCGATGAACGGAGCGATGCTCTGGTTGGGTTTGGCCACGGTCAGCACACCGACGATGCGCGACGTCTCGCCATCGCGCATGACGATCGGTGCGGCGACGTACATCACGGAGCTGGATTCGTCATTCGGGTCGCTGCGCGACGAACGCGCGCCGTAGTGACCTTGCAGCGTCAGATACACGTCGTTCCAGCGCGAGTAATCCTTGCCGATATCCTGTCCGCTGGAGTCGAACACAACGATGCCGTGTGCATCGGTGACATAGATACGCGTGCTGACCTTGCGCTTGGTGAAGCTCCAGATCTCCGCACCGAGATCGCGGTCGGTCAGTGCGCGCACACGCATGGCGAAGCGGCCATCGTCGATATTGCCGGCCAGCAGATCGTCCTTCGCCTGCTCAGCCAGCAGGTTGGCGGTATCGACCAACGTGTCTTCCATCGCCTGACGCACGCCCGGCTTCACTTCCTGCAGGAACACACGGCCCAGCAACAGCGCGGCCAGCGCCACGATCAGGAAGTAACCCAGCAGGATCCGCAGGCCGATCTTCATCCGAAGGCGCAGTGGCCGCCGATTTCAAGCGAATAGCCGAGACCGCGATGGGTACGGATCGGATCGTCGTCTTCGTTCAACATCCGCAGTTTCGCGCGCAGCGTCTTGATGTGCGTATCGACGGTGCGGTCGCCGCTATCCATGGCATCCGCCCAGACCCGGTCCATCAATTGCGAGCGCGACAGCACCGCACCGGGGCGCTGCATCAACACTTCGAGCAATCCATATTCGTAGCGCGTGAGATCGAGCGCATGACTGCGGTAACGGATCCGTTTACCTTCGCGATCGATCTCGAACGTACCGAACTGCTGCCATGCTGCGGCATCCATCTGCGTACGCCGGCGCAGACGTGCGCGCACACGCGCCACCAGCTCGCGCGGCGAAAAAGGCTTGACCACATAATCGTCGGCACCGAGTTCAAGACCGACCACGCGATCGATCTCACTGCCGCGCGCGGTCAGGAAGATCACCGGCAATTCGCTGAAACTGCGCAATGCCCGGCAGACATCGAAGCCGGTCATGTCAGGCAGACCGATATCCAGCACGACCAGATCAATGCCGCCCGCGCGCACTTTGGGCACCACATCACCACCAAGCAGGACGTGCTCCGCCACGAAACCCTCGCTGCGCAGCGCATAGAGCACGGTCTCGGCGATCGCGGTTTCGTCTTCGGCGATGAGGATGGTTGGCGTGGCGGCCATAAACGGATGTCTGGCGGACGTTGGGCGGGGCTGGTCGCATTGTAGGCCGTCCCACCACGAGGATTCGCATACCATGGCGCCTCCCATGCCTCGCGCCGCCGTATGAACTATCGCCACGCCTTCCACGCCGGCAACCATGCCGATGCGCTCAAACACGTCGCCCTGCTCGCCCTGTGCGATGCGATGACCGCGAAACCTGCGCCACTGTTCGCGCTGGATACCCATGCCGGCGCCGGCGTGTATCTCCTTGATGGCGAGGAAGCCCTGAAGACCGGCGAAGCCGCTGGCGGCATCAGCCGACTGCTGGACGCGCCGCCGCAGGATCCCGCGATCGCCCGCTACCTCGCGGCTGTGACCACCTGTCGCGCAGAGACCGGCCAGCCTCTCGCCTACCCCGGCTCGCCCTGGCTGCTCGCACATGTGTTGCGCGACCAGGATCGAATCACCTGTTGTGAGCTGCGCGAAGAGGAAGCGGTACTGTTGAAGCACAATCTCGGCCGCGACATGCGTATCGCCGTGCATGCCCGCAATGGTTATGAAGCAATGCACGCACTTTTGCCGCCCAAGATCGGCGAAACGAAATTCGCGCGCGGTCTGGTGCTGATCGATCCGCCGTATGAGGCACAGCTCGAAGAGTTCGATACCGCGCTGGCGGCCTTGCGCGATGCGCTGGCCCGATGGCCGCAGGCGACCTACATGCTGTGGTATCCGATCAAGCGCCGCAGTTCATTGATGCCGTTCTATCGCAAAGCCGGCCATCTGCCTGCGAAATCGAACCTGATCTGCGAGTTGCTGATCCGGGCGGACGATTCGCCGCTGCGCATGAATGGCAGCGGCTTGCTGATCCTCAATGCACCGTGGCGGTTCGACCAGCAATTGAACGCCAGCGTGACGGCATTGCGGAAAACGCTCGGTGAAGCTGGCGCGTCGTCGCGCGTGGAATGGCTGCAGGCACCGGCGTGACCGAAACAATGACGCGATCGCTCAGACGTCGTTGTCTTCGTCGGGCTCGAAGAAACTCCAACGCACTTCCGGGAACTGTTGCTTCACAGCACGCTCGACCTGATTGATCGCACCGATCAGTTCGGCGGCGCTCTGCACCGGCGACATCTCGGCCTGAACAGACAACATGACATCGTTGCCGAGTTGCAGCGTGATCAAGCTCAGCACGCGGGCAACTTCCGGGCGGTCCTCGATGAACTGCCGGACATGCTGTTCGCGCTCCGGATCCATGCTCTGACCGATCAGCAGCGCCTTCACTTCCACCGCGACGAACACCGCGACCACGATGAGCAATACACCGATCGCCAGTGTGCCGAGGGAATCGAACAGCGGATTGCCGGTCACCACCGTCAACACCACCGAAATCAGTGCCAGCGCCAGACCGAACAATGCGGCCAGATCCTCACCGAAAATCACCACCAGTTCAGCCTGTCGGCTTTCGCGGAACCATTGCCAGAGCGAGCGCTCGCCGCGGGCTTTCGCTATTTCCTGCAGACAGGCCCGCATCGACATGCCCTCGGCAATGATGCCGAAGATCAGTACACCGACGGCCCACCACCATTGTTTCAACGGTTCTGGATGCTGCAGCTTGTGGATGCCCTCGTACAACGAATACATGCCGCCGACGCTGAACAGCATCAACGCAACCAGGAACGACCAGAAATAGATGGCCTTGCCGTAGCCAAGGGGATAGTCGGCCGTCGGCGCGCGCCTGGACTGCTTCATTCCGAGCATGAGCAGCAATTGATTGCCGCAGTCGGCAAAGGAGTGCACGGTTTCGGCCAGCATCGCGCCAGAGCCGGTGAAAAAAGCCGCAACGCCCTTTGCGCAGGCGATCGCGAAATTGGCGCCGAGTGCGAAAAGGATCGCGCGTGAGGAGTCGCCGCCGCCAGCCATCGTTCCACCTGAGTCGATGATTAAACGCGAAGTTTAGCAGTTCACTTCCCGCTGAATTGCCGTTGCATGACCCTTGGCAGGTGCGCAGACACAACACCGTCACCGCTGTGCGGAATGGATCGCCCCCGGATTCGGGGAAGCACTTCGCGCCGCATCCAACTGATCCAACGGGCGCGGGCCATGTGCAGCGGCGGCATGATGCAGGGGTGAGGTGGATTCGCTGAAGTCTGCACCACCGGCTTTGGGCCAGCAGACGCCCGCCCCATGCATCCATAACGCCTAGAGCATACCTTCACTCGCGTTGTGCCAAGATGCCTCGGTGAAACGAGATCGGCTCCCACCTTGGCACGAATACAAACGGCTGCTCAACGGCCGCGAAGTGCTGATCCGTCCGATCCGACCGGAGGATGCCGAGCCGCTCCGCGCCGGATTCAGCCTGCTGCGCCCGGAGGAGATCCGGCAACGCTTCCTCTATGCAATCAAAGAGCTGACGCCTGAAGCAGCGGCGAAACTCACCCATCCCGATGCCGAGCAGGAATTCGCGCTGGTCGCGGCCGAACCCATGCCTGCGGGCGAAGCCTTGATCGGAGCCGTCGCACGCGTGGCCATCAATCCGGGCACGCGCGAGGCCGAGTTCGCCATTCTGGTGAGTCATTTCATCAGCGGAATGGGCCTTGGCCGGCACATGATGCTGCGGCTGGTGCGCTGGGCGCGACGCAAGAAACTCACGCGCCTCTATGGCGACGTGCTGGAACACAACACCGCGATGCTGGCGCTGATGCAGTCCCTGGGTTTCCATCGCGAAAGCTCGGACTCACCGGGTCTGGTTCGGGTGACCTTGGATCTGACAACACCGCAGAGATGAATGGCGATGCGGTGCCGGCCTTGCCTGCGCCGGCATCGCCATCTTTCACCATCAGAACGGCAGCGGAATGTCGTTGATGTCATCGCAGCTGTAGAGCTGCTGGCTCGATCTGACGCCGGTCTCGCCGATCAGCGAAAAACCACAGGCCCCTACCGCCTCGACACCGACCAGACCACCATTGGCATCGTAGTAACTGGTAACGGACACCGACTCCACCGGCCAGTAAGCCCAGGCCGACAGAGATACCGTCATTGCGGCCAGACATGCCATGGCTAGCGCTGGACGACGGATTGATTTGCGGATCATCTGTTTCATGGTCTTTCTCCATAAAGAACATTCAAGGGACGTCGGAACATCAGCAGACCACATCTTCTCCAGCCACCAACGGGTCAGCCAAAGAACGTGGCAGACATGGAATCGATCCACCATGACCCAGACGATCATAGCGACCGCTTTCGATGGCAACCGCGACCCTCGTAGCGGAAGGGGGTCCGGAAGCGGGGTGACTCCACGCTCCCCCGGGGCTAACCTAGCGACCCGCTGTACCCCTCGCCGACGCCGTGCCCAAATCCGATATCGCTTCCCTTTCCAAGCTGTTGCCCAGATCGGGGCACACCCGCGCCTGGTGGCGCGCGCCCTCGAGCGCGAGCGCACTGGCGTGGACGATCGCACGCGTCGCCCTGACGCACGATGGCCCGCTGTTGGCGATCACACGCGACAACCAGTCAGCGCATCTGCTCGAACACGATCTGCGCACGTTGATCGGCGCCAACAGCACCGTGCCTGTGGTCCCTTTCCCTGATTGGGAAACCCTGCCCTACGACCAGTTCAGCCCACACCCGGACATCGTGTCGCAGCGGCTGTCGGCGCTACACCGATTGCCGTCACTGCACCGTGGCGTGGTGGTGGTGCCGGTGCAGACGCTGATGCAGCGGCTGGCACCGCTGTCGCATCTCGTCGGCGGCAGTTTCGACGTAACGGTCGGCCAGCGGCTGGACATGGATTCGGAAAAACGCCGATTGGAAGGCGCCGGTTACCGCAATGTGCCGCAGGTGTTCGATCCCGGCGATTTCGCAGTGCGCGGCGGTTTGCTCGACATCTACCCGATGGGCGCAGAAGAACCATACCGGATCGAACTGCTCGACGACGAGATCGATACGATCCGCGCATTCGACCCGGAATCGCAGCGCTCGCTGGACAAATACCAGTCGGTACAGTTGCTGCCCGGTCGCGAAATACCGATGGAAGGTGAGTCACTGCAGCGGGCGATGGACACGCTGCGCGACCGTTTCGATATCGATATCAGGCGCAGCGGGCTGTTCCAGGACCTCAAGGCCGGTCATACGCCCGCCGGCATCGAGTATTACCTGCCGCTGTTTTTCGAACACACGGCGACACTGTTCGATTATCTGATCGACAAGGCGTTGCCGATACTGGGCGAAGGCGTCAACGAAGCCACCGATCATTTCTGGCGCACCACCGGCGAGCGCTACGAACAGCGACGTCACGATATCGAAAGGCCTTTGCTGCCGCCGGCCGAGCTGTACCTGCCTCCGGATACCCTGCGTGAACAACTGAATCGCGGGCAGCGTGTCGAAATCTGCGGCGTCTCGCATCCCCGGCATGCGGAAGCATTGGCGACAGGCACCCTGCCCGCGCCGGATCTGCCCTTGATCGCGAAGGATCAGGAACCCGCGACCGCACTGAAATCCTTTCTCCTGTCGTACCCGGGGCGCGTGCTCATCGCAGCCGATTCAGCAGGGCGCCGCGAAGCACTGCTTGATGTGCTGCAGTCGGTGGAACTGCGACCGCAGGTCGTCACCAACTTCCAGGCATTTCTCGATACCGATGAACGCGTCGGCATCGCCGTCGCGCCGCTCGACGACGGGTTCGCGATCGAAGGCGATGCGCCGTGGGTCGTCGTTACCGAACGTCAGCTGTTCCCCGAGCGCGCCTCACAGCCGCGACGCCGCAAGCGCAGTGGCCGCGAGCCCGAAGCGATCATCCGCGAGCTCGGCGAGCTGAGCGAAGGCGCCCCGGTCGTGCACGAGGATCACGGCGTCGGCCGGTATCGCGGCCTGATCACGCTCGAAGCCGGCGGCCAGGTCGGCGAATATCTCGATATCGAATATGCCAAGGGCGATCGGCTGTACGTGCCGGTCACTCAATTGCATCTGGTCAGCCGCTATTCGGGCGCATCGCCGGAAACGGCACCGCTGCATTCGCTCGGCGGCGAAGCCTGGACCAAAGCCAAGAAGAAAGCGGCCGAAAAAGTCCGAGATGTCGCCGCGGAACTGCTTGAAATTCAGGCGAAGCGCCATGCCCGTGCCGGGCTTGCCCTGGATGTCGACCGCGCGACTTACGAACCATTCGCAGCCACTTTCCCGTTCGAGGAAACACCCGATCAGCTCGCATCGATCGAAGCGGTGCTGCGCGATCTATCGTCGTCGCGACCGATGGATCGCGTGGTCTGCGGCGATGTCGGCTTCGGCAAGACAGAGGTCGCGGTACGCGCCGCCTTCGCCGCCGCCATGGCTGGCAAGCAGGTCGCAATCCTGGTGCCCACCACGCTGCTCGCTGAGCAGCACTACCGAAACTTCCGCGACCGTTTCGCCGACTGGCCACTCAAGGTCGAAGTGCTGTCGCGTTTCAAATCAACCAAGGAGATCAAGGCCGAGCTGGAGAAACTGACCGAAGGCAAGATCGACATAATCGTCGGCACCCATCGGCTGCTGCAGCCGGACGTGAAGTTCAAGGATCTGGGCCTGGTCATCGTCGACGAAGAACAGCGGTTCGGCGTGCGTCAAAAAGAAGCTCTGAAGGCGCTGCGCGCAGACGTGCATCTACTGACCCTGACCGCGACACCGATCCCTCGCACACTGAACATGGCCATGACTGGCCTTCGCGATCTGTCGATCATCGCCACGCCTCCTGCGCATCGCCTCGCGGTGCAGACATTCGTGGTGCCTTGGGACGACGCGCAGCTGCGCGAAGCTTTCCAGCGCGAACTGTCGCGCGGCGGCCAGGTGTATTTCCTGCACAACGATGTCGAAAGCATCGGCCGGATGCAGCGCGAACTGGAAACACTGGTCCCCGAAGCGCGCATCGGTATCGCCCATGGGCAAATGCCGGAACGCGAACTCGAACGGGTCATGCTCGACTTCCACAAACAGCGCTTCAATGTGCTGCTGTGCTCCACGATCATCGAGTCCGGCATCGACATACCGAACGCCAACACCATCGTCATCAATCGCGCCGATAAATTCGGCCTTGCACAGTTGCACCAGCTGCGCGGACGCGTCGGACGCTCGCACCATCGCGCTTACGCCTATCTTGTCATTCCGGATGGCCGCACCATTACCGCCGATGCGAAAAAACGCTTGGACGCGATCGCTTCGATGGACGAACTCGGTGCCGGCTTTACGCTGTCGACGCACGACCTCGAAATCCGTGGCGCGGGCGAACTCCTCGGCGAAGATCAAAGCGGGCAAATGGCCGAAGTCGGATTCTCGCTGTATACCGAACTGCTCGAACGCGCGGTGCGTAGCATCAAGCAAGGCAAACTCCCCGGCATCGACGCACTCGGCCTCGATCTGCAGGATCAACACGGCGCCGAAGTCGAATTGCATATCCCGACGCTGATCCCGGAGGATTATCTGCCCGACGTACATGCGCGCCTGACGCTGTACAAGCGCGTCAGCAGCGCGCGCAGCATCGAAGACCTGCGCGAGCTGCAGGTGGAAATGATCGATCGTTTCGGCCTGCTGCCCGACCCAGCCAAACATCTGTTCGCCGCCGCAGAACTCAAGCTAGAAGCCACTGCTCTGGGCATCCGCAAGATCGACCTCGGCGCCAATGGTGGCCGCATCCAGTTCGTGGAGAAGCCCAATGTCGATCCGATGTCGGTGATCCGCCTGATCCAGGGGCAACCGAAGCACTATCAGATGGAAGGGCCGGACAAATTACGGATCAAACTCGATCTACCCGATGCTACCGCACGTCTGCAGACCGCTCGCGGCCTGTTCACCACACTGAGCAACACACCCTGAACAGCACTGCAGCCATGATCAGCACACCATGAACGGCTTGAGGTTTTTTAAGGTTCGGCTCATCGCCGCAGCCTTCGCGGCGGTCATGTTGTCCAGCTGCACCACGACCACACCCACCCTCACCCAAGATACCGATGAGACCGTCTTCGTCATCGTGCGCCATGCCGAAAAAGGCGTGGATGATCCGAAGAACCCGTCATTGAGCAACGTCGGATATGCACGGGCGCAGCGATTGGCGGAACGTCTCTCCGCGCGACACGTATCGGCGGTCTATGCCACCGGCTATCTGCGTACGCAGCAGACCGCCGAACCTACCGCTGCGGGACATGGGCTCGCTGTTAGCAACTACGATGCAGCACAACCGGCCGCCGAATTCGCTACACAATTGCGCTATAACCATCACGACGCGAAGGTGGTTCTCGTCGTCGGTCACAGCAACACTGTCGCAGCGATCGCCGGAGCTTTGTGTACATGCATAGTCGCGCCACTGCGCGAAGACGAATACGACCGCTGGATCACGATCCGGATGAGCCACAGCAGCAGGCACGCAATACTGGAAGAGACGCGCTACTGACGCGCATTCAACATCAACGAACGGCGCCTCCGTTGACGAGTGGCAGCGCCTTGTCGGAATTACAAAAAATCAGCGCCTGTCTGCGTTGATCAGAGGCCCAACATCCGCTTCGGGTCGTAATCGATGCCGGTGATATAACGACGACCGGCATGTGCCTTGATGTGCACGACGATATCGATGGTCAGCATCAGCAGGCGCTTGATCACAGAGAACTCCAAACCGGAACCTTCGTTGGAGGCCTTGACCATCAGCGCGAGCTGATCCCAGGTCTGCGAAGTGCTGCCGGCATGGCAACTGGTGATCGAGCCGGGGTGGCCGGATGCGCAGTTTCGAATGAAGTAGAACGCTTCGTCGCCGCGAAGCTCGGCAAGAATGATGCGGTCCGGTTTCATACGCAGACACGCTTCCATGCAGGTCTTGGCCGTGACATTGCTCGCACTCTGCCCACCCTTGGAATACAGCAGGTGGACGATGTTCGGCTGATCGATGAACAACTCACGGGCGTCTTCGATGGTGACCAATCGTTCTTCGAACGGAATATGGCCCACCAGAGATTTCATGAATGTGGTCTTACCGCTACCGGTCGCACCAGCCACGACCACGTTCTTCTTGTACAGCACCGCTTTCTTGAAGAATTCGGCGTAGTTGCGCTCCGCCCGCAGCTCCAGCAGCTCTTTGTCGAGATCGCTGATCTCGGGGTCGCCCTCGAGAATCTGCTTGAAGAAGCCGCTTTCCTCGTAACTTTGAAGCGTGAAATTCCGCTTGGCAGGCAAACGGATGGTGATCGAGGTCTTACCCGCGTCACAGGCAGGTGGAATCACGAATTGGGCGCGTTGCCCGGTCGGAAAGGTCAGCGACACCACCGGATCGACGTCGGTGATGCGCTGACCTGTATTGCTTTCGTTGACGACTGCGGTACAGAACTGCCTAGCACGTTCAAACGTAAGTGACGGCACTTCAATGTGCTGCCACCCCTTGTTCGTCTCCAGATACAACTCACCGGGCTTGTTGATACAGATTTCCGTGACTTCCGGAGAACTCATGTACTCCAGAATACCGAGCACGCTGTACTGGTACTCGAGAAAGTCATTGGAAACGTTGGCAATCGGTGAGTTGTCGATATCCATGGAGAGTCTGAGGCCGGTTCAGCAATCAACGACGCGAAGAGATGACGCCGGAAAAATCGACGTCCTTCGCAACGTAGATGTTCACAACCGTACCCTGATTGATCGTGACCGTTGCAGGCCGCGACAGCGACTTGTTCAACGCCTGGTTTGCAAGACGCTCCATCGTCTTTGCTGTATTGCTCTCGAAAGGCTGGCTGACGATGTTGCCGCCGGTCGTGACGGAATCGGTCTGCGGGCCATTCTCGGCTGCTGCATATTTGAATGCATCGCTGATCAGACTGATCATCAACGCCGAACTCATCTTGCTGAACCAATGGGCGTTGTAATCACCCGGATGGCCTGCGCCGCCCAGATTATCGGTACCGGGGCCCTCGAGCATCACATCCAAGCCGTTCGGCGTGGTGATGCGATCCCAGACTACTGCTACGCGCGGCCCCTTGGGTTCGCCCTGATAGCGGCCAAGTGCTTTGGAGCCCTTCGGCAGCAACAGTTTCCGGCCGTTGATGGAATAGACGGGCTCGGTGACGATGCAGGACGTGAAACCGTCCACGTCGGTGATGATCCGCGTTTCCAACACACAGCGAATGTAGGTGCCCCGCACCAACAGCACATCTGGATTGCGCAGGTACTGCGCCATGCTCACCTTGTTACCGGGATCACGGGAAGACCCTCCCTGCCCAGCCCCGCCATTGGGCTGCTGCGCGCCTTTAAGGGAAGCCATCATCACTTCCAGGGCAGGGTCGGTCGCTTGACCACCACCCGCGCGCGGCGACTCCTCACCCATCCGGCGTTCGGCCAGCGTCGGCCCCCGCGGCTCAGGCGGATAATCACGATTGTTGTCCCGCTGCGACTGCCGCTGGTTATTCGACGCGCGCGATGGTTCTTCCGGCGGCAGCGGTGGGAGCTCCTGCACAGGAACAGGCTGCGGCTCCTGCTGCTGGAGGTCGGCAAAATCCGGGCCTGTTCCACTCGTGCCTTTCGGCAGATCCGGGATGACGACGGCTTCTTCGCGCGGCTTCTTCTCTTTGTCGTCGCCCTTCGTTGCGTTCTTGATCACGACAACGGTCATCAACACAAGCAAAGCAACAATACCGGCCAGGAACAACAGCGCCTTACGGTTTACTCGTTGCGAGTCGACGGACTTCAGCTGGGGTGCGCCCGCATCAAGATCCGGCCCTTGCGACGGCTGCTGCGCCGCGTAGTAGGGATTGCTCCCCTGCTGCGCATTGGGATCGTAGCCCTGACGGTCATCAGGGGTGTAGTCGCCGGACTGCCCCGGCGGGTTCGGCGGTAGATTCTGGTTCACTTTTGCTTGTTCCTACGCAGACCGACGACGTTCTTCCCGTGACGGAGGACCAGGAAGGGATAAGTGCCATGGACGACGAGGGTATTGTCCTCGACAGTCGTGTTGACCAGGAAATCCTCTCCGCCTTCGCGCTCACGGCCGAACACGGCCGGGAAGTCACCGGACGGGAAACGGTTGATGTTGGCCAACTTGATATAGGTGAACTGGCCGTCGTCGTAGACGTTTACAGGCACCAGCCACTTGTTTTTGGTCCGGGTCGAGTACGAGTAATCGAAGTAATACGCGCGCGTCTTGTCCAGCGATGTTTCGATCTCGCTCACACGCGGCTTCGGCGCATCCTTGTTCTTTTCCTGAGCCAGTTGCTCGGCCGAAAAAGCCGTGTTGTTCGGATAGCTGAAGGTGATCTTGTAGTGGACACCAGCCCGTTTGGCCTGCTCAAGCGCTGTCCAGTCGGTGGCGACCACCTTCAATTCGAACAGATAAGCATGCGTGGCCGTACGCACCGTCATATTGGTGTCGACGTCTACATTTTTCGGCTTCAGATAGAAGACGTTGTCGCGCCGATTCAGTTCCCAACCAGAATTGAAGCCAGTGCTGTAGTCGAGAATCTCTTCGCTCGGACTGAGTTCGATCTGAGTCGTGATGCCCAACCCCGTGCGCACCTCGTAAATCCGGTCCGGCTCATATTCATATTCGACGATAACCTGCGCGAACGCTGGCAACGCCAGCGTCATTGACGCAAGCGCGCACAGCAGAACTGCATAGCAAGAGCGATGCAAGCGACTCATCTGTTGCCTACTCCATTGACTTGATTGGGGGCCTGCCCGGCCGGGGCCTGCGGCTGACCTGCTGGTACGGTACCGGCGGGGGCGGTTTGATATTGCGGCTGACCGACGGGCGCGGGGCCTGCCGGACCGAAATCAGGGGCGGCGGGATAGCCTTGTAGCGGCTGACCCTGTGCTGGCTGACCCTGGATCGGCTGACCGGGTACCGGTTGTCCCGGGACTTGCTGGCCTGGATAACCCTGAACCGGCTGACCTGGCACCTGACCCGGATATTGGTTCACACCAGGCTGAGCCGGATACCCCGCAGGCAATTGCTGCTGGACTGGGTTTTCCACCGGCGGCGAGGCGGCATAGTCGTTGTCAAGCGTGTATTCGGTTACCTGAAATCCGAGTGGATTGTTGTAGCGCTGTTTTTCGTCCATCACCAGATTCGGTTTGTAGGTGTACTCGAGTCTGGCGATTTTGCTATCGAGAGGCTTGGTGTCACCGGTTTTCTTGTCGTAGATGACACGCTGGAAACGAACCGTGGCGCTATTGCGAGCAGTTTCGCCCTGCCCCTTACGTTCAAGCTGGATGCTGAGGATCTTGACCCGTATCGCGCGCTCCTTGCCATACAGCTTGAAGGGGCTTTCAGGGTTGGTGCGGGAATGGATGGCCGTGTATCCAGCGCGCACGTTAGGTGACGACATCACATGCACCACGTCCCAGTCGCGAAGATTCATCATCGCGACGTCGAAGGACTCGCGGGAAGTGATGTATTGGGCGACGTTGCTACGATTGAGCGCCTCGCTGGTGGTGATGCTGTTCTCACTGGTGAAGTCACCACGCAGCGTTGCCACCGTGGCTTGACCAGTGAAAGCATCGGCCATGATCAGGTAGGGCACTTCTCTCTTCAGCGGAAGAATGTAGACGAAGCCACCGAGCATGACCAAGACGACCAAAAGCGCACTCGTAGCGACCATCCAGGCGCGCTTTTCGCTGCGTTTGGCGATATCCGCGATGCTGACCTCGAAATTGACACCTTTCGCGGCGGTGTTATCGATTTGTGGCGTGTTTTTCTGCTTGCCGAACATTACGAAGCCTGTGACCGGAAGTGTAAAAAAGAGGAGCGGAACCGCATCGGATGCATTGAGCCGCGACGATCAGGAACAACGCTGATACGTGGCGAGTCACGCGGCATGGTCAGGGCGTCGAGGCCCCACCGGCATCACCCGAGGAAATGCGAACGATGATTTCATCGCCGCTGACCGCGATCGAGACCTGCTGCGACGCATACGCCGAATTCAACTGCGAGACGGCCTCCTGCAGACTCGGCGTGCGGATATCGGCCACAGCGGAATAGAGGGTGTAGTCCATCGGATGACGATAGGTGAGCCGCATGTCGGAGTCTTCGGCCCAGCGTTCGAGCATGTTCTTCAGCGTCCCGTCCATCGGCGAGGCATAGAACAGATAACCGTCCTGCAGCGGGATCGCCTGTGTCTCTTCCGAGAAGCGATTGATCGTCTTCCAGCGGCCACCAAAATCAGGCGCCGGACGCGTGGCGCAGCTTGAAAGCATCACGACGAGCGCTGTAGCAAGCAGACATTTCGAGAAAAACGAGATTGAGTATTTCACACGCCACCCGGAAAAAGATCTGAGAAATTGAGTGAACCGAACATCGCCCCACGGCCGTGGCCGGATGTGGCGAACGTATGCTTTGAACAGGCCCAGCCGAACGAATCACAAGAATCGAACTGCATCCCCGTCACAGACTGTACAAGAAAAAGGCACCGGACACGGTGCGGCCAATGATGGCCAGACGAAATCCCTGTTGTCACGACAGATCAGGCCCCCTCCTCGCACCGATCACCGCCTTCCGCTTTCCGTTTTCATCCGAATCGCAGCGGCGCGCTGTTGCTCATTCCAAATTTGCCCCCTCGGTGCCCACAAAGCCGGCGAACCGGATCCCACCGAGGGAAACCCGCAACCCGGATCGAATCCACGGCTGCGATGCGGCAACATAGCCCGATCCCCTATAGATGGTCAAGAAATCCGAGTCAGAAAGACGCCATTCATGGTCGGCAGCATCCGTTCGGTCGCTGCACACATGTACATGGGCGGGCATGGGCAAGGTAGCGAATGTCATATTGGACAAAGGTGCGACCTGCCACCCCATCCGCCAAGTGTCATTGCAAAGGCCGCAAACGCCCTTCATGCAGCTCAAGAACACGATCGAGACGACGCGCCAACCCGTGATCATGGGTCACAAGCACCAGACTGGTTCCGTGTTCGCGATTGAGGCCAAGCATCAACTCAAACACGGCCATCGCAGTCTTCTCGTCGAGATTCCCGGTCGGTTCGTCGCCGAGCACGCAGGCGGGACGGTTGACCAGCGCACGCGCGACCGCCGCACGCTGACGTTCACCACCGGAGAGTTCGCCCGGCTTGTGCTCCAAGCGGTGTTCCAAACCGACAGATTCCAACAAGGTCCGTGCCCGGACCGAAGCCTCCGCGACCGGCGCCCCCTGCAACAATACCGGCAACATCACGTTCTCCAACGCCGTGAATTCCGGCAAGAGGTGATGAAACTGGTAAACGAAACCCAGCGCGCGATTGCGCAGACGTCCGCGCTCGGCATTCGACAGCGCACTCATTTTTTGGCCGGCCACATAGACCTCGCCCGTGGTTGGCATATCAAGGCCACCCAGCAGATGCAGCAAGGTGCTTTTGCCCGCACCGGAAGCACCAACGATGGCAACGGTCTCGCCCGCCTCGACTTCCAACTGCAGCCCTTCGAACACTGGCGTGCGGAACTTGCCCTCGGCATACGTCATCGCAAGATCTTCTGCGCGCAGCACCAAGCTTGGGGCACCCGGGATCGCGGATGGATGCGATTTACTCATAGCGCAAGGCCTCCGCCGGTGCGGTGCGAGCGGCTCGCCACGCGGGATACAAGGTGGCGAGGAAAGCCATTGCCAATGCCACCAGCGCGATCACACTCACATCGAACGCTTTGAGCTCCGTAGGCAACCCGGTGATGTAGTAGACGTCTTCCGGCATCAACACCACATCGAAGATCCGCTCGATGAACTTGAGCAGGTGTTCGAGATTAAGCGTCAACAGGATTCCGCCAACCACGCCCGACAGGGTGCCAATGATGCCGATCAGTGACCCCTGCACCATGAACACCTGCATTACCCCGCGCGGCGTCAGCCCGAGGGTCCGCAGGATCGCAATGTCCGCCTGTTTGTCGGTGACCAGCATCACCTGCGAGTTCACGAGGGTGAACGCGCCCATCAGGATGATCAGCGACAGCAGGATCGCCATCATTGTTTTCTCCAGCTTCAACGCACGGAACATGTTGGCGTTATCGCTGGTCCAGTCGCTGACCCGATAGGCGCCACGCAGCCTTAGTGCAAGATCGCGCGCAACTTGCCAGGCGAGGTCCATGTCGTGCAGCTTCAGGCGCACACCCGTCACGCCGTCACCCATTCGCAGCAACCGCTGGGCATCGGAAATATGGATGACGGCAAGATTCCGGTCGAACTCCTGATGGCCCGCTTCGAAGATGCCGGTCACGGTGAAGCGCTTCATCTGCGCGACGGCGCCAAGCGGAGTGCTCTGGAATTCAGGGGTGTAGACGATTACGGTATCGCCGACGCTCACGCCGAGCCACAGCGCAAGTTCGCGTCCCAATACGATATTGAACTTGCCGGGCACCAGTGATTTCAGCGAGGTGCCATCCACCATCTTCTCGGCAAGCACAGAAACAAGTGCCTCGCGTGTCGGATCCACACCTCTCAGCAGCGCCCCCTCTTCGCGCGGGCCCTGCAGCATCACCGGACGCTCGATGTAAGGCGCCGCACCAGCCACACGTGAATCTTTGTAGGCTTCCGAGATCGCCCGAGGCCAGTCATAGAGTGGCTCGCCATCGGCGCTGACCGTCGCATGCGCCGCCATCTGCAGCATGCGGTCGCGGATCTCGCGCTGGAAACCGCTCATCACCGCCAGCGTCGTGATCAGCGCAGCCACACCCAGCGCAATGCCGAGCATTGAAGCAAAAGAAATGAAGGAAATGAAACCGTTCCGGCGCTTGGGGCGGAGGTAGCGCAGACCGATGGCGACGGGAATGGGTTTGAACATGGGAGTCCAGGCAGCGAATGCCCGTTATGGTGCCATTGAGTCGGGACTGCGCACAGCATTGCCCTTGCCTACGGCCAGCCGCAGTTCACGGCGCAGGCTCGGGCCGAGTGCATCGGGCCACAAACTACGTCGATGCACCTTGCCATCTGCATCGCGCCAGGAGAGGAACACCAGCGGACCCCGCCAATCGATGCGGAAGTCATCGACTGCCATACCATCGATCAAGGCATCGCTGGAGGCATCGATGACGACATTGCGCACCGGTAACCCGCGCTCCCGCCATGCGAGACGCAGCCCCGCTACCGCTGCGAACGACGCCAGCGGCCATGCCGCCCATCGCGGCATTTCGGAGGCCCATACGGAAAGCGGCGCGAGAGCGCTCATGGCCAGCATCACGCCAATCAACCAGCGCGATGGCCGCAATTCAAACCGGCAGGGCACGGATACGTTCGACGAGCGCATGCAGCTCGGCATCCTGTGGAGTTTCATAGCCGAGAAACCAGCGCCAAAGCCGGTCGTCTTCGCAATGGAGGAGCCTTTCGAAGACGGCACGTTCCTCGCTGGACGCACCGCTCCAGATGCGATCCAGATAACGGCCGAACAACTGATCCAGTTCGCGCATGCCACGCCGGCTTCGCCAGCGTAACCGCTGCAGCTCAGTGGCCTCGTCAGAGCTTGTACCGGTCATCCCGCGATCAATCCATAGCCGAGCAGCGCCCACAGCCCCACGAGCACGAATGCGCTGAGCGCAAACGCACGAAAACGATGAATGACCTTGTTGTAGCTGCACTGGATCACACTGTGCAATGTGCGCGCCGCCACATAGCTCCAGGCAAGAACCAATACCGGCATCGTGACCTGATCGGTGATCGCAGCCACCAGCAGTGCCAGATAGAACAGCACGGGCATTTCGAACAGATTGCGAAAATTATCTGCGGGCGCGACATCCGTATACAGCAGCGAAGCCTGTGTCGAAGTCGACACTTTCTGCGGATGAATCCGATCGCGCTTCAACTGCGCGACGCGACGGCGAAACATCACCGCAAGCACGGAGAAAGTGAGCGCCGCCATGGCGAGTGCAGGCAGGAAGATCGCGTGGTTCGGCATCCATCACCTCGGTGACCCCGCGACCACGCGGAGTTGCAAATGCAAAATGACAAGACAGCGATGCAGCGCGAAGGATCAGACCTGTCGCGCGAGCATCAACTTCTTGATCTCACCGATCGCCTGCGCAGGATTGAGGCCCTTCGGACAAGTCCGCGCGCAGTTCATGATGGTGTGACAGCGATACAACTTGAATGGATCTTCGAGATCGTCCAAGCGCGCACCGGTGTCTTCATCACGACTGTCCACAAGCCAGCGATACGCCTGCAACAACACCGCCGGACCGAGGTAACGATCGCCGTTCCACCAGTAGCTCGGGCAACTGGTGCTGCAACAAGCGCACAGGATGCATTCGTAAAGACCGTCGAGTTTGGCACGGTCTTCCTTGGACTGTAGGCGCTCGCGATCCGGCGGTGCCGGCGTCTGGGTCCGGATCCATGGTTTGATCGATGCGTACTGCGCATAGAAGTGAGTGAGATCCGGCACCAGATCCTTGACGACCGACATGTGCGGCAACGGATAGATCGGCACTTCTTTCTTGCCGCAATCTTCGATCGCCTTGGTGCAGGCCAGCGTGTTGGTGCCGTCGATGTTCATCGCGCAGCTGCCGCAGATACCTTCGCGGCAGGAGCGACGGAACGTCAGCGTCGGATCGATCTCGTTCTTGATCTTGATCAGCGCATCCAGAACCATCGGGCCACAGCTGTCGAGATCGACTTCGTAGGTATCCGTCCGCGGATTCTCGCCGTCGTCGGGATTCCAGCGGTAGACCTTGAACTCACGCGTGCGCTTGGCCCCGGCGGGCGCGGAAAAACGCTTGCCCTTGTGGACTTTGGAATTTTTTGGGAGGGTGAACTCAGCCATCGTTCGTTTCCTGCTACCTCACCGGAAACCCGGCGTTTGTAGGAGCGGCTTCAGCCGCGAATGTGTACGTTTTTGGCAACAAATCGCGACTGGAGTCGCTCCTGCGGATCAATAAACGCGTGCTTTGGCAGGGACGACTTCGACATCATCGCTCAGGGTGTACATGTGCACCGGGCGATAGTCGATTCGGGTGTTGCCGTCGTCATCGACCCAGCAGAGGGTGTGTTTCTGCCACTCCTGGTCGTTGCGGTCCGGGAAATCCTCGCGTGCATGCGCACCGCGCGATTCCTTGCGATTCTCGGCCGAAACGATCGTGCTCAACGCCTGGCCCAGCAGATTCTGCAGTTCCATGGTTTCGATCAGATCGGAGTTCCAGACCAGAGAGCGGTCGCTGACCTTCACGTCGGCGAACGAAGCGTGGATCTCGCGGATTTTCTTCACGCCGTCAGCAAGCGTCTCGCCGGTACGGAACACCGCAGCGTCGTTCTGCATCGTGCGCTGCATCTTGTCGCGGATTACTGCCGTCGGCGTGCCGCCGCTGGCATTGCGCAGTTTGTCGAGGTTCGCCAGCGACTTGTCGCAGGCATCCGCTGCGAGCGTCTTGTGCGGCATGCTCGGCTTGATCGTCTCGGCGCAGCGGTTCGCGACCGCACGCCCGAACACCACGAGATCGAGCAACGAGTTGGAACCGAGACGGTTGGCGCCATGCACCGACACGCAAGCGGCTTCTCCGATGGCGTAAAGACCCGGCACTACCGCATCGGGTTCGCCATTCTTCAACTGCACGACTTCACCGTGATAGTTGGTGGGAATGCCGCCCATGTTGTAGTGCACGGTCGGCAACACCGGAATCGGCTGCTTCTCCACGTCGACACCGGCGAAAATCCGCGCGCTCTCGGCGATGCCGGGCAGCTTCTCGTGGATGTCCTTCGGGTCGAGGTGGGTCAGATCGAGATGGATATGGTCGGCGTGTTCACCGACGCCACGGCCTTCACGGATTTCGATGGTCATCGAACGCGAGACGACGTCGCGCGACGCGAGGTCCTTGGCGTTCGGTGCGTAACGCTCCATGAAGCGTTCGCCCTTGCTATTGCGCAGGATGCCACCTTCGCCGCGCACGCCTTCAGTGATGAGGCAGCCCGCGCCATAAATGCCGGTGGGATGAAACTGCACGAATTCCATGTCCTGCAAACCAAGCCCTGCGCGCAGTGCCATGCCGCCACCGTCGCCGGTGCAGGTATGCGCGGAAGTCGCTGAGAAATAGGCACGGCCGTAGCCGCCGGTCGCCAGCACCACGCCCTGGGCGCGGAACAGATGGAGCGTGCCTTCGGCCATGTCGAGCGCGAGCACGCCACGGCAGGCACCCTCCTCGTCCATGATCAGGTCGAGCGCGAAATATTCGACGAAGAACCGCGCATCGTGCGCGAGCGACTGCTGGTACAGCGTATGCAGGATCGCGTGTCCAGTGCGGTCGGCGGCGGCGCAGGTGCGCTGGGCGATGCCCTTGCCGTAGTGCGTGGTCATGCCGCCGAACGGGCGCTGGTAGATCTTGCCGTCTTCGGTGCGCGAGAACGGCACACCCTGATGTTCGAGCTCGATGATGGCCGGAATCGCTTCGCGGCACATGTATTCGATGGCGTCCTGATCACCCAGCCAGTCGGAGCCCTTGATGGTGTCGTAGAAGTGGAAACGCCAGTCGTCTTCACCCATGTTGCCGAGCGCTGCGGAAATACCGCCCTGCGCCGCAACGGTATGCGAACGGGTCGGAAAGACCTTGGTGATGCACGCGGTCTGCAGGCCTTTGTGGGCGAGACCGAACGTGGCGCGCAGCCCGGCGCCACCGGCGCCGACCACGACCATGTCGTATTTGTGTTCGGTGATTTTGTAGGCGCTGGAATTGTATGCGGAGGTCATGGCTGCCTTGATATGAGCCGTCAGGCCAGAAGAGCGATCCGGCCGATCGCGTAGAGAGAAGCGAGGCCGCCCAACGCACAGGCGAAGGTGACAAGCAGTTGCAACGCGATTTCAACCGGGCGGTTGTGGATGTAATCCTCGATCACCACCTGCAGCCCCAAACGCGCATGCCAGAACAGGCTGATCGCGAACAGCGCAAGCGCGATCGCGTTCGCCGGTTTCGCGAGCGCCACCTGCACCTGGGCGTGATCCGCGCCGACGAGTGCGACGAGCATGCCGATGATCCATGGGGTAAGCAGCGCGAGGAATACCGCAGTGACACGCTGATACCAGAAATGGCCGGTCCCCGACTTCGCCGAGCCCAGACCACGGGCACGCCCGATCGGTGTGCGGAAATCCTGCACTGGAGAGTCGCTCATGCACCACCCCGCATCGAGAAGAACCAGATCGCTGCGGTAAACACTACCGTCAGCACGGCAACGGTGTAGCCGGAACGATAGACCTGCGGCAGTTTGAAACCCCAGCCGGCATCCCAGAGCAGATGACGGATCCCGTTGAGCAGGTGGTAGACCAGCGCCAACGAGAAGCCGAAGAGGGCGATCTTGCCGAATGTCGAGGCCATGCATTCCGCAGCACCAGCATAGGCTTCACCGCCCTGCGCAACGGCGAGCAGCCACCATGTCAGTACGAAAGCGCCGAAGGACAGGACAATGCCGCTGATGCGATGCAGGATCGACATCACGCTGGTGATCTGTGGCCGATAGACCTGCAGATGCGGCGACAGGGGGCGTGCACGATTGGTCATGGTGGATAGCGTCCGGATCGGTGGGATCGTGCTTTCGGAAGACAGGCTTCGAAAAACCAGGCTCAGGAAAGCTTTGATCAGAAATCGATACAACGTCCGTTCTTCTCCCAGTCGCCGTAACGGGTCGGGTCGGGGCCTTCGCGGCCGCCGATCTCCTTGGCGTCGGTGCGTTGCCCCTGATTGGGTTCGGTCGCGGGTGCTTCCGGCAGGGGTACTGGGGTTGGAACGGTTTCGCCTATCATGGTCTGAAATCCTGAACTCGCAAGTTTAAGTCCCGTACCCATGCCGGACAACCCGCAAATGACAGTCGCATCGTGGTTTTCCCTGTCCGACCATCGCCTGGTGGCGCTCACGGGCCGCGATGCGGTCGCGTTCGCCCATGCGCAGACCATGAACGATGTCGCCGCACTGCGTGATGGAGAATGGCACTGGAACGGCTGGTTGACGGCAAAAGGACGGGTCATCGCCCTGTTCGCGATCATTCGTATCGACTCCAATACGTTGTGGCTGGTGCTTCCGGATGCAGATGCCGAGCAGTTCGTGAGCCAATTGCGCCGTTTCGTCTTCCGCAGCAAGGTCGAGATCACGATTCGCGACGATCTGCGCGTGATCGGAAGACTGAAGGCCTCGGATCTGGCTTCCGGCAACCACTGGGCTGGCGATGCCGTCGATGCCATTGAACTTGACCTCAGCGGCGATATTGAAACAGACCATCCCGGACGCAGCCTCCGGGTTGGGCCGGCAGCGGATTCGCCGGCCGATGCCGGGCAACTCGAATGCTGGCGGCTCGCAGATTTGATGCACGGCTGGCCGAGGCTGGGGCCGTCGCAGTTGGAACAATGGACCCCTCAGCAACTCTCGCTGGCCCGTCTGCGTGCCTACAGCGTCAAGAAAGGCTGCTACCCGGGTCAGGAAATCGTGGCCCGCACGCACTTCCTCGGCCAGGCCAAGCGGGGATTGGGACTGGTCCGCTCCTCCTCACCGCTGACAGACGGCGATGAACTCTCTTCCGACGGCACCATCATCGGCACCGTGATCAGCGTCAGCGGCGATGCCGCATTGGCCGTCATGACGCTGGAATCGCCGACAGCAGAAAGCCCCGCCAAAAGCGGGGCTTCGTGGGAATCACAACCGCTTCGGAGCGGTCTGGCGCGCTGAACGCGTCTCTCAGCTGAAGGTCGAGCGGGCGCCCATGGCGGGCGTCCCCTGCGTCGCCTCTTCCTGCGTCCGATTGCACTGGAGTGTCTGCTCCTGGTTCTGGGTCATCTGCTGATTGCGGTCATGGTCGAGAACCCGCGAAAAGCTGTCTTGCGCCGGGGTCGCGATGAGGTCCGACGATTTGCCGTGAAAGGTCTGACTTGTCGGGTTTTCCCTGTCTCCGACCACACCGATGATGTTTTCCCCTTGCTTGACGTAGGCATTGGCCTGGCTGAGGTAAACGCCGCTGACGTCGCCCTTCAGGCCCGCCGCCTTGTAGCGCTCCAACAGGCCGGCCGCGACCCGCTCACCATTGTTGTCGTAGTCCTGTCCGATCTGCGCATGCAGCTCGCGCACCTTGGTCTCGATCTGCGTGTGTCTGGCCTGATCCTGCGGGCTGAGATCCTGCACGGACGTCTTGTTTTCGTTTTGCATCGGCAATTCCTCGACTGGAAAACTGTCCGCGCAGTCACGGCGGACACCATCATCACGACTCGCGCGCCAGGCCCAAACAGAGCTTCGCCACCATCATCGCGTACCGCTGGAACCATAGCCCGAAGCAGGGCCGCGCACAACTCAGCCGACCAGTGAATCCGCAGCAGCAACGATATCCTCTTCCGACGGAATCACGAGGAACGCCGCGCCGGCAAGGGGCGTGAACGTGTCGGCGCCCACGACACGGCGGAACGGACGCGCGCCGTAGCCGCCCTCGACCACCGCAGTGATGATGCCCTCGCCCACCCCCGCACTGCGACGACCTTCATCGACGATCAGGATGCGCTTGGCCGTCGCCGCCTGTTCGCGGATGAAGGTTTCGTTGAGCGGCACCAGCCAGCGCAGATCGACCACACGGGTCTTCCACCCATGTTTCTGCTCGATTGTGCGCGCCGCGCGCAGGCTCATCGGAATGCCATTGCCGAAGCTGAAGATCACGAGATCGTCGCCGTCTCCACCGCCTTCTGGCGGGTAGACCCGACCTTCGCCCAGCGTCATCGCCTGATCGGGCGACGGATAGTCGGTCAGCCACAGGCCATCGCCGGGCTCATACAGATCCTTGGTCATGTAGAGCGCAATCGGCTCGAGGAAGGCACAAACGCGACCATCCACTTTCGCCATCGCCATCAGCGTGCGCAGCATCATCGCCGCGTCATCGCCGCGCGATGGACAGCCGACGACCAGACCAGGGATATCGCGCAGCGCGGTGATCGAATTGTCGTTGTGGAAATGCCCGCCGAAACCACGCTGATAACCCAACGAGGCGATCCGCATCACCATCGGGTTGCGGTATTGGCCATTGCTGAAGAACTGCAGGCTCGCCGCTTCGCCACGGATCTGATCGCAGGCATTGTGGAAATACGCGAGGTACTGGATCTCCGGCATCGGCAGCATGCCCATGTTCGCGTAGCCCTGCGCCAGACCCAGGATGATCGTTTCATCGAGCAGCGTATTGAACACGCGCCGATTGCCGAACGCCTTGTGCAGACCCTTGGTGACCGTATAGACACCACCTTTCTGCGCCACATCCTCACCGAACAACAGTGTTTCCGGATATTTGCAGAACAGATCGTGCAAGGCCTGGTTGATCTGGATCGCGAGATGTTTCGCCGGTTGTTTTTCCGGCAGTTTGGCTTCACCACCAAACGCCGCGATGCGTTTTTCACTGTAGTCGGCGCGTTCGGCCTCTGCCTTGACCTTGTCCGCCGTGTACGGCGCCAAAGGACGCATCACCTCTGTCAGCGACGTCAGACGCGGGCGACTGTCGGCATCTTCCGCAGCGATGAAACATTTCCGGCGCGTGGCTTCGTAGAGATCGAGAATCTCGCCCTTCGACATCAAACCGGAATCCAGCGCGATGGCCGCACTGCGGAGCAACGGGTCGCTGGCTTCGACTGCGCACAGCTCTTCGATATTGCGCCACTCGATCTCGAAATCGGTGCCCGCGTGGCCCATGATCCGCGTGGTGCGCAGATGCAGGAATGTCGGGCGGCGGGTGCGGCGACAATGTTCGACTGCCGCCTGGACCTGGCCATAACCGGCGATCAGATCAAGACCATCGGCATAGAAATAATCGAGATCCGGCCGGTGCCGGAAATTGCGCGCGACCCAGCCGTCCGGCGTCTTCACGGAAATACCGATGCCGTTGTCCTCACAGACGAAGAGTACCGGCGCCGGCAGCTTCTGATAGGCGGTCCATGCAGCGGCGTTGAACGCAGTCTGCGCGGTGGCGTGATTGCTCGACGCATCGCCGAACGAACAGATCGCAATGCTGTCGTCAGGGATCGGAAGCTGATGGCCGATGCGGCGCGCATGGTCGATCGCAATCGCCGTGCCGAATGCCTTCGGCAGATGCGATGCGATGGTCGATGTCTGCGGTAATACCCACAACGGCTTGCTGCCCCACACTTTGTGCCGGCCACCGCTCGCCGGATCATCCGCGCTGGCCGCGAACGACAGCGCCGAGTCCATGATCGGGTCCATACCGGGGATTTTCCGGAAGCGTTCGGCCATGAAACCGCCGGAACGGTAATGCAGGAACGCCGGATCGGTGTGGCGCGTCAATCGCGCGACCATCGCGTTGCCTTCGTGGCCCGACGAACCGATCGTGTAGAAGACCTTGTTCTGAACCCGCAACACACGCGCCATCAGATCAAGGTGGCGGCTGATCAACTGCGATTCGAACAGTTCGCGGAAACTCTGGGCGTCGAGTGCGGCATCATCGAAAAAGCTGCCACCCGCACCGGCATTCGCCTCGACATCCCGGTCGCGAACGAACTGCTGGAAATTCACGTCGCAGATCTCTGCGCGGTTCAGGCCCTTCATGCGGGCGGGGATCGGGTTGGGCACGGCAGCGAACATGAGGTCTCCCCGCCTTCGTCACAGGAAGGCCGGTGATGTTGAAATGAAAACGGCGTCAATCGGCCTGCGGGTCGCGCATCGGCACAAAGCCGGGCTGCGCCTGTACGCGTTTGATCCAGCGTTCGACATGAGGATACGCAGCCAGGTCGAAACCACCGTCCTCGGCCACATGGGTGTAGGCGAACAGCGCGATGTCGGCGATGGTGTAGCGCTCGCCGCCGAACCACGGCAACCGGGTGAGGTGCCGCTCCATCGCCGCCAGCGCCTCGTTACCCGAAGCCTGCAGCGCATCAAGCGAAGCGCGACGCGGATGGTCGGCCGGCAGGAACAGGTGGATGAAACGCGACACCGCGATATAGGGCTCGTGGCTGTACTGCTCGAAGAACATCCACTGCAGCGTCTTGGCGCGATCCCAGGCGTCATCGGGCAACAGCGGCGTGCCCTGCGCCAGATAGTTGAGGATCGCATTCGACTCCGACATCGTGCGTCCGTCGTCGAGCTTCATCACCGGCACCTTGCCGCGATCATTCATCGCCAGGAATTCAGGCGAAAGATTTTCGCCGCGCGTGATGTCGAGCTCTTCCCACACGTACTCGCGCCCGAGCTGAGCCAGGAGCAACTGCAGTTTGTAGCAGTTGCCCGAGGTGGACATGCCGTAGAGCGTGATCATCGTGTCGCCTCCGAACGGCGTGCACGCCATTCATCGCGCGTCTGCCTCCAGATATCGATCGCGTGTGCATCCAACGGTGACGGCAACGTGCCGGGACCCGTGTTACGCGAACCCAGGCGCTGCGCGACCTTCTGCGAGGCGGCGTTTTCGGGCGAAATGCAGTGGATGACTTCGGTCCAGCCGAGCGTATCGAACGCCCAGTCGATCGCAGCCACGCAGGCTTCGGTGCAATAGCCCTTGCCATGCGCATCCGGATGGAAGGCATAGCCGACTTCCGTACCGGGCCAGCCATCGGGGCGCCACGGGCCGGCCTGTCCGACCCAGAGCCCACTGGCTTTTTCGACCACGGAAAACATCGCGAACCCCTGTAATGCCCAAGCGCCGGGCATCTGCAGAAACCGGCGCCATGCGTCGCCGCGCGCGAGAGGGCCGCCGATGATCCGCGAGGACTCATGGGCGAAGAACTCGGCGTAACGGTCGAAGTCCCCGATCCGCGGCTGACGCAGGATCAGGCGTTCGGTTTCGAGTACCGGGGACTGCGTCATGATGGAAAGCTCCTGTCCGTCGCTTCGATCAGAACGCGTTGATGCCCGTCAATTCGCGGCCGACCACCAATTGGTGGACGGTCTCGGTGCCTTCGTAGGTGATGACCGATTCCAGATTCAGCGCATGACGGATCGGGCAATGTTCGGTGGTGATGCCGGCGCCGCCGAGGATGTCGCGCGCTTCGCGGGCGATGTCGATTGCCATACGCACGTTGTTCCACTTCGCCAGCGACACCTGGGTCGGCTGCATGTTACCTGCATCCTTGAGGCGGCCGAGCTGCAGCGACAGCAGCTGCGCCATGGTGATGCGGCGGGCCATGTCGGCCAATTTCAGCTGCACGGCTTGGTTGGCAGTCAGCGGCCGGTCGAACAGGATCCGGTCCTTGCCGTAGCGCAGCGCTTCGTCGAGACAGGCGATGGCAGCGCCGATCGGCCCCCAAGTGATGCCGTAACGAGCCTGGGTGAGGCAGCCGAGCGGGCCCTTGAGGCCTTTCACGTTCGGCAGACGGTTGGATTCCGGCACACGGACGTTGTCGAAGAACAGCGCGCTGGTGACCGAAGCGCGCAGGCTCATCTTGTGCTTGATTTCCTGAGCGGTGAAACCCGGCATGTCCTTCTCGACCAGGAAGCCCTGGATGCCGTCGTCGGTCATTGCCCAGACGATGGCCACGTCGGCGAGATTGCCGTTGGTGATCCACATCTTCGAGCCGTTGATGACCCAGTCGCCACCGTCGCGCTTGGCGTTTGTCTTCATGTTCGCCGGGTCTGAGCCACCGTGCGGCTCGGTCAGACCGAAGCAGCCGATCGCCCGGCCCGCCGCCATCTCAGGCAACCAGCGCGTGCGCTGCTCTTCGGTGCCATAGGCAAAGATCGGATACATACACAGGGAAGACTGGACGCTGACAAAGCTGCGGATCCCCGAGTCGCCGCGCTCCAGTTCCTGGCAGATCAGGCCATAGCTGACCGAATTGAGGCCGGCGCAACCATATTGTTCCGGAAGCGAGGAGCCCAGCAGGCCCATCTCGGCGATCTCGGCGACCAGTTCCTGAGGAAAGCGGCCTTCGTCGAAGGCTTTGCCGATGATCGGCAGCACACGTTCATCGGTGAACCGGGCCACGGTGTCCTGCACCGCACGCTCTTCCTCGGTGAGAAGGGAACGAACGTCATAGAGATCGTAGGGGTGCAGGGCCATATCGGGACCGGTGTCGGGAAGGAAGCCGTCTATTGTATCGGGGTGGCCTGCAGCCCGGCACCCCATCGTCGCTCGCGGACAAGAAAACGGGGCCGGATCGCTCCGGCCCCGTTCCTGTCGAGCCTGGCCGAGGGACCAGCCCCAAACATCGAACCTCAACTCCGATCAGGAGTCCCGGCCGCAGCCACCTGTGTAACGACCTGGCCATCAATCACCGGCAACCGTGCGCCCGGCTTCTCATCCATGCGCAGGTTTTTCTCTTCGCCCTGATATCGGTAAGTAACGTCGTATCCGATCACGCTCTTCTCGGTACCGAGCGGAATACGCTTGCCGGGCTTGCTATCGGTGCGCAGGGTTCCGGTGGTGCCGTCGGGATTGCGATAGGTGACGTTCCAGGCCACGGTGCGGCTGCTGCTGGTCGCTTCGGACACCGTATGGCATTGACGTTCTGTACGGGTCACGACCTTGCCGCCTTCGTGTTTGCGATCGATCCGGTTGCCGATGAGACCTCCGGCCGCTGCGCCAGCGACGGTGGCGACCTTGCGCCCATCGCCCTTGCCGACCTGATTGCCAACCAGACCACCAATCACGGCGCCGGCGACGGTGCCACCCACGTTGCCGTCCTTCTCCGGCAGGCGCTCCTGCACCGCGACATCCTCACAGACTTCACGAGGCGCAGTACCGGTCACCGTTTCGCGGACCGGATCGGTCCCCAACACTGTCGCGTACAACTGCTCGCTCTTGGTGACGGGGGAAACTGCGAGAACGTCCGCATATTCAAGCGTTCCGGCAGCAGGAATACTGGTGTCGTCGTCCCGGCGATCGTCAGCAGTCGTCGCAACAACCGATGGTTGAGCCATCTCCGCCTCGACCGCCAGAGGATCCGCTGGCGAAGGGCTGCGATTGTTGATGTAAGCCGCTGTCGCAACACCACCCACCAGCAAGGACGCGAGTGCGATGGCCACAGTATTGTTGTTCATATTCAACCTCCGTATGGGGAATGCCCACTTTCGGCACCGATTGCAGCACCGGCCAGCTGAACCCGGCCCCAGTTCGGCCGCCCAAGCCTGACGAAAACATGAATGCGGTCCCGCAAGGTTTGCCCTGCATGCTAGCGTTCCCGCTTCTTCTTTCCCGGAGCCCGAGTCATGGCCAGCCCCTTTGTCGCCCCGATCCTGGCCTTTCTGAGCAGACTCAGTTTTCCGCGTCTGTTCGTATTGGCAGCCTCGCTCTGGGCACTGGACATGGTCGTACCCGATTTCATTCCGTTCATCGATGAGATCCTGCTGGGCATCGGCACCCTGCTGCTGGCGAGCTTCCGCAAGCGAAAGGATCCCGAGGTCACATCGCCCAAACCGCCGATCGAAGGTCAGCGCAGCCGCTGACGCGCAGCACGGCATGCTCGTCGACAGCCACTGTCATCTTGACGCAGAGGAGTTCGATCGCGATCGCAGCGCCGTGCTCGCACGCGCCCGCGCGGCGGGCGTAAACCGGCAGATCGTGCCGGCCGTGAACGCGGCGGGCTGGGAAAAACTGCGTGCACTGTGCGCTGCAGAGCCAGGGCTACACCCCGCCTATGGACTGCACCCGATGTTCCTCGCAGAACATCACCCCGAGCACCTCACCGCCCTGCGCGACTGGATCGACCGCGAGCGCCCGGCCGCGATCGGTGAATGCGGACTGGATTTCTTCGTCGAAGGGCTCGATACCTCCGAACAGTCGCGCTACTTCGAAGGTCAACTACGGCTCGCCCGCGATTTCGAACTGCCGGTCATCGTGCATGCGCGACGCGCCGTCGATGCCGTACTGGCTGCCATCCGTCGCTTCGGGCCACTACGCGGCGTGGTGCACAGCTTTTCCGGAAGCGCGGAGCAGGCACGACGACTGTACGAACACGGGTTCCTGGTCGGTCTCGGCGGCCCGGTCACCTACGAACGCGCGAACCGTCTGCGCACGCTCGCCGCGCAATTGCCGATCGAATCTCTGCTGCTGGAAACCGATGCACCCGATCAACCCGACGCAAGCATCCGCGGGCAGCGCAACGAACCGGCACGACTGACGACGATCTGCGCAACCATCGCCACGCTGCGTGGCATCGATCCGGACATGCTGGCGCAGGCCACAACCGCGAACGCGGAACGCCTGTTCGGATTACAGACCGAATAGCACACGCCCCGACGCATCAATGCCGGAACTGCAGAAGATCAACAGGCTCGCCCCAAAAGATGCACCTATGCCGATTTCGGCTTCAACAGCATCTCCAGCGCCTTGCCCACAGCCACGAACGCGAACGCACCGGTGATGTGCGTCGCGGCCCCCAGGCCGGCGCCGCAATCAAGTTTCAACGCGGCATCCGCACCGAGTTTCGGGCGCAGCCCACAGACGGTGCCGTCTGCTTGCGGGTATTGCACGTTTTCCAGTGAATAGATCGCCGGCACACCGAAGTAACGCTGATGATTCTTCGGAAAATTGAATTCGGTGCGCAGCTTCTTGCGGATCAGCGCGAGCATCGCATCATGCTCCGTGCGCGAGAGGTCGCGCACGCGCACGAGAGTGGGATCGAGTCGCCCGCCAGCGGCACCCACCGTGATGATTGGAAGCTTGCGACGACGGCACCAGGCAATCGCTTCGACCTTGGTGCGAAAACTGTCGCAGGCGTCGACGACGAGGTCATAACCACGACCAAGCAACTCTTCAAGGTTCGATGGGGTGAGGAAGCTCGCAACGGCTTCCACAGCGATTTCTGGATTGATCGCGCGGCAGCGTTCGGCCATGGCCTCCGCCTTGCCCCGTCCGTACTGCCCTGCCAACGCCGGCAGCTGGCGGTTGGTGTTGGACACACACAGATCGTCGGCGTCGATCAGCGTCAGCCGGCCCACGCCACTGCGCGCAAGCGCTTCGACCAGCCAGGATCCGACCCCTCCCAAGCCCACCACCGCAACATGGCTTCGCGAAAAGCGCTCAAGCGCGCCCACGCCATACAGGCGGTCGATACCGCCGAATCGTTCGGTCCAGATGTCGTTCATCAGCGGAATTCTAGCGGACTCGCAGCGGCAACCGGCCATGCCCGCTCCGCCGGGCGTGTTATGTTTTCGCCCAACATCAAGGAGTTGCCGCCATGTCGACACCACCCGAACAGATCCGCCCCAAGTCTTCCGCCTTCAGCCGGTATTTTTTCGTGTTCCTCCTGGGCCTCGTCATCGGCGCCATCGCCGTGGTGATGGTGATGCGGGCACTCAACGAACGCCGCGACCACTTCCCCGACAGCGTCATGCACGTGCAGGAATGGCATCTGAAGCAGCTCGGCACAAAGGTGGCGGAGAATCACTGCAATGCCACCGACATCATTCCGCACCTCAAAGGGCTGCGGACGATGGCCGATGATCTGGAACGTGCCTTCCCGGGACTGAGCGACGACGAGCGCTTCGTCAAACAGGCCGGCGGCATGCGCGCCACACTGGATGCGGCCCTGTCCGCGCCGCCCCTGAACTGCGAAGGCGTCAGTGCGGTCACCGCCAAAATCGGAGAAAGCTGCAAAGGCTGTCACCAGGATTTCCGCTGACGGTACGGCCACCCGTCCCGCCCGGCGCACCGCCCTGGCCCCAGAACAAACAAGGCCCCGCCCGCCGCGGGGCCTTGTTGCATGGGATTGCGACAACGATCTCAGATCCTGCCATCGCGAGCGCAACAAAAGACACCCGCCGCCACTTATGATCAGCTTCGCCCGCATCCGCGGGCACACCTTATTTTTGGAGCAATGGAATGAAATCCAACGTACTTGTCACGCTCGGCACCGCGACCGTGCTTGCCGCAGCGATCACCAGCGTCTTCGCTGCGGCCGAAGCCGCTCCGAAGATGGAAACAGCCAACCCGCTGCGCGTCAGCATGATGTCGCTGGGCAACGGTAACGTCGAAGTGATCGTGACCAACACCAGCCGCAAGACCGCCCGCGTCCTCAAGTGGCAGCTGCCGTCCGCTGAAGCGGAATCCAACCTTTTCATGATCAGCCGCGACGGCGAAGAAGTCAGCTATGAAGGCCGCATGATCAAGCGCAGTGCGCCGACCTCGGCGGATTACGCGATCCTGCGCCCGGGCCAGAGCCGCAAGGTCACGGTCGATCTGGGCGATGCCTATGACATGTCCAAGGGCGGCGCCTACAACGTCACCTTCGCCTCCTCGCTCCAGGCCGGTTCGATGTCCGGTGGCGCGCAATTGAAGCAGAGCAATGGTCAGCCGATGGTCGCCCAGAGCGCGCCGATGCAGATCTGGGTCGAGGGCGGCGCACCGAGCCCGACCGAACGCCTGAACCTCACGACCGCCAATCAGAAACTGGCGCCCACCGTTGTCACCAACGGCGTCAACTACGTCGGTTGCACCAGCTCGCGCACCACATCGGCGGGCACGGCAGTCAACTCGGCCCGCACCTACGCCACAAACGCGAAGGGCTACCTCAACGCAGGCTCGACCGGCCCGCGCTTCACCTCTTGGTTCGGCGCGTACACCTCCAGCCGCTATACGACCGTCAAGCAGCATTTCACCAACATCAGCAGCGCGATCAACCAGAACGCCGGCCAGATCACGATCAACTGCGGCTGCACGCAGAGCTACTACGCCTACGTCTATCCGACCCAGCCGTATCAGATCTACGTCTGCAACGCCTTCTGGAGCGCGCCGAACACCGGTACGGATTCCAAGGCGGGCACGCTGATCCACGAAATGAGCCACTTCAACGTGGTCGCCAGCACGGATGACTGGGCCTACGGCCAGAGCGCGGCCAAGAGCCTCGCGAGCAGCAACCCGACCAAGGCAATCGACAACGCCGACAACCATGAGTACTTCGCCGAGAACACCCCGTCGCAGAACTGATCGGCAGATTGCGATACGCAAATGCACCAAAACGGCCCGCTTCGGCGGGCCGTTTCTATTGGGCGATGTCCAACGTCCTCCTCACGACTCTGCTGCAAAGCAACATGCACAGCCCCTCCTCAGCCTCTTATGATCGGACTTGCGCGCATCTGCGGGCACTTATCCAATCCGGGGGCAATGAAACAATGAAGTTGAACGCACTCACCACCATCGGCACGACTGCCGTACTCGCTGCGGCGATCGCCAGCGTCTTCGCCACAGCCGAAGCCGCACGACCGAAGGTCGAAACCGCTAACCCACTGCGGGTCGGCATCATGGCGCTCGGCGACGGCAACGTCGAAGTCACGGTAACCAACACCAGCCGCAAGACGGCACGCATTCCGACATGGCAGCTACCTTCCACGACTGCCGAGTCCAACCTGTTCCATATCAGCCGCGACGGTGAGCAGATCCGCTACGAGGGCGCGATGATCAAGCGTGGCGTGCCAGCCGCCACTGACTTCACGATCCTGCGTCCCGGCCAGAGCCGCAAGGTCACGGTCGATCTCGGCAGCGCCTATGACATGTCCAGCGTGGGCAACTACACCGTCACCTTCGCTTCGCCGCTGCAGTACGCCTCGATGTCCGGCGGCGCCAAACTGAAGCAATCGAACGGCATGCCGATGGTTGCGCAGGGCGCACCGATCCAACTGTGGATCGATCAGAGCACCGCATTGACTGCAAAAGCCCGCGTGACCGCAAGGGCGAAACCGACCAAACCGGGTTCCGGCAGCACCGTTGTCAACGGCGTCACCTATGCCGGCTGTTCCAGCACACAGATCAGCGGCGCCGGCACTGCGGTCAACTCGGCCCGGACCTATTCCGAAAACGGCAAGGGCTATCTGAACGGCGGAACCACTGGTCCCCGCTACACCAGCTGGTTCGGCGCATACACCTCGAGCCGCTACAACACCGCCAAGCAGCATTTCACGGACATCGATACGGCGATGGACCAGAGCGGCGGCCAGATCACCATCAACTGCGGCTGCAATCAGAGCTATTACGCCTACGTCTACCCGACGCGTCCCTATGAGATCTTCGTCTGCCGCGCATTCTGGAGCGCACCGAACACCGGCACCGACTCCAAGGCTGGCACCCTGATCCACGAAATGAGCCACTTCAACGTGGTGGCAGGCACCGACGACTGGGTCTACGGTCAGAGCGGCGCGAAGAGTCTGGCGATCAGCGACCCGACCAAGGCGCTCGACAACGCCGACAGCCATGAGTACTTCGCCGAAAATACCCCGTCGCAGAACTGAGCGACCAGGTCACCGGCTCTGTTCCGGACGGCCCGCCTCGGCGGGCCGTTCTCTTTGGCGACCCAATCTCGGCAAGACGACCGCGCCAACCCCACACCATGCTCGTCCGCTGCCTGTCTGCTTCTCGTTTCCTGAACAGATCAAACCCTGTGCGGCAAGCTGCCAGCCCCGATATGATTGGGCACTGGAACCGCGAGCCTCCGTTCGCACTGGGAACCTCGACCATGACACTGAAACTTCCGCACCTCCTCGGCAGCGGCCTCGCGCTCACGGCTATCGCCGTCGGCATCGGCGCGATGACGACCGCAACTGCAGCACGACCGATCCAACCGCAGAATCCGGTGCGCGTGAGCGTATTCGCGATGGGCGACGACAACGTCGAAGTGATCGTCACCAATACCAGTCGAAAGACGCTCCGTATTCCGAAATGGCAACTGCCCTCGGAAGTAAGGCAGTCCAATCTGTTCCGGATCACCCGCGACGGCCAGGAAGTCGGCTTCGAGGGCGCGATGGTCAAGCGCGGCACGCCAACCGCCGCAGACTTCGCGATCCTGCGCCCGGGCCGCAGTCAGCGTACCGTCGTTGCGCTTGGCGAGATGTATGACTTCTCCAAAGCCGGCCACTACACCGTTACGTATGCCGCCCCACTTCAATACGCCTCACTGTCCGGCCGTATCCGGCTGCAACAGCGCAACGGCGTGCCGATGGTCGCGCAGGCCGCGCCGATCCAGATGATGTTGGATCAGCCGGCGACGAACGCCTCCGGCGGGCGGATCAAGCCCGTGCAACCCAGCATCCCTGAATTATCGGATGTCGTCGGCGTCAGCTATGTCGGCTGCACGGCCGCGCGGATGGCATTGATCGATCAAGCCGTGCTGACCGCACGCTCGTACACCGAACATGCCAAGGGTTATCTCAACGCCAATACGACCGGCGTCCGCTATACCAAATGGTTCGGGGCCTACAACAGCGCGCGTTACGCCACGATGCAGCAGCACTTCACCGCCATCGACACCGCCATGGACCTGCCCGGCGGGCAGGTGAAGATCAACTGCAACTGCACCGGCACCGAATACGCGCATGTCTTCAAGAATCAGCCCTATGAAATCTTCGTGTGCAACGCCTTCTGGACCGCGCCGCTGCACGGCACCGACTCCAAGGCCGGCACGCTGATCCATGAGATGAGCCACTTCACCGTGGTGACCGATACAGACGACTGGGTCTACGGCCAGAGCGCAGCGCAGAATCTGGCAAATACCAATCCCACGAATGCCATCGACAACGCCGACAGTCACGAATATTTCGCCGAGAACACGCCGACGGACAACTGATCGCGCGCATTAGGCACGATGAACGACGACGGCCCGCTTCAGCGGGCCGTCGTCGTTCAGGGACGCACGTGGCGGCAAGGCCGGCATGCGATCATGCTGCGTCCGCGCCCTCCTTCATCGCAACCGGATCATCCATGGATCAGCACGTTCTGCTCTATCTTCTTGCAGGCCTGCTCATTGTCGTCGGCATCCTCGGCGTAATCCTGCCTGCATTGCCCGGTCTGCCGCTGGTGTTCGGCGGCATGCTGCTGGCCGCCTGGGTGGATGGCTTCGAACGCATCGGGGTATGGACGCTCGTCATCCTCGGCGTCCTTACGGTGCTCTCGTTACTGATCGACATTGTGGCCACTGCAATGGGCGCCAAGCGGGTGGGAGCGAGCAAGGCGGCGATCGTCGGCGCCATGCTAGGCACCATCGCCGGACTCTTCTTCGGCATCATCGGCATCTTCATCGCACCGTTCATCGGCGCGGTGCTCGGCGAACTGCTGCATCGGCGAAAACTCGAACGCAGCGATGTCAGTCATGCCGCAAAAATCGGTCTCGGCACCTGGTTCGGCATCATGCTGGGCGTGATATCGAAACTCGCGCTCGGCTTCGCCATGCTCGGCCTGTTCTTCTTCGCCTGGTATTTCTGATCGAATGATGAAAATGATCTATCCCGCCCGGCAGTTCGCTGCCCTGATCCTGGGCTGGTCGCTGCTACTGGCAATGTTTTCAGCGCCAATGGTCTTTGCCCAGTCGAATCCGCCGACGGCACAAGAAACAGCGGCCGAGGTGCTCGCCCAGATCCCGAGCCGCTGCGATTTCCAACACTTCGGCGATTGCCTGCAATCGATGCTCGACAACGCCAACGATGCACTCTCCAATCTACTGGCGCGATTGCCACAGTTGTTGCTGGCGATGATCGTCGTGTTGTCTGCGTACTGGTTTTCGCGTTTCGTAGGCAACCGGCTGCATCTCCTGCGCCTGCGTTCGCGAAACCCGTACATGAACGGCTTGCTGCGTACCGTCGTGCGATCGATGATCATGTTGATCGCGATCCTGATCGCATTGGATCTGGTCGGACTGACCGGCGTTGTAGGTGCCGTACTCGGATCCGCAGGCGTCATCGGCCTGGTCTTGGGCTTCGCTTTCAGGGACATCGCGGAAAACTACATTGCCAGCGTCATGTTGAGCGTCCGCCGCCCATTCGAGCCCGGCGACCATGTCGTCATCGAAGGCCACGAGGGCAAGGTGGTCTCGATCCATTCGCGCGCAACGGTCTTGATGACACTCGACGGCAATCATCTGCAGCTGCCAAACAGCATGGTCTTCAAATCGGTGGTGTTGAACTACAGCCGCAATCCGAAGCGCCGCTTCGATTTCGAGATGCTGGTCGACAGTACGCAGTCCATCCGCAAATCGCAGACGCTCGCGATGTCCGCCATCGCTGAGATCGAAGGCGTGCTCGATGATCCGTCTCCGTCGTGGCTCGTCGTGAACCATGACGGCACCGCCATCACGCTGCGGTTCTACGGCTGGATCGACCAACGCAAAAGCGATTTCTCCAAAGTCCGCAGCGAATCGATCCGTCACGTCAAAGCCGCATTCACGCATGCGGACATCCTGTCCCCGCAGACGACCTACAACATCATCACCTCACGCAGCCGCGAGGTGACCGCCCACGAGCCCGCGCCCGAACCAATGCACAACGACGCGGACACTTCGGTCAATCGGGATATCGACGCACAAGTCGTCGAAGCGCGAGCAGAGGATCGCAAAGTGGATCTGTTACAGACGTCTCCGCCATCACCATGAAAGCGACCACTTCAAGACACACATGAGCTGGCTCCGCTCAACCAGTCTGGTATTGCTTGCGCTGATCATCGCCGCACCCATGGCGATCGCATCGACGCTGATGCTGATTCCGTTCTGGTCATGGTTCGAGGCACGGACCGGTCTGGAATCATTGGGCCACTCTGGCCCTGCCGGTTGGTGCTATGTAGCGCTTTATGCAGCGACGCTGCTGCTGATCTTTTGCGCGAGGCGATGGATGACCCGCACCCGTGCAGTTCAGGGCCCGTCTTCCGGGACATAAGACTTCGATGTCGGCATCGGCGGCTTCACCGCCGAGAAGAAGCTGAATCGCTCGAGGCGAGCGACGAAGCCGCAATGTCGGGTGGACTGACCTGCTCCACCACCACCGGAATCTTGCCGATCTTCGCCTGCCACTCGCGCGGGCCGGTCTTGTGCACGGCATCGCCGGTGGAATCGACGGCGACGGTCACCGGCATGTCTTCGACGGTGAATTCGTAGATCGCTTCCATGCCGAGGTCGGCGAACCCGACCACGCGCGAGGCTTTGATCGCCTTCGACACCAGATACGCGGCACCGCCGACAGCCATCAGATACACCGACTGGTGCTTCTTGATCGCCTCGATACCGGCCGGGCCGCGTTCGGCCTTGCCGACCATGCCCAGCAGACCGGTCTGCGCCAGCACCTGTTCGGTGAACTTGTCCATGCGCGTCGCGGTGGTCGGGCCGGCGGGGCCGACGACTTCGTCGCGGACCGGGTCGACCGGGCCGACGTAATAGATGAAGCGGCCGTTGAAATCGACCGGCAGCGGCTCGCCCTTGTTGAGCATGTCGACCATGCGCTTGTGCGCGGCGTCGCGGCCGGTCAGCAGCTTGCCGTTGAGCAGCAGCACTTCGCCCGGCTTCCAGCTGGCGACTTCTTCACGGGTGACGGTGTCGAGATTCACCCGGCGCCCCTTGCTGGCGTCGTAGGTCAGCTCGGGCCAATCCGCCAGCGAAGGCGGATCCAACATCACCGGGCCGCTGCCGTCGAGAGTGAAATGCGCGTGACGGGTGGCGGCGCAGTTCGGGATCAGCGCTACCGGCAAGTTGGCGGCATGGGTCGGGTAATCCTTGACCTTGATGTCGAGCACGGTGGTCAGGCCGCCGAGGCCCTGTGCGCCGATGCCCAGCGCGTTGACCTTCTCGTACAACTCCAGCCGCAGCTCTTCGGCGCGGTTGGACGCACCTCGGGCCTGCAGTTCGACGATGTCGATCGGCTCCATCAGCGCTTCCTTCGCCAGCAGCATCGCCTTTTCGGCGGTGCCGCCGATGCCAATACCGAGCATGCCCGGCGGACACCAGCCGGCGCCCATGGTCGGCACGGTCTTCAGCACCCAGTCGACGATGGAGTCGGACGGATTGAGCATCGCGAATTTGGATTTCGCCTCGGAACCGCCGCCTTTCGCAGCGACGATCACGTCGACGGTATTGCCCGGCACGACCTTCACATTCACCACGCCCGGCGTGTTGTCCTTGGTATTGATGCGTTTGCCGGCTGGATCAGCCAGCACGCTGGCGCGCAGCTTGTTGTCGGGATGGTTGTAGGCGCGGCGCACGCCTTCGTGGACCATGTCCTCGACGCCCATGGTGGCGTCGTCCCAGCGGATATCCATGCCGATTTCGAGAAACACGGTGACGATGCCGGTGTCCTGGCAGATCGGCCGATGGCCCTCCGCGCACATGCGCGAGTTGATCAGGATCTGGGCGATGGCGTCCTTCGCGGCAGGCGACTCCTCGCGCGCATAGGCGGCAGCGAGATTCCTGATGTAGTCGACCGGGTGGTAGTAGCTGATGTACTGCAGGGCGTCGGCGACGGACTGGATCAGGTCTTCCTGGCGGATCGAGACCGGGCGGCGGGTGGCGGGCATGGCGGACGAATGGGCTGCGGACACTGACGGGCCATCGGGACGTGTGGGACAACGATTTTACCGCGCTGGGCACAGCGATAACGACAGGCCGCGGACTTGCGGCCACAGCGGATCTGCGGACAATCCTCGAGCACGTCCATTCCGGGAACAGCCATGCTCAAGAAGATCCTGCTCGTCCTGCTCGCCGCAATCGCAGCAATGCTGCTCTACGCAGCCACCAAACCCGACACGTTCCATGTGATGCGCAAGACCACGATTGCGGCACCGCCGGAAAAAATTTACTCCACGATCAATGACTTCCATCACTGGAGCGAATGGTCGCCGTGGGAAAAACTCGATCCGGCCATGACCCGCACGTTTGAAGGGCCCGAGAGCGGCACTGGCGCCATCTATGCCTGGCGCGGCAACAAGGACGTCGGCGAGGGACGGATGGAGATCGTCGACTCCACCGCTCCCGAAAAGATCGTGATCAAACTCGATTTCATCGCGCCTATCGAGGGGCACAACACCGCTGAATTCGTCTTGCAGCACGCCCCGTCGGGCAAGACAGAGGTGATCTGGCTCATGCACGGCCCCAGCCCCTACATGACGAAGGTGATGGACACCCTGATCGGCATGGATCGGATGATCGGCAAGGATTTCGAAACCGGTCTGGCCAACATGAAAACCATCGCCGAACGCTGACCTTCCAGCGCGCGACAGCAGGTTTGGGCTTGCAGCCGGCATCAGGATAAGCCTCCGCGCGACCCGACAGCGACCACGACGCCGATGGCCAGTACCAAGCATGTGCCAATCTGATCCGGATCAGAACACCCGTTCTTGCTGCGATGCACCATGTGGGACACCCCATACCGGAGCTTCGCCATGCACGATGTTGCATCCGCCGCCACGCCCGAAAGCTTCCTGCCCTATCTGCCAGAAACCCTGTCCGATGGTCGACAGGTGCTGATCCGGCCGATGAATCCCGGCGATGGCGACGCCGAACGCGCATTCATCGTCGCCCTCTCTCCGCGAGCCCGACGCAACCGTTTCCAGGAACAGATCAACGAGCCGAGCCCTGAAATGATCGCGAAACTCGTCGATATCGACCACGTCAACGACGAAGCCTTCGTGGCGCTGTCCGAAGCGAGCGACTTCAAGACCATCGTCGGCGTGTCCCGTTACGCCGTGGGCAACGATCCGCTGCAGTGCGAAATCGCGGTGACTGTCCTGGACGATTGGCAGGGTCGCGGCTTGGGGACGGCGTTGATGCGAGCGCTGATCGATGCCGCGCGCAAACGCGGAATCAAGAACATGATCTCGCTCGATTTCGCCGAGAATCAGGAGATGATGCATCTGGCACATCACTTGGGCTTCGTGACCGAAAACGACCCGGGCGACCGGACTCAGGTCGTGCATCGACTCGCGCTCTGACACGAATCAGCGCGGTTGGCACCGCCACCGTATCCAGCCCCGCGCGGAAACGGTCACGGCGCCAACCGATAAACTACCCAACCGTTTTACCCGATTCCCGACTCGCTTATGGCCTCTCCTTACGGCACCGAAACCGTGCTGGACGTCCGTCACTGGACCGACAACTACTTCAGTTTCACCACCTCGCGCGATGACGGTTTCCGCTTCGACAACGGGCAGTTCGTGATGATCGGTCTGGAAGTGCCGCAGGAAGACGGCTCGACCAGGCCGCTGATGCGCGCGTATTCGATCGCGAGCGGAAACTGGGAAGAGCAACTCGAATTTTTCAGCATCAAGGTCCAGAACGGGCCACTGACGTCGCGTTTGCAGCACATCGCACCCGGCGACACGATCCTGATCGGGCGCAAACCCACCGGCACGCTGCTGATCTCCGATGTCCACCCGGGCCGCAATCTGTATCTGCTTGCCACAGGCACCGGCCTGGCGCCATGGCTTGCCGTGGTGAAGGACCCGGCGACCTACGAACGCTTGGAGCGCGTGATCATCGTGCATGGCGTCCGCAGCGAGCCGGATCTTGCGTATCGGGATTACATCGTCAACGAATTGCCGCGTCACGAACTCCTGGGCGAAGAGATCCGCCAGAAACTGCTTTATTACCCTGCGGTGAGTCGCGAGGATTTCTACTGGCATGGCCGACTCCAGCGTGGTCGCATCACCGATCTGCTGGAGAACGGCCGGATCGCAGCAGACCTCGGCCTCGACCCGCTGGATCCGAAGCACGACCGGGCGATGATCTGCGGCAGCCCGCAGATGCTGGCCGACCTGCGCACGATTCTCGATGGCCATGGCTTCAACGCCTCACCCCGTATCGGCACCGCTGGCGAATACGTGTTCGAACGCGCTTTCGTCGAGAAATAAGTCGCCGTGGCTTAGACTCGGGCGCGATGCGCTTTGCATCGCCGGCTCCATTGCCCATGTCCGTTCGTCTTTCCGAATCCGGCCGTCATCTGCCATGCCTGCGACTCCTCGGCGCGTTGTTGATGTGCACGCTGTCCGTTGCGACCGCCGCCCCCAAATCGAGGCCCGTGGTCGGCGAGACCCCGCCTGATGCACTTGGACGCGATCGCGACGGCAACGAGCAGGCCGTGAGCGGTCATCGCGGCAAGGTGGTGATCGTGACCTTCTGGGCATCATGGTGCGGCCCCTGTCGACGTGAACTGCCCGTGCTTGGCAAATTCCAGCGGGCCGTCGGTCGCGACCATCTCGAAGTCATCGCGGTCAACGTGAAAGAACCCCGGCGCGACTATCTGACGGTCATCCGCGAGAACAAGGAGATCGACCTGACCTGGGTGCACGACAGCACCGGTATCGTCAGCGTGAGCTACGGCGTGGAGACGCTGCCGAACATGTTCATCATCGATCGCGAAGGCCGGATCGCGCACATCCATCGCGGTTACAGTACGGAAAGCATCGACACCTTCGTACGCGAAATCTCCGCCCTGCTGCCACCCGAGGTATTGCAACGCCCTGCCGGCAGCTGACGCTGCCTCCAAACGTCCGCTTTGCGCGTATGGACTGGAATTCTCACTGATCGTCGCTTCTGGAGCCCGTCATGTGTCTTCCAAAGTTTTTCGCGACATTTGCCGTCGCATTCGCCCTCGCACTCTCGCTCGCGGGCTGTCTGCCGGCCACCGATACCGGCAAACCGATCCCGACCCTGCTGGTGCCCGCATCGCAGCCAGCGAAACGGCTGGTGGTGATGCTGCCGGGACGCGGCGATGATCTCGATGCGCTGCGCAACAGCGGAATGGCCTCGGCCATCCAGACCGCATGGCCGGATGCTGACGTGCTGTTCGCCGAACTCACGCTCGGCTACTACATGCAGGGCCGTGCACCGGAGCGCCTGCATGCGGAAGTAATCGCACCTGCACGCAAGCGCGGCTATGACGAAGTCTGGCTGGCCGGCGCCTCGATGGGCGGTATGGGCGTTCTGCTCTACGACCGCCTCCATCCCGGTGAGATGGACGGCCTCGTGCTGCTCGCCCCCTACCTCGGCGGCCGCAAGCAGTTGCGGGAAATCGCGGACGCTGGCGGCATCGCACAGTGGGATGCAGGGCCGGCGCAGGACATCAACGCAGACACGTTCCAGCATGAAATGTGGCGCCACATCCAGCATTGGTCGCGCAGTCCTGACGAAGCCCGACGCGTGTGGCTGGCCTATGGCGACACCGATCGACTGCGTGATGCGATGCCGCTGTTGATCCCGGCGCTATCGCCCGAACAGGTGCTGCTGCGCAAGGGCGGGCATACCTGGACCGTGTGGAGCCCGGCGATGGGCGACGTGCTGCGCGCGGCAGACGCGAAACGCAAACCATCCTCATCCCAATAGAGCATCTGTCAGAACCACAGGCATCACTGCTACATTGGCCCGGGACAATGCAGCGGACTGTCGTCCGCTCTATCCGTAATCCAGCCAGATCCGTGCCTGGGGCGTATTGTCGAACACCCGGCACTGGTAACCGTGTTCCCGGCCGATGATCTCGCCCAGCTCCATGCGGCTGACTGCAGTGCCACGGGCATCGACGTACGCGACACGGACTTTCGAAAACCCCTGCCCTTCTACAGAGGAGAACAGCATGCGCAGCTGGTCTTCGGGCGGCACTGTTCCGAAGGTGTGATCGATCACCAGCAGCCGGCGCAGGCCGGTGCGGCGCAATTCCGCAGCGATGCGCAGAAACATCACGATCAGCGCATCCACGGTGTCGATCCGGCCGGTTACGTTCGCCACCAACCCGCTGGTCTCGGTGTCCAGCGTCAGTTCAAAACCCGGGTTCTCCGGGTCGAAGACGGAAGTCATGTTCGACCTCCTCAGCCCAGAGCGGCTTCGATGTCCTTTGTCAGCGATTCCGGCTTGTCGGTCGGCGCATAGCGTTTGATCACCTTCCCGTCGCGTCCGACCAAAAATTTGCTGAAATTCCATTTGATCGCGCCGATGCCGAGCAGGCCGCTCTTCTCGTCCTTCAGCCATTTCCAGAGTGGATGCGCGCCGGCACCGTTGACGTCGACTTTCGCGAACATCGGGAAATCGACGTCGTATGTGAGCGAGCAGAAATTCTTGATCTCGGATTCGTCGCCCGGCTCCTGATGGCCGAACTGGTCGCACGGGAAACCCACGACGACCAGGCCGCGGTCGCGATAGGTCTCCCACAGCGACTGCAGGCCGGTGTACTGCGGCGTGAATCCGCATTTGGATGCGACGTTGACCACCAGCAACACCTTCCCTGTGTAGTCGGAGAGGGCTTTGTCGTGGCCATCGATGTCGATGGCTGAAAAATCGTAAGCGGTGGGCATGACGGACTCCTGTCGGACGGCGCACGAGCGCCAGTGTAGGTGATGGAGGAGGCCGTCGCGACTGCCATCACAAGATCCAGGAAACCACCCGGAAACCTTGGGCCCACTCCGACAGCCGCATCGGGTACGGCACGAGCCAAGACGTGCGACGGGGGCAGAGCGTCGATAGCCCTGCCCGTCGCCTCGACTGCCTGAAGACTGTGACCAGGGGTCAGTTCGTCCCGGCCGGAGCCTCGACGCGCAGCGGTGCCGCGAACGGCTTGATGCCCATCGCTTCGTAAACGTCGCTGGGGTAATAAGCCGTCCCGTTCTTGATCACCAGCGCGATGTTGCGGAGGTCGGAAATGTTCGTCGTCGGATCACCATCCACCAGGATCAGGTCGGCGCGTTTACCGACCTCGATCGAGCCACGGTCCCGGAGCGTGCGCGAGTATTTCGCGCCGTTCCAGGTCGCGACCTGCAGTGCCTGCGCCGGTGTCATGCCGGCTTTCACGTAGAGTTCGAGCTCGCGCTGCAGGGTGAACCCCGGCATGCCGTCGGTACCGGCCAGAATAGGCACGCCGGCCTTGTACATGCGGCCGACAAATTCGACCATCTTGTCGTAGGAGCGGTTGTAGCGCGCGGCGGTGGCATCGTCCGGAATATCGAACTCGGCCACCTTCAGCCCACGCTGCACATCGGGCGGCATATGGTCAGCGACCGCCGCGAACGCCTGCGACATCTCACCAGCGCGCTGACGGATGAAATCGAACGTCGCCAGCGTGGGATCCACTGCGATCTGATCCTTGGACAGCCGCGCGATCAACGCCTGCACCGGCGCGGCGTCGAAATTCATGTCGGCGACGCGCTTGGCCGGCAGGTAGAACCGTTCCAGCGTCCGGGTATCGGTGGTGTCGTCCACCATGAAGTTCAGCAGCACCTGGTTGATGTGCTGGATCTCGTCATAACCGGCATCGAGCGCGTCTTCAGCACGCAGAAACACCGGGATGTGTCCGCTCACGCGCATGTCGCGACTGTGCGCGTAGGACACGGTATCGCGGAGGATTTCCTTGGGGAACGAATTGTAGATCTTGATCTGCGGATAACCGTTCCGCGCGTACCAGTCGATCGCGCGCTTCGCGCCGGGGAGATCGCTGACGACAAAACCGTTGCGGGCGGACATAGGGCTTTCGCCTTCGATAAAGCCCGCAGCGACGATGCTCGGCGAAAGACGACGACCGGCCCGTTCGTCGGACATCAACTGCTGCAGGGTCGCGTTGTCGTTACCCATGTCACGGACCGTGGTGACGCCCGCCGCAAGATGCAGACCGCCCTGCCATGCGCCCATGTGCCCATGCATGTCGAACAGCCCCGGCAACAACACACGGCCGCCGGCATCCACAACACGGTCAGCACGCGCATTGCCCTGGCCACCACCCGAGATCGAGGCGATGCGACCGTTCTCGATCAACAGATCGGACGTTTCACCGAGGGTGGCGCTTTCACTGTCGAAAATCCGGGCATTGCGGATCAGCGTCGTACCGCGCAACGGATGGGCAAGATTGCGCTGCAACTCACCGAGCGCACCGCCTTCGGCCTCCTTCTGCCGCGCTTCCAACGTATCGGCGTTGGCCTGCCAACCGTCTTCGATCAATTGCAGATAACCCGGCGCGATGAAAGCGAACATCCGCGGCTTCGGCTCGATCGTCGCCCAGAAGAACGTCGGCGTGAAACCGATACCGGTCAGTTTCGTCAGTTGCACCTTGCGCGTCTCGGCATCCTTGCGGACCTCGACCTCCGCCACAGGGCTCATGGTCAGCGTCCCGCTGGGGATCAAGGGCAATTTGCCGTCGTTGCGGCGGCTGAGCGCTGCATACAGTGCGGCGAAACTCTGCGGCGAACCGCCGAGCGGCGAATATGCCGCGCCATCAGCCACCGGCTGCTCGCCCGACTCCGATGTCGATGCCCAGATCGCAACGCCGTTCTCGATGCGGAAACGCTCGTCGACCGCAGCGCCGAAGGTCGAAGTACCTTTCACCGAATACGTCGCGAACGTGCCATCGGCGGCAAGAACGTATTCTTCCTTCAACTCCGGACCACGACCATTATCTTTGAAGATGTAGTCGACCCGCGTGATGCCGTCGTCGCCATCGGTGACGACCTGCTGTCCCGCTTGCTTGCCGCCATCCACCAGCGCCAGATACTTGACCGTTTCGGCGGCATTGGCCGCGCCAGACGACACTGCACATGCCAACAGAAGGCAAAGAACGCCACTGCGATTCATATCCATCTCCCGTTCGAAATAAAAGAAGCTGCCCCCCAACAGCATTGTTCACGGCGACGGACAGCATCCGGCCGGGCGCAAGGCCGGAGTCTAGAACGTGAACGCTCTTTTTGCACTGCCCCGGCGTGGACGCGGCTCGCACATCGTGTGCATGACCTTCAAAATCACGACCTTACAGAACCACTCCTTTCAGAACCAAGCCCTTCCGAACCACGCCCTTGAGAAGCACTTGACCTTGACGCGGCGTCAGGCTCGAGGATGCCGCTTGCATCGACACCCGCAGACATTCCCATGCCTACTCGCTACCACACCGTTGGCCAAGTCGCCGCAATCACCGGTCTGACCGTACGCGCGCTGCATCACTACGACGCCATCGGGCTGGTCTGTCCGTCTCATCGCAGTGCGGCCGGTTATCGGCTGTATGTCGAGGACGACCTGCAGCGGCTGCAGCAGACCCTGCTATTCCGCGAACTGGGTTTCGGCCTGGAAACGGTACGTGTCCTGATCGACGCGCCGCCGGAACAACGCCGTGACGCATTGCTCGCGCAACGCACGGAACTGGAGCGGCAACGTCTGCATGCGGACACGGTATTGCGCGCAGTTGATGCGACCCTTCAATCTCTCGAGGCGAACACACCCATGAACATCGAACAGCTTTTCGACGGCTACGAACATTTCCAGAACGGGGAATATGCAAAAGAAGCCGGGCGTCGCTGGGGCGACACCGACGCATGGAAAATTTCACAGCGCAGGACCGGCGGCTTCTCGAAAGAAGACTGGACTCGCATCGCTGCCGAAGCGGATACGATCACACTCCAATTCCTTGCTGCAATGCGACGTGGCGATTCACCCGACAGTCGAAGCTCGACAGAAATCGCTGAATCCCATCGCGAACATATCGATCGCAATTTCTACCCATGCAGCCATACGATGCATGTGAACGTCGCATCACTCTATACCACCGACGAGCGATTCCAGCTGCAGTACGACCAACATGCGGACGGACTTGCTTCCTATATCGAATCCGCGATTCGTGCGAACGCGGCATTGCATTCAAAGGCCGAAGAATAAACACGTTTCCGCTTGTCGGATACATGCAAAAACCGCGAGAAATTGCTGCATAGCAGCATATCTTTTCGCATGTAAACGTTTGCACTTTTACGCACGGCCACTCGAAAGGCCTCAATAATCCGCAGGCCGACAGTGCAGCACGGATTGCCTGCACGATTCGCGCGGCGTCGACGCAATGTCGACGCTGCGAAGGGGACGAACGGCAAAAGATCGGCGATGCGATCCAGCACAACACATGTCAGGCTCAGGGAGAGACCACGATGAAGCTTCGCAAGTCGTCGATCGCAATCGCGATCGGTATCGCGTCGGCATTCTGCGCAGTACAGATCACGTCTGCGGCGATTCCGGCCGCACACGTCTATCACAATCACATGCCGAACTTCTGGCCGTTCTACGCAGTGAATGTGGGCAATACCTACAACGCCACTGCCGTGGGCGCACCGATCCGCTACATGTACGACGGCCAGGTGATCGCGCTCAAGAACAATCCGCCCGCAGGCTACAGCTACTATCTGCCCGCCGCACTCGGCGGCGCGATCATGCCGCACGATGATCTCGTGTCCTATTACAATCCCGATGCGAAAACCGGCGCGTATCAATACTGGCCGCAGCAGGTCGCGAACGAATTGCAGGGCTGGTCCGGCGCCAAAGGGCAAATCCACGTCACCATGTCGGGAGCCGTGGTCAACAACGTCGACAGCCTGCAGCAGTTGCAGAATGTGCCGGGTTACAGCAACACCAACTGGGGCGCATCGTGGCGCAATGCCTACGGCGGCCTGACCACCGTGAACGGTTTCCGCACGCTCGACCTGATCCACTTCACCGGTCACCACAGCATGGGGCCGCTGGTCGGGCCGGACTATTTCCTCAAGGACCTGATCTACCAGAACGCCACGTTGGCGCAACCTCATTTTCTCGGCGGAAACTTCAAATCGTCGCGCGGATTCTTTCCGACTGAACTGGGTTTTTCCGACCGTCTTATCCCCACGCTGGCCAAGCTCGGCGTGCAGTGGTCGGTGATCGGTAACAATCATTTTTCGCGAACACTCAAGGATTATCCTTACGCGACGTACGACGCCAACGGCGACACGCTGACCTCGCCGCCGAATCGCGCGGATCTGCGCAACACCTCGAACATCGGTTCCTGGGTGTCCGATCAGATGGCCCATGAGCAGCAGGTCGTCGTCAACAAATATCCGTTCGCCTCGACACCGCACTGGGTGCGTCATGTCGATCCCGCGAGCGGCGCGGTCACGAAAGTCGCCGGCATTCCGGTGACGCAGAACGGCTCATGGCTCGAAGGCTGGGAGGGCGCGACCACGGTCGACGAATACCTGCCATACGCTTCGCTGGAACCACGTCAATTCCATGTCGTCGCCCACGACGGCGACAATTCCGGCGGGCGCGCGGGTGCGCTGTCGACCTGGCAGAACGGCTACGGCTCCACCTGCAGCGGCAGCGGCACCTGCTTGGGCATCGATGAATATCTGTTGCGCAACCCGATCCCCGCCAACGACGTGCAGCACGTGCAGGACGGTTCGTGGATCGACACCCGCGATTCGTCGTCCGACCCGACCTGGTATCACTGGCACCTGCCCTTCATGATATGGAAAGGCCAGTTTCCGGCCTTCAATGCCGCGACCGGCATGAATCTCGCGCCGAAGACCACGCTCAGCGGCCTCGAAGAAGGCGCCACCGTATCGTTCGAGCACGGCTGGCATTATCTGGAGCGCAATTTCGCGCTGCTGCAGGCCGCGCTCAACTACGCCAACACCGCCGAACAGATCTGGCTGGACGATCATCCGAACCACTGGTCGCCGACGACCACCATCGATCAGCAGATCACACACGCAGGCAATCAGCTCAACCCGTGGATGATGTCGTACCCGGTGAAAGGCAATGCGGCCAACAACTACGCGGGCGGCGCGAATCCGGCCGAGCTGGCGTGGTATTTCCTGCTGCCGGCGATGGACTCCGGTTTCGGTTATTACGACGAGAACAAGGACGACAACGTCAAACCCACCCTCGCCTTCAACAACTCGCTGTATTTCTCCAAGCTGCTGGTGCAGCCCAATCTCGCGAAAGACCATACCGGGCCGTCGATCTGGTGGCCGCAGCGCTATCCCTACAACCCCGGCTCGGTGAACTCGTCGAAAGCGGAAGGCTGGACGACGCAGCACTACAACAATGAATTCGCCATCTACACCTATGCCTACGATGTCTCGAACATCGCCAACATCCAGGTAAAAGTGCGGCCGCACACCTCGGGCACCATCAACGGCAACGACGACACCTACAAGGTCTACGATCCGGCGGCGATGGTCGGCAAACCGGGCCTGTCAATCACGCCTGCAAACGTGGGCGCGTGGGCGTCGTATCCGATGCAGGTCCGCGATCTGCATCCAGTGATGAACGGCGTGTCGTGGATGCCGACGACGCAGGCAACCATGCAGGTGCTGCCGGCACAGGAGATCGGCAATCTGTATTACACGTATATGTCGAACTATCGCAATCAGCTGCTCGACTACTACGTCGAAGCCACCGACAGCCGCGGCAACGTCACCCGCAGCGATATCCAGCAGGTGTATGTCGGCGCTGGCACCTATCGCAAAACCACGACCGGCTCCGGCTACGCCGAAGATACCAATGGCACCATCGCCGGCGTGCGTCCGTTCCTCACGGTCGACACCACATCACCGGTCTTCCAGGGCAGTCTGAGTTCGAACAGCCTCACCGACCGCTCGGTGACGATCGCGTGGCAACCCGCCACCGACAACGTGCGCGTCGCCGGCTATCAGATCTTCCGCAACGGCACGCTGGTCGGTACCGGCAGCGGGACGCAGTTCAACGATAGTGGTCTGACCGCTTCCACCAGCTACAGCTATCAGGTGCTGGCCTACGACGCGGCCGGCAACCAGTCCGCGCGCAGCCCCGCACTCACGATCACCACCCGCGCGCCCGACACCACAGCACCGGGCGCACCCGGCGCACCCATCGCAGGCACCATCACCGCCAGCTCGATCGCGATGAGCTGGCCGGCCGCCACCGACAACTATGGCGTGGTCGAATATCAGATCTACCGCGACGGCGCGTTGGTCGGCACGTCCACCAGCACCAGCTACGTCGACATCAATCTGCAGTCAGCCACCGTGTACGCGTACACGATCCGTGCGAAGGATGCCGCCGGCAATCAATCGGCAGCATCGGCGGCGCTGGTCGATGCCACGTCGATCGGCAATATCGCCACGGTCTATTACCGTGCGCCGACCGGCTGGAGCATGGTGAACCTGCATTTCTCGCCGACTGGCGGTACGTGGACCACGGTTCCCGGCGTGCAGATGGCGCTGTCGTGCAGCGGCTGGTATCGCTACACCGTGAATCTTGGCGGTGCCACCGGGCTCGCGGCCACCTTCAACAACGGCAGCGGCACCTGGGACAACAAGGGCGGCCAGAACTACGCGCTTGGCATCGGAATTTCGGTCGTGGAAAACGGCGCGATCAGCACCGGCACCGACCCCTGCGCAGCCGACACCCAGGCGCCCTCGAAACCGACCGGCCTCAGCGGCAATGCCATCGATGCGGATTCGGTGAACCTCGCATGGACCGCATCCACCGACAACGTCGGCGTGACCGGCTATCGCGTCTATCGCGGCACTACCCAGATCGGCACCGTGACCACCGGCACCGGCTACATCGACAACACGGTGCAGCCGTCCACGACTTACAGCTACAGCGTGCGGGCCTACGACGCGGCCGCGAATCTGTCTGTCGCCAGCACCGCCGTCTCCGTCACGACGCCCGCTCGCGTCGACATCCAGGCGCCGACGGTACCGTCCGCACTGAACGCGCAGAACCTCACCTCGACCTCGGTCACCGTGCGCTGGACGGCATCGACCGATAACGTCGGCGTGTCGAGTTATCTGATCTATCGCAATGGCACCCAGATCGGCACCACCGCAGCGACCGAGTACGCCGACAGCGGACTGGTCGCCGGCACCAGCTACAGCTATACGGTGAAAGCGCAGGACGCGGTCGGCAATCGTTCCGCAGCCAGCGCCGCATTGAACGTCACCACGCCGCCGTTGGTCAGCTATTCCGCCACCGTCTATTACAAACCGGCAGCGGGCTGGACTACGGTCAACATCCACTACGCACCGAACGGCGGCAGTTGGACGTCCGTACCCGGCGTTGCGATGAATGCGGCCTGCACCGGCTGGCGCGTGAAAACGATCGACCTGGGAGCCGCCACCGGCGCGCAGGTCACGTTCAACAACGGCAGCGGTGTGTGGGACAGCCGCAACGGCGCGAACTACGCGGTCGGCACCGGCATCTCATCGATCTCCAACGGCACCGTCAGCACCACCGACCCCTGTCTCAGCGACGATTCCACCGCGCCGACCGTTCCGGCGGGACTGGTGTCGAGCAATGTCACCGCGACGTCGGCGACCTTGTCGTGGACCGCATCGACGGACAACGTCGGCGTTGTCGGCTATCGCGTGTTCCGCAACGGCGCACAGATCGGCACCACCGCCGCGACCAGTTACACCGATTCCGGACTGTCACCATCCACGCTGTACGCCTACACGGTGCGGGCCTACGATGCCGCAGGCAATGTGTCGGCCAACAGCGCGACGCGCAACGTGACGACCACGGTGCCGAGCACCTGCCAAGTGACCTTCACCATCGCCAATGCGAACACGGTCGTCGGCCAGAACCTGTACGTGGTCGGCAACCAGACCGCGCTCGGCAGTTGGTCGCCGGGCACGGGCTTCGCGCTGACGATCCAGGGCAGCGGCGCGAATGTGCCGTGGTCCGGCACCGTCACGCTGCCCGCAGGTGCGACTGTCCAGTACAAATACGTGAAATGGAACGGATCCACCGCCGCGTGGGAAAGCAATCAGGCCACGACGTCGGGCAATCGCGAATTCGCGGTGCCGGCCAACTGCACCTCGGCCATCACCCGCAGCGATGGCAGCTTCCAATTCTGAAACAGCGACACGACACTTCGGAATAAGAGGTCAAGCAGGACGGGATCGCCCAAAGCGATCCCGTCCTGTGGTGCGTTCGCACAGACCACCATGAAAAATGCATCGATCTCGATCAGGACGTGAGACGTTTCGAAAAGCGCTCGCGTCAGGCATTGCACATCATCGAAAGACTGCTTTCGTCACCCCAAGTTCGCATGTCTGCTTTCGTGAGGGTCGGTAGCGGCTGGGGACCTTGAACCAATACCTGCGCAGTCGATAGCCACAAATGTGTCAGCGACAGCGTGGATAATTTCAACACTCATCGATACACCTTGAATTGTCCGTGGACCATTTAAACTGTCCCACCAGGCGTCATCCCAACAAGAGAACCGTGTGCATACCGCTGAAGACGCCCTGTTTGAACGAAGTCCACCATGCGTTCACGGAAACGATGATGCTGGTTCGGGTGCACCCACCAGAAGTGGCATCGTCAAAGTGAAACGCGCACGACCGGAAGCTATGGTCGTCGGCTGGCGTGAAGTCATCGACCTGCCCGATCTCGGACTCGCCGGCATGCATGCCAAGATCGATACCGGTGCGCGTACGACAGCACTGCATGCACACAGGATCCGAACCTTCGAGGACAAAGGCATCCGCTGGGTCGAATTCCTGCCACCCCACACCGGCGCAGGAAAAACCGCGCTTTGCCGCTGCCCGATTCACGATGAGCGCGACATCAAGAACACCAGTGGCATTCCGGAAAAACGCATCATCATCCGCACGATGCTGGTGATCGCGGGTCGCTACTGGAAGATCCAGCTTTCGCTGACGAATCGATCAAACATGAGCCACCCCATCATCATCGGCCGCTCGGCGATTCGCAGACACAATCTGCTGGTAGACACGGGTCGTTCTTTCAGTTCGGGCCATCCGCAACACTTGCCCCAACACGATGCAGCACCGTCACTGTGATGATCGGCTGAGACGAATCAAAAAAACGCCGAACGGAAAACCGTTCGGCGCTGCATGCCTCTTCGCGATGCCGGACCAGCCGACTCGCCTTCGATCAGAACTTCGCCTTGAACTCCACACCCCAGGTGCGCGGCTCGTTGAGGAAGCCGGTCAGGTTGTTGAAGTCGATGGCGCCGACGATGGCCTCTTCATCGGTGATATTGCGACCGAACACCGCCATCTCATACCCGCCGTCGTTCCAGGCGTAACCAAGGCGCAAGCCACCTTCGAGCAGCGGATCACCGGTGAATTCGGTTGATTCGTACAGGAAGAAGTTGACCTTGCTGCGGTACGCCCAATCGGTATAGGCGAAGAACTCGCCGTGGCTGGTCGGAATGCCATACCGCGCGGTCACGTTGTAGACGTGCTTCGGCGCCTGCGGCAGTGCGTTGCCATCGATCAGGAAAGTACCTGGTGTCGGGCCGGCGGGATCGGTGACCGTGCAGCCACCACCGCAACCGAAGACGGCGAGTGCCTTGTCCTGGATTTCGGTGTCGTTGTAGCTGGCGCCGAGCGTGACGAACAGTCGATCGGTCAACCAGGCCTGCATGTCCAGTTCCACGCCCTGGCCGACCGTCTTGTCGGCATTGACCAGACGGGCGATGTTGGACGCGCCGCCCACGGCGGTCAGCTGCTGATCGTTCACGGTGTAGCGATAGAGCGCGAAGCCCATGCGCAGACGATTGTCCCAAACCGTGGCTTTCACGCCGGCCTCGTACGAAATCACGGTTTCGCTGTCGGCGACCGTGACCAGCTCATCAGCCGGGAGCGTGGCATCGGCGAACATCAGACGACCCTGCACGCTGGGCGCGCGGAAGCCCTTGGCGACACGGCCATAGACGTTGACGTTGTCGTTGACTTCATAAACGGCGCTGAGATCCCAGCTGACGTCTGTGTCGCTGGGGCTGGCCTTGATCGGTGCGATCGGCGGACCGAACGGGCCAACGATGCGCTGCGCGCTGAAGTCCTTCCTGTCATCGGTGTAGCGCAGACCGCCGCGCAGTTTCAGCTTGTCGGTCACATCGAAGTCGCCCGAGGCGAACACGGCCCACGCGGTGTTGTCCTGACGCTGCGTCGCATAGCCGTTAAGCGGCTGACCGGCCGTGAGGGTGTCGTAGCTGAAGCTGTCGACGTTGATCGTTTCGTCGAACCAGAACAGACCGGCCTGCCAATCGAAACGGCCCCACTCGTTGGATTCGACACGGAATTCCTGGCTGTACTGGCGATGGTTCGGCAGACCGTCGGCGGATTCGGACGGGAACGGAATGAAACCAGGGCCGTAATTGCCAGCACCCAGGAAGGCTGCGCCGTAGCCGCCGTCGATATCGCCACGGCTGAACGCATCGACGCTCTCGAAACCGGTGATCGAATACAGGCTCACGCGGCCGAGATCCCAGCGCATGCGCAGGTTCGCGCCGAGCTGATCGAGATCCTGCTTGTTGCGGCCATCGATCGAGACTTCTTCGCGATTGAAACCATCCACGAGGTCATTGGTGCCGGGCTTGATGATATTGGCGCGGAACAGGCGGGCGGTACCTTCCAACTGGCGCGCATGGACGTTGAACAACGCCTCGAAGGTGTCGCTGGGCGTGAACAGGAACTGCAGGCGGGCGGACGTCTCGTCGTAACCTTCGAGGTCATCGCCATTGCCGTTCTGGGTGTTGTCGACCCAGTCGTCGCGTTCCTGATGCAGCACCGACAGACGGGCGGAGACGTGATCGCTCACCGCACCCGTGACCGCGCCTTCGAGATTGACCGTGCCATAGGAACCGGCGCCGATCCGACCATAGCCGCCGAACTCGGCTTCGGGACGGGCGGATTCGAACTTGATCACACCGGCCGGCGAATTGCGGCCGAACAGCGTGCCCTGCGGGCCACGGGCCATTTCGATCTGGTCGAGATCGAACAGCGGGAAGCCCTTGAGAATCGGGTTCTCCTGGACTACGCCGTCGTACACCAGCGACACCGGCTGCGAAGCATTGACGTCGAAATCGGTATTGCCGAGGCCACGGATATAGAAACGCGGGAATGCACGGCCAAACGACGATTCGATATTCAGGCTCGGCAGACGGCCGGACAACAGACGGATGTCATCGCCGCTGGAGGTCAGCACTTCGAGCTTTTCACGATCGACGGTGGTGATCGCCATCGGCACGTCTTGGATGTTTTCCACCCGACGCTGTGCGGTCACGGTGATGGCATCGAGCTCGGGGGCACTCTGCGTGCCGGCCGCGTCCTGGGCCATGGCCGGGAGGGCGAACAGAATGGCGGCGGCGAGGCCGCCAAAGCGCAGACCACGGCGGCCGTGGCAGTTGAAATCGGTCATGGAAGTCGAATCCTGCGGATTAGGGGAGAGAAGATTGCGAGAACCGGTGGCAGAGCCGTGGCGAAACCGCTTTAAGCACACCGTACGGCAGCGAATAGCGGGGCCAATTGTAAACAATTCGTGATATGGGCGCCTGATGTGCCCCTGTCGACCGCGCAATATGGCTTTCGTCATGGGCCGGGGCTACCCGGGTTCCGCTACCCTGAGCGCTGCAATTCCGCACGCTCCGCTTCCGTCGAGGATCGCCCATGACCCGCCCGCTCGCCTGCGCACTGACGCTGGCCATCGCTACCGGCCTGGCCGGCTGCGCCATCGCACTGCCCGCCACCGCTGCCACCGAAAAGAACGCTATGTCTTCCGACGCTTCCCATGCCAACCCGTTCTTCGCCGAAAGCCCCCTGCCGCTGAAGTACCCGCAGTTCGACAAGATCAAGGACAGCGATTTCGGTCCCGCCTTCGACCGCGGGATGGCCGATCAGCTCAAGGAAGTTGATGCGATCGCCAACAATGCAGAGCCCGCGACCTTCGACAACACGATCGTCGCACTTGAAAAATCAGGTCAACTGCTCAATCGCGCCGCGACCGTCTTCTTCAGTCTGACCGGCGCCGACACCAACGACACCCGTGAAAAGATCCAGGGGGACTACGCCGCCAAACTGTCTGCGCATGGCGATGCGATCTCGCTGAACCCGAAACTCTTCGCACGAATCGAATCGCTGTACGACAAGCGCGCTTCCCTCGGTCTGGATGCAGAAAGTGTCCGCCTGATCGAGCGCTACCACACCGATTTCGTGCGTTCCGGCGCCAATCTGACCGAATCGCAGAAGGCCCGGATCAAGGACATCAATTCGCAACTCGCAACGCTGGGTACGACATTCAGCCAGAACGTACTGGCCGAAGTGAACGCCTCGGCGGTCGTGGTCGACAAGAAAGAAGACCTCGCGGGACTGTCGGAAGGCCAGATCGCGGCGGCCATCGAAGCAGCGAAAGCACGCAAGCTCGAAGGGAAATACGTCATCGCGCTGCTGAACACCACCGGCCAGCCGACGTTGACCCAACTGGAAAATCGCGCGTTGCGTGAGCGGGTCTACAAAGCGTCGATTGCACGCGGCAGCCATGGCGGCGAGTTCGACAACACCGACATCGTCTCCAAGATCCTCAAGCTGCGTGCTGAACGCGCGAAGATCATGGGCTACCCCAACCATGCCGCGTACGTGCTCGAAGACGAAACCGCGCGCACGCCCGAAGCCGTGAACGCGATGACAGCCAAACTCGCCCCGGCAGCCGTGGCGAATGCAAAACGCGAAGCCGCCGATATGCAGGCCGTGATCGATGCCGAGCAGAAAGCCAAAGGCCAGCCGACCTTCAAGCTGGAACCGTGGGACTGGGCCTTCTATGCCGAGAAAGTGCGTCAAGCCCGCTACAACTTCGATGAATCGCAGCTCAAGCCCTATCTCGAACTCGACAGCGTGCAGCAGAACGGCGTGTTTTTCGCGGCCGGCAAGCTGTATGGCCTGAGCTTCAAGGAGCGCAAGGATCTGCCGGTATATCACGATGATGTCCGCGTGTTCGATGTGTTCGATGCCGACGGCAAACAGCTCGCGATCTTCATCTCGGACATGTATGCCCGCCCGTCCAAGCGCGGCGGTGCGTGGATGAACGAATACGTCTCGCAATCCGGCCTCAGCGGCAACTTGCCGGTGGTCGCCAATCACCTCAACATCCCTAAGCCGCCGGCCGGCGAGCCGACCCTGCTGACCTGGGATGAAGTGACCACGATGTTCCATGAGTTCGGTCACGCCCTGCACGGCATGTTCTCGGACGTGAAATATCCGCGCTTCTCGGGCACCAACGTGCCCCGCGATTTCGTCGAATATCCGTCGCAGGTCAACGAGATGTGGGCCGACTGGCCCGAGGTGCTGGCGAACTACGCCAAGCATTACCAGACCGGCGCGCCGATGCCGAAGGAACTGCTGGACAAGGTCTTGGCCGCTTCCAAGTTCAATCAAGGCTTCGCCACCACCGAATATCTCGGTGCCGCGATGCTCGACCAGAGCTATCACCAGCTTGGTGTGAATGAAGTTCCGGCCGGCAAGGATCTCATCGCATTCGAACAGGCAGCACTCAAGAAGAACGGCACCGATTTCTATGCGGTCCCGCCACGCTACCGGACGACGTATTTCAGCCACATCATGGGCGGCTATGCTGCCGGCTACTACGCCTATATCTGGTCGGAAGTACTGGACGCGGACAGCGTGGACTGGCTCAAGCAGAACGGTGGCCTGACCCGCAAGAACGGCGATCATTTCCGGGCCACGTTGCTCTCGCAGGGCGGCAGTCAGGACGCGATGAAGATCTTCCATGACTTCACCGGCCGTGATCCGTGGATCGAGCCGTTGCTCGAACGCCGGGGCTTGACCACCAAGTAAGGCCAACGTCATCGCTTGCCGTTCCTCAACACCGCCCGGCCAGTCCGGGCGGTGTTGTTTTCAGCCCAGCCCGTAGATCGATGTCATGAACACGCCGCCATGCCGGATTCGATGACCAACCCTCAGGAAGACCCGGTGACTGACGCCCGCGCACTGCGCGGATGGCTTGATCGTTTCGAGCGGGTATTCGTCCTGACAGGCGCAGGCGTCAGCACCGCATCAGGCATTCCCGACTATCGCGACACCGATGGCGCGTGGAAATGCCCGCCTCCGGTGACCTATCAGGCGTTCGTCGGCGACGTCGCCACCTATCACCGCTATTGGGCGCGCAGTTTCGTCGGCTGGCCGAGTATCTCCGTTGCAGTACCGAACGCGAGCCATCGCGCCTTGGCCATCATCGAGCGCCAGGGCCGTATCACTTCACTGGTCACACAGAACGTCGACACGCTGCATCAACGTGCCGGCAGTCGTGATGTCATCGATCTGCACGGTCGGCTCGACCACGTGGTCTGTCTCGGCTGCGGCGATGCAACGCAACGTACGGAACTGCAGATTCGGATGACGGCGAACAACGTCGATTGGCACCCCCGAAAATCGGCGGTCGCACCCGATGGCGATGCCGACATCGACCCCGCCGCCGTCGCAGCATTCGAGGCGCCGCACTGCGCGATCTGCGGCGGCATGCTGAAGCCCGACGTGGTGTTTTACGGCGAGAACGTACCGCGCTTGCGTTACCAGCAGGCCGTCTCGGCACTGGAAGCGGCCGAGGCGATGCTGGTCGTCGGTTCCTCGTTGATGGTGTATTCGGGGTTCCGTTTCGCACGCATGGCGCACGAGCGCGCAACGCCCGTGGCGATCCTCAATCGTGGACAGACCCGCGCAGACCATCTCGTCGATCTGAAACTCGAAAGCGATTGTGGTGCCGTACTGGCGGCCGCATTTCCATCAGCCTGAGCGGTGATCACTTGGCTTGACGCCACCCGCCAACGTCGGTGGTTATTGCGTCGCCGGAAAAACCGCTTGCGTGGGAGGCGATGGCGTCTGCGGTTTAACTTCGACGAACATGCCGCGATATTCGGGCGCAAGGTAAGGGATCAACACGGCGGTCGGCACCTCCACGCTACGCACTCCGTCGATGTATGGACCGACCTGGTACGGAGGAAAGACGAAACGCAGGCCCATCAGTTTGTTGCCATCCGGCGCCAACACCGGCTCGAATGCAGCGAACGATGCGGGTGACGGGTCGGTGCCCTCATCGATCATCTTGCCAACTGAACGGATGATCTGGGCGCGATCCTCTGCTGACACTTCATCAGCATCCACACGCTGCGACAAGGTCGCGAACAATTGCTCGCGGCTGTAGTCGGAAATCAGCTTCCAACCACGGGGGTCGGCCAAGAGACCGGCCGAGGTCAGCAATTTGTTCTGTTTCGGCAACCACACGAAGCGCGCCACCAACGGCCCGCTATGTGCGCCACCGGTATAACTGCTGCCATCGGCAGCCACTGCGACGACATCAGCGGTTTCGGCGAGCAAGGTGAAATTGAGCGTGAGATCGTACGGACTCGATTGCTTATCCGGATCAACCGCAGCGATGGCCTTCATCAGCTCAGCCCGCGCGATATCGGCGTAACGGCTCAGCGATTCAGCCAGCCCGGGATACTTCGAAGCCTCCGGCGGATAACTGATGCCGATGATGTAGCGGGCATCGTTTTCGATGACGTCCTTCAGCACGACAGGCGCCGGCGCAGGCTTCGCCGCGACCTGGGGCTCGGCGTCCGCCTTCGCAGGGGAAGCAGCATCGTCCTGCTTGTCGCAGGCAGACAGCAGGAATACGGCGCCCAACGCCGCCGCGATCAAAACTGAGAAATGATTCTGTGACTTGAACATGGATGGACTCATGGCGGGCCTCCCTTCCCGATCATCGGGAAGATCGTACACCAACATAACGGATGCATCGGAACCAATAAAAAACCCCAGGCGCGAACGCCCGGGGCCATGTTTCTTCAGCGCTGGATTAGAGCGCTTGGACTTCGTCAGCCTGCAGGCCCTTCTGGCCCTGCACAACTTTGAAGGTGACCGCTTGGCCTTCCTTCAGCGACTTGAAGCCGTTGCCCTGGATGGAACGGAAATGGACGAAAAGGTCCTGGCCGCTTTCCGGGGTGATGAAGCCGTAGCCTTTGGCATCGTTGAACCACTTGACGGTGCCACTCTGACGATCGGACATGATTGTGTTACTCCTCAAAACAGTTGGGTGGATACACGGGCTTTATGGGCACCGCGACTGTCTAGCCAGGGGTAACGCGAACGATGAGCGGATCGTCTGGGCTTGACCGTTTGTAACCCCGTCCAAGACGCCTCAGGAGAGGTGATTCGGACGGGCCGCTGCCGGCTTGCAACCTTGTGATCTACCGCATCGGGCCACGATGTACCGTGATCCCGCTTGGAACAGTACGCGCACCATACACCACATCGTCACGGTTTTGGGAAGTAGGTAAGGGAACTTTTATCCTCGTCCGTGTTCCCGGGGCCCGATAAAGGGATATTCCACGTGTTTTTCGCTAATTTTTCGTTCATGGAAAAAATAGCAGACGACAGAATCCGGATCGCCCGAGCACGCGCCCAAGCGGGTCAGCGCCAGTGGAATCGCGTACGAAGGTGACATATTGCGGCAGATTCGGGGCCAGCGAAGCACAGGAAAAGACTGGCACGGTGTTTGCTTTATCCATTTCAAACACCCGTGCAGAGTGTCCCGCCGTACCAACGTAACCGACACCTTTTCAAGGAGTCCGCATGCAGCCCGAAACACCAGCAGCTAGCAATGTCAGCGACGATATCGTCGTCGCCCGTGTCTACGACCTCGCCCGTCTGGGCGAAACGACAAGTCGTGAGTTCCAACTGCTCGATCACGTGATCCAGAAGCGTCTCCAGCAGACCTACGGCGGCGAGTTAAGCAGAAACGCCTTCGCGGCCTGAGCGGATGGCAGCGCTGGTCAGCCTCCGCCGAAGGCGGGGCTGACCAGCCGCCGCAGGAACTGGCCCGCCAATGCGGGTTGCAGGAGCAACGTGAACATCATTCCGTAAAGCGCCCCCCACAAATGGGCGCTGTGGTTGATGTTGTCACCACCGCGTTTGTCCATCCACATGGTGTACCAGATATAGAGGCCAGCGAACACGAAGGCCGGGACCGGGATGGGAATGAGGAACAGATAGATCCCCGCCCACGGGTCGAGCAGGATCGACGCGAACAACACCGCCGACACCGCACCTGATGCGCCCAGGCTGCGATAGCTGCTGTCATGCCGGTGACGCATGTATGTCGGCAGAATCGCAACGACCACCGCCGACAGGTAGAACATCAGATACCCGACCGACCCGATCCGCGCAGTGAAGTAGCGCTCCATCGCCTGCCCGAACGAATACAGGGTGATCATGTTGAACATCAGATGCATGCCGTCGGCATGGATGAAACCATGGGTGAGCAGACGGTCGAACTGCTTGTAGCGGTCGACTGCTGGCGGCCACAGGATCAGGCGTTCAAGCAGTTTCGGGCGTTCCCAGGCCTGCCATGACACCAGAGCGGTCACGGCGATCAGGGCGATTGTGACGATACCGTTCATGTCCTCTCCAAAAGAAACCGGGCCGCTTCGCAAAACGGCATACGATCAGGCTGCACGGTAATAATCCTGAAGCGGATAGCGCCGGGTATAGGCACCGAAAATCAGCGCCGCAGCAAAGGCGAAGGCGGCAAAGAAGAACATCAGAAATGCGTTCTCGCTCAGCCCCGTATTCGCGATCTGCACCATCGCCGTCTCGTTGCGCACAGCGGCATTGGTCAACAGCACCCATACGTTGCCGAACGTTACCGACAGCATCCAGAAACTCATGATCACGCCCTTCATCTTCGGCGGCGATTGGCTGTACGCAAACTCCAGCCCGGTCGCAGATACCAACACTTCGCCGAAGGTCAGCAGCGCATACGGCAGGATCTGCCATGCCAGCGAGACCGGGTCACCACCGTCGATCCACAGCTGGATCACGCCTGCGAACACCCAGGCGAGGCCAGAGAACGCGATCCCGGCTCCCATCCGGCGCAGTGCAGTCACCTTGAAGCCAAGCCGCGTCAGCACCGGATACAGCACCAGGTTATTGAATGGGATCAAGACCATGACCAGCAGCGGGTTCAGCGCCTGCACCTGGCCGGCCTCTTTCACCAACCAACTCGGCCACCACCAGAGATCATCGGGCATCGCCATGGACTTGCCCTGCAGCACCCAGGTCGACGCTTTCTGGTCAAACAATGACCAGAACGGGCTGACAATCGCGAAGATGATCAGGATGCGCAGGACCGCACGCACGCCATCGACGGCTTCATCCGGGTGCGCACCGCGCGCCTGCTCCAACTGCATGGAAGTGCCGATGCCGCCGAGCAGCAGGATCGCGCCCAGCGCCAGACAGAATGTGGTCACGAAATGCAGCCCTTCCGGCCACCAGACCGGTGACAACCCCCATCCCGACAACAAACCGATCGAGATCGCGACACCCGCCATCGCAACCACGGTCCCGACTCCTTTCCGGCCGGCATTGCCGCCGCGCAACGCGGTCATGACCACGCGCATGAATGCATCCGGGTCGTACTGCGCCGGGGGAATGTGCGCGTACTTGTGGCGCCCCATCCAGAAAATTACGGTCGCGATGAACATCAAGATGCCGGGCACGCCGAACGCAATCGATGGGCCATAGCTCCGCAAGAGGATCGGCATCAACAGCGATGCGAAGAACGAACCGAAATTGATCGTCCAGTAGAACGCGTCGTAGACGATCTTGGCCAGATGCTTGTTCGACTGGGTGAATTGATCGCCCACGAACGACGACACCAGCGGTTTGATGCCACCGGACCCCAACGCGATCAGCAGCAAGCCGGTATAGAAACCGGTCCTGTTGCCATCAAAGATCGCCAGACAGGCCTGACCGACGCAATACAGCAGGGAAAACCAGAGAATCGTGTTGTATTTGCCGAAGAAACGGTCGGACAACCAGCCGCCGAGTAGCGGAAAGAAATAGACGCCGATGACGAAGCTGTGAAAGACCTCCTTGGCCATGCCCTCGCGCTCGCCTTCAGGCAGATAGGCGAGGATCACGCTGCTGATCAGGAATTGCACGAGGATGTTGCGCATGCCGTAGAAGCTGAAACGCTCGCAGGCCTCGTTGCCGATGATGTAGGGAATCTGACGCGGCAGTCTGGCGGTCGGGTCGGATTCGCGGACGGTGTTCTGGCGGCTCATCGGGGCTCCAGTTGGGGTTGCGGATGACGTGGACGACTCAGATCATCGGCTCGCCGACGTCGAGTTCGTATTGGAAGTTCTGCACCATGCTGCCATAGCCGGCATCGCCCGGGACCGCGTAGTTCGCGCCGATGCTCAGGGTATGGCGCCCGGCGGGCAGCGGTGGCAGCCAATAGCCATCGGCGGCGGCATGGGTCCCGGATGATGATGTCTGGTCGTCGGCATCATGAGCTTCACCGGGATGGTCTTGACCGTAGGGGTCGAAACAGCGCGCCGTGCGCAATCGCATGATCTTGCCTGCTTCGAGCAGCTTGCCATCGAGCACCGCGACCGCGCTGCTGAGATGGTGGTTGTTGAGGGCGATTTCGGCCTGGAGATGCTCGCAGCTGAGCGCATCCTTCTCCGAGATCCGGCCGAAATGAATCATGTTGATCAGCGGCACCAACAGAGATTTTTCTTCAGGCATGCGGCACGTGCGCTGCGCATCGAAGTGGCCGTCGGTGCCGGCCAGAAACCAGACCGGCCCGCGCTGGCCATCCGTGCACAGGCTGCCATCGCGATCCATATAGGGCTGCATTCCGGGTGGGAAAGCGAGTACCCACTGCCACCAACGAGCGGTCCAATCCGCCAGGGATACGCCGTCGACAATCTCGGCCGGCGACAGCGGAACGCTCGCTTTCGATGTCGCCTCAGGCGTCCCGATCCCGGCGCCGGCGCCTGTCAGCATGACCACGCAGAAGAGCGCGGCCATGCCGCGCAACATCACGCCCATTCAGTCAAACCTTCACGCTCATACAGACGCGCGAACGAAGGCCGTGCCTTCAGTCGGGCTGCCAGCGCAGCAAGATGTGGCCACTCGGTCGCCGGCTTTGGCATGCTGCGCGACCAGCGCATCAGCATCACCAGATAGAAATCAACGACGCTGAGCGCGTCTCCCAGCAGATAGGGACCGTGCGCGGCCAAGTGCTCATCGATGCGTTGCCACTGCGCTTCGATCCGCGGCGCCACGCAGGCACGCACGGCATCGGCATGCGCCTCGCCAGCGGGCTCATGCGGATACCACCACTGCCGGAACAGCGGCTGCACCATGTTCGCGAGGTTGAACATCCATTGGGTGTGATCACTGCGCTTCGGATCCGCCAGCGATGGCATCAACCCCGATGCCGGGAACGCATCGCCCAGATGGGTGATCAGCGCTGCAGCTTCGTAGTGTGGCGCCCCGTCGATCACCAGAGTCGGCACCACACCGCTCGGATTCAAGGCCAGATATTCCGGACGTTTCTGCGCGCCCGATGCGGTATCGACGAGCGCCAACGTATGCGGCGCATCCACTTCGAGCAACAACCAGTGCACCACCAGACTGGCGGCGCCCGGGGAGTAATAAAGCGTGTAATTCGCGGTATTCATGGCGGCTCCAGGAGGCGAACCCGCATTTTCGCATGCAATCCGCACGTGCCGCGACTGCGCGCAGTGCCGCGATTGGCGGCAGAATGGGCAACCGTCTAATCGCCGACCCGCTGCCATGCGCATTGCCCTGCTGCTCGTTTCGCTCCTGTCGATTCACATCTCCCACGCGCAGGCCGCGACAGACCTCACGACTGTCGCCGAGCGCAGCGGCTACCTGCGTACCGGCCGCTATGACGAAGTGATCGCCCTGTGTGGCACGTATGCGGAACGCTATCCCGATGCCGTGCGGTGCATCGACTTCGGCACCACGCCGGAAGGGCGGCCGATGAAAGCCCTGATCGTCACCCGCACCGGCGCACGCACGCCGGAACAGGCACGTGCGGAAGGCCTGCCGGTCGTGCTGATCCAGGGCGGTATTCATGCCGGTGAAATCGACGGTAAAGACGCAGGGTTTCTCGCACTGCGCGAAGTGCTCGACGGAAAAACCTCGCGCGACGCACTCGACAAGTTGGTCGTGATTTTCGTACCTGTCTTCAATGCCGACGGTCACGAACGCTTCGGTGCATGGAACCGGCCGAATCAGGTCGGGCCAGAAGCGATGGGCTGGCGCGTCACTGCACAGAACTTCAATCTCAACCGCGACTACGTCAAGGCCGACGCGCCTGAAATGCAGGCCATGCTGGCGCTGGAGAACGCATGGGATCCGATCGCAACGATCGACCTGCACGTCACCGACGGCGCCAAATTCGAGCATGACGTGTCGATCCAGGTCGAACCGTTGCATGCCGGTGACGAAGCGCTGCGCGCGGCAGGCCTGAGTCTGCGCGACGGGACGCTGGCGGCGCTGCGCAAGCAGGGGTCGCTACCGCTTCCGTTCTATCCGTCGTTCGTCGAGAACGACAACCCGGCTTCTGGCTTCATCGACGGCGTGGCGTCGCCACGCTTTTCGACTGGCTATTTCCAACTGCGCAACCGCTTGGCGATGCTGGTCGAAACCCATTCGTGGAAGGACTACCCGACCCGCGTGCGAATCACACGCAATGCCGTGATCGCCGTGCTCGAACTTGCGGCGAAACACGGCGCGGATTGGCGCAAGCTCGCACTGCAGGCCGACATGCGCGCAGGCCAGTTGGGCGGCCAGTCGGTGCCGATCACCTGGAAGGCAACCGAAAAGGTCCGGGTGATCGATTTCCGCGGCTACGCCTACACCCGCACGGCCTCGGAGATATCGGGCGCACTGATGACCCGTTATGACGACCACAGCCCGCAGATCTGGAAGCTGCCGCTGCGGGATGAGATTGTTCCCGATATCAGCGTCGTCGCCCCGAAGGGCGGCTATCTGGTCCCCGCCGCATATGCAAAGACCGTAGGCGAGAAACTGCGCCAGCATGGGATCGCATTCGAGCGCATCGACCGTGCTCTTGGCGATATGACCGTCGAAGCATTCCGCGATGAAACTCCGACCTTTGCACCTGGCTCACTGGAAAGCCATCAGCGGCTGACCGTCGAAGGCGAATGGAAAAACGAGACACAGGCGCTCGGCATCGGCGCACTGTACGTGCCGATCGCACAGCCGAAAGCGCAACTGGTCATGACATTGCTCGAACCGCTTTCGCCGGACTCGCTGTTGGCCTGGGGTTATTTCAACAACGCCTTCGAGCGCAAGGAGTACATGGAAGATTACGTTGCCGAAGAGGTGGCGCAGGACATGCTTTCACGCGGCCCTGCGCTGCGTGAGCGCTTCGAACGCAAATTGAAAGACGACGCGGCATTCGCGTCCGATCCTCAGGCGCGACTGGAATACTTCTACAGGCTGCATACCGCCTGGGACGAACGATTCGGCTTGTATCCGGTCATGCGCACCGAAGCAACGTCGCTCTGAAGCACTTTTTTCGATTACTTCAGTATCGCGCTCAACCGAAAGGTCGGGGCAAACCCAGCATCGGCGCAAAATACCAATACGCGCCAAAAAGTACCGCGCTCCACCAAAGCAATTTGAAGATGAACTTCACCACGACGATGGCGAAGTAGGCCGCAACGAAGGCCAATACAAGGCCGATCCAGCTCATTTCAGCCATTGATACGTTCTCCTGTTGCTTGTGTGAGCTGCGGCTGCGTGACGCCCGCACCTGCGCTCGATTCTGACGCGATGCTCTCTGGAATGGGGGTCAGCGCGGGATCGAGCGCAATCCTGTCATCAAAAACGAAACAGGCGCCGCGATAGCCGAGGCCGCCGACCGCTTCAAAATAACCGAGGATGCCGCCATCCAGCTGCAACACATTGTCCATGCCCTGCGCGCGCATCCACAGCGCCGCCTTCTCGCAGCGGATGCCGCCGGTGCAGAAACTGACCACCGTGGCATCGGACAGTGAATCTCGACGCTCAAGCACCGCCTCGGGCAACTCGGTGAAATTGTCGATCGGCAGCACCATCGCATCTTCGAACGTGCCGTACTCGACTTCTTCACGGTTGCGGGTATCGAGCAGGACCAGTCGGCGTCCATTGTCGTCGGCACCTCGTTCGATCCATCGTGCAAGCTGTTGTGCAGAGACTTCAGGCGCACGCCCATTCTCCGGCGAAGAGTCCGATTGCCGGAACGCGATGATCTCCGGCTTCACCTTCACCTTCAGCCTCGTAAATGGCACGTCCGTCGACTCGCTGACCTTGACCTGCAATGCCGAGAACCGTTCATCCGCGCGCAAATCGGCGAGGAAATCATCGATCGATTCCGCGACACCGGCCAGAAACAGGTTGATGCCCTCTCCTGCCACCAGAACCGTCCCTCGCAGTGCGCGCGTCTCCGCATCCGCTCGCATGCGCGCGGCCAGCGCATGCGGGTCCACGACCCTGACGAAGCAATAAGCAGCGATATTCTTGATCATCGACAGATTTTAACGGCTTTGCGCTGCCACGGCTCCAAGCACGGAATCTCCTCGGCCGTAGCAAGACAACGCCAGCGTCACAGCATCGCCTGAATATTCCGTCGCGCCTGCAATTCGAATCTGTCCCGAAAAAAGTCGCTGAGGAAAATACGCTCGGAACGCAGCAGTTTCCTGAAGAACTGTCGGCGCTTGAGGCCATACAGCCAGCGCGGTACCGCCGCATATTCTTCGGCGATGGCCCGGTCGTATTCTGCGAACGCTTCGGGCACCCCCCCGAGGATCGCCATGTCGCAATCGAGGAAACGCCGGGTGTCCTCAGCCACGCCTGTCTGACCGAAGTCGTCGGCACCCAGGCTGCCGTGACGCGCGGTAAGCAGGATCAATTCGGAAACCCTTGCTGGATCAACGCGACCGTCAGATTGCCATCTCGTGAGATGGTCGACCGCAAGGCGCGCGGATTCCGCCTCATTGTCGCTGCGGCCGGGAACGTACACGGCATCGTGATACAGGACGGCATACAGAACCTCGAGAGGTTGCTGCCAACCGGGCCCATCAGCCACGTCGCGATAGTGAGCGAGGACTTCCCTGACATGGCCGAAGTGGTGATAGGCGCGTGGAGGAGAAGCATAGGCCTGCTGTAATGCGGCCAGCTGATGCCCAGGCATGTCCAATACGGCGATGGTGTCCACTTCTGAAGGCAACTGCAGCTCCTGAACGGAAGCGACAAAAGACATGCGCCGCCTACGGCCGCCCACGGACATCAGAAATATCGTTGGCGGTGCCATCCGGCGATGCTTGCAGGACAGAGCCACTACCCCGCATTGCCGGATCACCGCCCTCCGGTTGTTGAAACAGCCGGAGGAGGATATCCGGGAAGCTTCGCCCCGCGTGGAATGATCAGCTACTGACGACGCTCAGCGTCGGCGAGCGCTTGGGCGACTTGTTGTCCGCCGCCGTCTCGGCGGTATACGCACAGACACGGTTACGGCCCTCGTTCTTTGCGCGATACAGCATCTGATCGGCATGCGACAGCAGGCGCGACAGGTCATAACCCGACTGCGCGCTCGAGCTGACGCCGAAGCTGGCGGTGACCACAAACGAATAACCGCATTCACGGGTATCGATCTGTGCGAGCTGCGACCGGCAATCCTCGGCCATCCGTGCCGCAGCGGTCAGATCGAAACCACGCAGGAGCACAGCGAATTCCTCACCGCCAATGCGGCCGAGGTAATCGATCTTGCGGCAATGGGCGGAGCAGGTCTTGCCGACCTGCTTCAGTACCCAGTCGCCAGCGCCGTGACCGTAGGTGTCGTTGATTGCCTTGAAGTGATCGAGATCGAACATCACCAGCGCCGCCGATTCGCCTGCGCGTGCAGCATCGATCAGCGAGCGCTCGGATTTTTCGGTGAAGAAGTGACGATTGCCCAGCCCGGTCAAGGTATCGGTCTGCGCCAAGCGCTGCAGTTGCCCCTGGTGACGCTTGACCTGGATCGCCCAGAACACGATACCGGCGAGCACCAGCATCAGGAACACCATCGCCAGACGCGCCTTCTGTGCACTCTCGCGCTCAAGGGTCTGCTCCAAACGCGACACCTCAAGCTTGCGTTGGAGCAACTCGAGTTCCTTGTTCTTCTGCTCCGCTTGCTGGAGCACAATTTCATAGGCCAACTCTTTCGCTTTGACATCATTGAGATGCGCGATTTCAGACTCGGCATAACGCTTGTACAACTCGAGTGCCACCGACTGCTTTTCACGTGCAGAGGCAATCTTGTAAAGAGTGTTGTAGGCACTGACCAACGTTGCCGACGAGCGAATCTGCTCACCCATCGAAACCGTGATGTTGGCGTGCGTCTCTGCCGACTTTGAATCGCCAAGCTTGAGCTTCAGATCCGCAATGAGCGCGTGGGTGCCTGCGATCAGTCGCGGGTAATGGGTAGCCTCGACTTCGGGAAGCTTTGCTTCGAGCAGCGCAACCGCCTTTTCGGCAAGACCATCTGCGGCAAGCTTCTTCGCCAGCACCGCACGGGCGATGTTGGCGGCAATACGCTCATTGAGTACCGAACACTGATTGATGACGGCTTCAATACGAGCGTTGTCTGTCGGAAGCAGCCCCAACTCGAATTGGGAAACCAACTGATGATGGCCTGCGATGCATTGCATTCTTTCATTCGGCTTGTCAGCCAGCACCTCTGCCACGTAACTCAACGCCATCCTGTGCTGACCGATCTCGGCATAGAGCAGGGCGCCATTCGCCATACCCTCGTGACGGATCGCCTTGTCGGGGACACTTTTCCGCATGTCCATTGTGGTCTGGAGGTACGTCAGACCCGTACTCAGATCACGGCTGATTGCGGAAAAACTCGCGACAAGACCGCCAGCCCGATATTTCAGGCTGGGATCCTTTGCTTCTTTGAAAAGCACCTTGGCGATATCGGCACCACGGGCGGGTTCGTCGCCGTAGATACCAATCCGGTAGGCTTCAAGATATTGGAACTGCTGTTTTTGGAGCCGGGTCCTTTTTCCGGTGTCGGCTCGGAGCTGATCCATCAGCTCCATGAAACGCTTGGGTTCCGAACTTCGTGCAGTGTCAGCCCTTTGCAGCAAGGTATCGTAGGACTCCTGCGCGCACGCGAAGCCTATCGTCCCTACCGACAGAAAAACAATAAGTGCAATCCCTAGCTTCCACTGCATTGAATACCTCACCCTGTTATTGACGACAGCACACTTATTCGCCCAGCTTTTGCTCTTCGTCGCCTTCGCTCTCGCCTTCACCAGGTACGTCTTCACTTTCCTGAGGACTTTCTGAGGGGGCGGCGACCATGCACATCATGAACGGCCGACCCTTCAACAACCCGTTCAACTTCGAATGATCGCGAAGGTTCAATGCCTCGCGGGATGCCTCATCTGCATCCAGACCCGCAATTGCGGCGGAATACTCGGCGGCGCTCATGCGTGCCATCGCGGCGTTGGCACCCATTGACTCAAGAAACTGCATCACATTCGACATGTATTCCCCCATTGTGCTCGAAAGTTTTAACGCGTAATCCACCGTTCGTCGGCCAGATTCGTTTCATTGGAAGCGGGCACGGACACTTTTAACCACATGTTAATGACTGGCTTTCCCCAAACCACTTAACGTTCATACCGTGACCGCGCCTGCAGACTATGCGTAAAACCCATTCATATCAATCGCTTCTGAAACTGAATGACATCCGCACCTGATCCCCAAAAAACACCGGCAAGCCAGCAGTCCAGTTTGCTGCAGTAGCGTCAGCCCGGTTCTGTCGTGTCAATCGCATCGAGCTCGGCAAGGCGCTGAAGCATGACCTGATTGCGTTCCATGGGCCGCGCCGGCGGCAGCACGAGGGTACTCTGCAGCCGCAGCTCCGCTGTCACCAGACCGGACAGGGGCATGTATTCCATCCGAGGCGAAGCAATGGGAAGCGTGGCTGCTTCGTAGACAATGACTTCGTGCTCGGGCGGATAGCCCTGCTCGACCAGCAGTTCCAGCAGCAGACGGCGATACGGCTCGCCGGTGCCATATCGTGCCAGCGACCGATCACCGGCAAGTACGATCTGCCACAGGATCAGATAGGCCGATGGATCGATCCTGCGGCGATAGAACATCATCTGACTGGTCTCATGGTGCTGGCAGCCATAGGTCCCGGGGTCGATGCCCAAATCGGCGAAGAGACAATCCTCGGCTGAAATCCCGGGCTGCATTTCGGCATAAAAGCCTTCAGTGCGGGCTTGGGCGATCGTATGGTGCGGCACTTGGGCGAAGACGCCGGGATGGCCATAGAACACCCCGCAGACCCGATGGCCAGCGCGGACCTCCGTCATCATGGCTTCGATCATTTCGCGATAGCTGTCGGTCCGCGGTTTGCCTTCGGCATAGAACGGTTGCAGGCTGCGCACGCCGGGACGCATCTCCTGCAGCCACAGTTCGACGATGGCGTCCGACACCAGGCCGAAGACGACATCCGCCTGCTCGATCTCGCTGCGTGATCGTGGGCTCAAATGGGCACCGAGCATCATGCCCAGGCCGACCGCGACGAAACTCCCTTGCTTGCTCATGTCATTCAATTCTCGTGTGAAGGCGCCGCCCGCATCGCGACTGCGTGGGTCAGACGGTTCGTTGTGCCAGCCATTGCGCCTTCCGCATCCGCCACTCGTTCAGTGTCTGGCTTCCAGCAGCGACATGCTCGAAACCCAGGGTGACGCCGAGGCGGGAAACCCGGTCGTTGGTGGGGGCATGACGGGCGACGACGGTTTCGATGCCCAGTGCCCAGCCATCGTCGAACAGACGATCGAGGATCTCCCGGGTGATGTGCGCGGCGTATCCGGCACTTTGGCTTGTCGGCAAGAACATCATCCCGAGTTCGATCCTTGCCGCATCCGAAGCATCGCGGATGACGGACAACACACCGATGACATCGCCTGAGCGCCTGTCGGACAGTTGCCAATACCTTGCCCTCAAAGGCCATTCCGCGTTGTAACCACAGACTTTTTCAAACTTGGCGTTGGCGTCCGCCTCGTCCAGCGCCGGACCGATATGCGCCATCACGGCCGGATCGGTATTGAGCGCCAGATACAGCGCGCGGTCCCGGTCGTCGACCAGCCGCGCATCGATGCGCCCCGTCTCGAACGCCCAATCCACAGCATGCTCCGACATCAGAGAAAACTCGCATAGTCTTCGAGCGGTAGCCGCTGGATATCCGGCACCCGGCAGCCCTCCTCAGGGTGGCCGACGACCAGCAGCAGATAGGCCATTTCGTTTTTCGGCCGCCCCAGGATGTCGTTCAGAAACCCCATCGGGCTCGGGGTGTGGGTCAGCGTCGCGAGTCCGGCGCGATGCAGCGCGGCAATCAGCATGCCGCTGGCGATGCCCACCGATTCGTGGGGATAGTAGCGCTTGACCTTGTTGCCTTCGCCGTCGAAGGCGAAGCGTTCGTAGAAGATAGCGATCAGCCAGGGCGCGGTTTCGAGGAAGGGCTTGTCGGCATCGGTGCCGAGATGCGACAGCGCATTCAGCCATTCTTCCGGGGCGCGGTGCTCGTAGAACTCGCGCTCTTCGGCCTCGGCGGCTTCACGGATGCGGCACTTGATCGCGGCGTCCTGCACCGCGACAAATCGCCATGGCTGTTGATTGGCGCCACTGGGCGCCGACCCTGCGGCACGCAGGCATTGTTCGATCACTTCACGTGGCACCGGGGTCGGCGCGTATTCACGCACGGTGCGGCGACGGCCGAGGTCCTCGGCGAAGGCGCGTGCGGCGGCAATGCGTTCTTCGTCCGACAGCGATGGCAACGGCGGAAGGGCGATGGTGTGATGGGCTTGCATGGCACTCTCGACGTGATATCCCGAAACGCAATGATGATGGCCGCAGGCGGATCGTGGCAGGCCCGTGGGCGCGGCGGTGAAAACCATAGCAGGGTTGATCACGCTCATGTCCACGTCGCCAGCAAGCCGCCACCTGCTTGAGGAGGTAGACCACCATCACTACACTTCCGCGATTCCTGGCGACAGCCAGACCTGCCAGGGGGCGCTGTCGATGCATCCATTATTCATTCTTTCCGCACTGCTGCAGATCGGTTGTGCGGTGCATGTGGTGCGGACCGGCCGGCCGATGTACTGGATCTTCCTGTTGCTGATCGGTTCCTACGTCGCAATCGCGGTTTATCTGTTCGCGGAGGTCCTGCCGGGTCTGGGGCAAAGCCGCACCGCACGACGCGCGCTGACCGGTGCGCGGGACCGCATTGACCCGGAGCGCCGCAAACGCGAGGCCACCCGCCAGCTCGATGTCGCCGACACCCTCGACAACCGCCGGCGGCTGGCGCAGGAGAGCTACAACAGCGGCGACTACCAACAGGCGGCGGAACTCTATCGCTCCGGTCTGCGCGGGCTCTACCAGACTGATCCCGATCTGATGCTTGGCCTGGCGAGATCGCAATTCGCGCTGAATCTGCACGCCGAAGCGCGGCAGACCCTTGATGCCCTGATCGCGGCGAACCCTGACTTCCGCTCCAGTGATGGTCATCTGCTCTACGCCCGTTGTCTGGAGGCATTGGGCGACATTCCTGCGGCGATCCATGAATACGAATCGCTGGCGGAAGGGTTTCCCGGTGAAGAAGCTCGCGTGCGCTTCGGGCTGCTGCTCAAGCGCGAGGGCCGAACGGCGCAGGCTTCCGATGTCTTCAATACTGTACTGAAGCGCTCGCGGGTGGCGCCGAAGTATTACCAGCGCGAACAGCGCGAATGGATCGACGTCGCCACGCGGGAAGCCGCTGCGAGTTCCAACTGAACGACCGCCCTCCTTCTGAATGATCACCGCGCCTGCCTGCCCGAGGGCGACGACTGCCGTTAGCATGGCCGGATGCCCGACACCCAAGCCATCCGCTTGATTCCACAGAAAACGCCGTCAGCGGTGCTGGTCGGTGTCAGCGGCGGCCTCGACTCCATCACCCTGCTCCACTTGCTGGCCCGCGACCCGGACATCCGACGGCGAGGCCTGCGCGCACTGCATGTCCATCATGGTCTGCATGCCGAAGCCGACGATTGGGCAGCACACTGCGCCCGAGTCTGCGCCGACCTGGGCATCGCGTTCGATGTGATCCACGTTTCGGTGGACCGCAGCACTGGACTGGGGCCGGAGGCGTCCGCGCGACAGGCGCGCC
>JBGSID010000038.1:0-14510 GCA_041751895.1 Lysobacteraceae bacterium | reverse complement strand
CGCAACGGCCCCGACCTGCGCGTCGTGGTGACCGAAGGCCTGGTCCGGCTGGAGTCGACCCACGCCACATGGCAGCCCATCGCCCCGGTCACCCTGCTCCCAGCCGGCAGCAGCGCCCTCGCCACCAGCAATGGCGTCCTGGTCCGTGCCGGAACCGTCGCCGACGCCGAACAGACGCTGGATTGGCGCAGCGGCTACCTGCATTTCAACGACACGCCGCTGGCCGAAGTCGCGGCCGAGTTCAATCGTTACAGCGGCCAGACCTTGCTGATGGGCGACACCGATACCGCGATCCTGCGCATCGGCGGCAGCTTCCGATGGTCGAACGTGGAGGGCTTCGTCCGCCTCCTGGAACAAGGCTTCGGCATCCGCGCCGAACGGCGCGGCGAGATCATCGTGCTGCACAGCGACTGACGACAGTGGACCGACGACGTTGGCGACGGGGACGGCGGGTGGGGATTTTCCGGGCTCACTCGTCTTGGTTCTCTCGGGTAGCCCGCGTTCCGCGGGCCGAATGCATCCATGGGGATTACGAATGATCAGACCATTACGCCTGATGTTGTTGAGTGTGGCCTGCACGGCAGCGCTGCAAGCGCATGCGCAGGGCAGCTCCGGCCCGATCACCGTGCCAGCAGGCGAGCTGCGCTCCGCGCTCGACACCTTGGCCCGGCAGTCCGGCACGCAACTGGTCTATCGCTCCGATCAACTCAAGGGTCTGCGCACCCGCGGCGTGCAGAGCGCCCCCACTACCGACGCCGCGCTGGAAGGCCTGTTGCGCGACAGCGGTTTCGTCTCGCGCCGCGACCCGTCATCGGGCGCCGTCGTCATCGTCAAACGCGACACACCGAAACGTGCGCCGAGCACACCTGCACAGGACGAGCCCTCCGGTGGCGCGGAACCCCCGCCTGCCGCAGCGATGCAGCCCGAAGAACTGGAAAGCGTGCAGGTCACTGGCTCGCGCATCCCGCGTACCCAGATCGAAGGCCCCGCGCCGATCACCGTGATCAACGCGCGCGACATTCAGGCGGGCGGCTTCACTTCCGTGCCTGAAGTCCTGCGCTCGATCACCCAGAACAGCGGTGAAACCCAGAGCCAGCAATCGGCAAGCGGTGCCGATTTCTCGCCCGGCGCACAGCAGGTCGATCTGCGCGGCCTCGGCCCGAACCACACCCTCGTGCTGGTCAATGGCCGCCGCATCGCCGACTTCCCCATGCCATTCCAGGGCCGCAGCAATTTCACCGATATTTCGAACATCCCACTGGGCATGGTCGACCGGGTTGAAGTGCTCACCGGCAGCGCCTCGGCGGTGTACGGTTCCGACGCCATCTCAGGCGTGGTCAATTTCATCCTGAAAAAACAGGCCGACGGCACCACCGTCAACCTGCGCTATGGCGACACCAGCCGTGGTGGCGGAGAGTCTTACGACCTCAGCATCACTTCGGGCATCACGCGCGGCGAGTTCAGCGCCGTATTCGGCGCCGAACTGCAGAACCAGCGCCCACTGTGGGCCTATGAACGCAGTCTCCAGGACTCGACGCTCGACGGCCCCACGGCGCGTTCGCAGACGGCGCGGCGCGCCTTCCTGCGCACCAATTACGACGACGAATATCTCGACCCGGGCCTAGCGACCTGCGATAGGTTGTCCCATCTCAATCGCGGCAGCACCGGCTACAGCACACGGCCCGGTTTCGGCGTGGGCGGCGACGATGGTTATTACTGCGGCAGCACCGAGTCGATCGGCTACGGCACCGTCGTCAGCGAACGCAAAGGCATCAATGCCTACGGCACATTCAACTATCAACTGGCCAACGGCATGCAGTGGTTCGCCGACGTGCAGTTGGGCTATCACAAGCTCGGCCTGTTCCGCGACGTGACCCAGTGGAGCTATCAGGCACCTGACGGCAACGAGGACGGCTACTTCTTCAACCAGGCCACCGGCCAGGTCGAATACTGGCAGCGCCAGTTTTCGCCGGAAGAAATGGGCGGCCTGGGTCGCGGCATGATCCGCAACACCCAGAAGACCTTCAGCGTGGCCACCGGTTTCGCCGGCACGCTTGCCGAGAACTGGGACTACGAAGCCGCGCTGAGCCATTCACAGTACAAGGCCACCATCGGCTGGCCGCAGATCGTGGCCGCCCGCGCCAACGATCTGTTTCTCGGGCCGCAATTGGGCGTGGACCCCGACGGTTTCCCGATCTTCAACGCCGATCCCGCACGGCTCTACACGCCGCTGACCCGTCAGGAATACGATTCGATCGCTGCGCGCACCACGTACCATCCGCAGTCGCGCACCGACACGCTGTCGCTGACCTTGAACAACGCGGATCTGTTCACCCTCCCAACCGGCCCGGTCGGCTTCGCCGGTGTCGTCGAATTCGGCAACCAGTCCTACGACCTCAATCCCGATCCGCTGGCGACGCAGTACTACTACTACAGCTGGAAGGATTCGGACGGTCACGGTAGCCGCAACCGCTGGGCGTTGGCCGGCGAACTGCGCGCGCCGCTTCACCGGACCGTAAACCTCAGTCTGGCCGGCCGTTACGACCAGTACCGCTATTCCGGCAACACCGTCGGCAAGTTCACCTGGAGCACCGGCCTGGAATGGCGCCCGCTGGACTCGCTGCTGGTGCGCGGTTCGTACGGCACCGCATTCCGTGCCGCCGACCTGCATTACGTCTATGCCGGGCTCGGCAACGACGAAACCTCCGGCATCGACTACTACACCTGCCTCAGCGACGATCCGGGTGCCAGCGACTGCTCCGATTACGACGAAAACCTGATCCGTACCCGCGAAGGCAATCGCAAGCTCGATCCCGAGACCAGCACGTCGTGGACGGCGGGTCTGGTCTGGTCGCCCACCGCCGATTTCGACCTGTCGCTGGACTACTTCGACATCCGCATGCGCGACCAGGTGCAGGACATGAGCGTGGACGCGATCCTGCGCGACGAAGCCAGTTGCCGCCTGGGCGATCTCGATCCGGCATCGCCGACCTGTGTCGATGCTCTGGCCCGGATCACCCGGGTCTCCGGCGATCTGTACGGCATTTACGTCAACCCGATCAATGTCGCCCGCGAAAACACCAGCGGCGTCGATCTGAGCGCGCACTACAAGATGGCGACCCGGTTCGGTGATTTCCGTCTCGGCGCCAACCACAGCTGGGTCCGCAGGCACGACTTCCAGCAGTACAACGGCGACCCGGTCGAAAACCAGTTCGCGGTGAACAGCGGCTTCGACATTCCCAAGACCAAGACCAGCGCCACCCTCGGCTGGTCGCTCGACCGCTGGTCGGCAAGCCTGCACGGTGAACGCCTCGGCAAACTGCCGAATTCCGATTCCGCTGACCAGGTCTACGACCCGGAAGACGGCCGCAGCGCGTGGATCGGCGCCACCTGGCGCTACAACCTCGCCGCCGGCTACCGCTTCAACGATGCGATGCAACTGTCGCTGGCCGTGAACAACCTGTTCGACAAACTGCCTCCGAAAGACCGCAGCTACACCGCCTACCCGTACTACGACACGTCGTGGTTCGACTCGGTGGGTCGCAGCATCTACGTGAACTTCAGCTACGCGTTCGGCGGCAGCCCGCGATAAGGGCGCGCCGACCATACGGTTTTGCGGCACAAGGACGTGCCATCCGCGTTTGCTGCTGTGGCGGCAGCGATCGCATGGCCTGCAGCGACCCGCTGCTCCCATAGCGACCCGCCTCCCCCATGATGCGGAAAGGCCCTCCCGGCAACGGGAGGGCCTTTGTTTATCCAGAACCGGGCAATCGCGCCGAGATGCGCTGCAGCAGGACTCAGACGTTGAAGCGGAAATGCAGCACGTCGCCTTCCTGCACCCGGTATTCCTTGCCTTCCAGACGCAGGCGGCCGGCATCACGGGCACCGGATTCGCCGCGATATTTGATGAAATCGTCGTAACCAATGGTTTCGGCGCGAATGAAGCCTTTCTCGAAATCGGTGTGGATCACCGCCGCAGCCTGCGGTGCTGTGGAACCGCCCTTGACCGTCCACGCGCGGACTTCCTTCACACCGGCGGTGAAATAGGTCTGCAGGCCCAACAGCTTGTAGGCGGCACGGATCACACGGTTCAGGCCCGGCTCTTCGAGCCCCAGATCGGCGAGGAACGTATCGCGATCGGCGTCGTCGAGCTGGCTGAGTTCTTCCTCGATGGCGGCCGAGACCGGCACCACTTCGGCGCCCTCCTCCACGGCACGCGCACGCACGGCGTCCAGATGCGGGTTGTTCTCGAACCCGTCTTCCAGCACGTTGGCGACGTACATCACCGGCTTGAGCGTCAGCAGGAACAGGTCGCGAACCGCCAGCCGGTCGTCGTCAGAGAGATCCAGCGCACGCGCCGGCTTGCCCGAATCCAGTCCAACACGGACCCGGCCCAACACCTCGGCGCGGGCTTTGGCGTCCTTGTCGCCGGTCTTGGCCGAGCGCTCGGCGCGCTGCAGGGCCTTTTCGACCGAGTCCAGATCCGCCAGCGCCAGTTCGGTATCGATGGTTTCGATATCGGCGATCGGGTCGACCTTGTTGTTGACGTGAATCACATCGGGATTCTCGAAGCAGCGGACCACATGGGTGATCGCGTCCACTTCGCGGATATGGGCCAGGAACTTGTTGCCCAGACCCTCGCCGCTGGCGGCGCCGGCCACGAGACCGGCAATGTCGACGAACTCGACTGCCGTCGGGATGCATTTCTGCGGTTTCACGATCTCGGCGAGCGCGTTCAGGCGCGGATCCGGCACCGGCACCACGCCGACGTTGGGCTCGATCGTGCAGAACGGGAAGTTGGCCGCAGCGATTCCCGCCTTGGTCAACGCATTGAAAAGTGTGGATTTACCGACGTTCGGTAGGCCGACGATGCCGCATTTGATGCCCATTTCGTTTCCTGCCTCAGATGAAAGGTCTCACTGGCCAAGCCCGTCCGGGGATTGTCCGGCTGCACCGTGGTTTTTTGTCAGCATTCGCCGCGTGCGCAGCGCTGATGTCGTGGTCCGAAGAATCCGCACGAGGCGGTTCGGAAATCAAAGCGATCTTATCGATCCTGGAGGATTCGCCGCTCACTTCGGCGTGTGCAGCCGGGTCATCGCATCCATGAAGTTGCCTTCGACTGCCAGCGGCAGTGCCGCGATAGCATCGTCGATGGCGCGATGGATCAGGATCTCGTCATCCTTGCCCGGGCGACCCAGCACCCATGGCGTGACCTTGTCCTTGTGCCCCGGGTGGCCGATTGCGACCCGCAGACGGTGGAATTTGCCGTGCCCCAGCAGGCGGACGATATCGCGCAGACCGTTCTGACCGCCGTGACCGCCGTCGAACTTGAAACGCGCCACGCCCGGAGGCAGATCCAGCTCGTCATGGGCGACCAGCATGTCCTCCGGCTCGATCTTCCAGTAGCGCAGCGCCGCAGTGACCGACTTGCCGCTGAGATTCATGAACGTGGCCGGCTTGAGCAGCCAGACCGTCTGTCCGGCGATCTCGATCTTGGCGGTTTCGCCGAACAACTTGCTTTCGAGACCGAAACGTACACCGGCCTGCTGCGCCAGCGCATCCACAAACCAGAACCCGGCGTTGTGCCGGGTTCTGATGTGTTCGGGACCGGGATTGCCCAGCCCGACGATGAGACGTAAACCTGCCATTCGCTGATATCACCCTGTCGCCGGTCGCGCGGAGCCGGACCCGCTGCTCGCTCCGGAGAGATCGCAGCGGACGGAAACCCGCACTACGCGGCAGGCAGTGATTGTCGTTACGCGGCAATCACTTGTCGTCTTTCTTGGCCTTGGCAGCCGGCACTTCAGCTGCAGGCGCCGCTTCCGGCTCCGCTTCGACGCGGCCGTGACGGGCGATGACAACCGCGAGGTCATGCTCTTTGCCCAGCTTCAGTTCCGGAATCGACACGCCATTCGGGAGCTTCAGTTCGGACAAGTGGATAATCGCGCCGAGCGTCAACGCCGACAGATCGACCTCGATGAACTCCGGCAGATCCTTCGGCAGGCACTCGATGGCCACTTCGGTCAGCTCGTGGGTCACGACGACTTCCGCAGCTTTACCGGCCGGCGAGACATCTTCGTTCAGGAAGTGCAGCGGCACGGAAGTACGCAGCATCTTGCCCGCGTCGACGCGCTGGAAATCGATGTGCATGATGATCTGCTTGAACGGATGGCGCTGGAGGTCGCGCAGCAGAACCTGCTCGACCTTGCCGTCGACGGTCAGGTCGATGATCGACGAGTAGAACCACTCGTGCTGGCTGATGACCCAGGTCTTCTCGTGTTCGAGCTGGATGCTCTGGGGCGCGGCTTCACCGCCGTAAACAACGGCCGGAATCAGGCCCGCATGACGCAGGCGGCGGCTCGCACCTTTACCCTCGTCTTTGCGGCCCGCGGCCGTGATGGTGTGTTCGGACATTTGCGTTACTCACTCTTGCTTGAAGGAAACCGCCTTGCGGCGGTGGTTTGACTTCTCCGCGACCAGAGAAGCCGTTGTGCGGCGACCTGCACGGCCGCCGATGTTGCTACCCGGCCGAAGCCGGGCTTCTGATCAGCATTGATCTGATGAGAACTGATCCGGCCCGATTCGGTGTGATCGAATCAGACCCGATCACATCAATCCACGTACAGCGAGCTCACCGATTCGCCGAAGGCGACACGGCGGATCGTCTCCGCCAGCAGCTCGGCAACGCTGAGCTGACGGATACGGCTGCAGGCGCGAGCCGCATCCGAGAGCGGAATGGTGTCGGTCACCACCAACTCATCGAGCTGCGACTTGATCACGTTGTCGATCGCCGGCCCCGACAGCACCGGATGGGTGCAGTAGGCGATCACGCGTTCGGCGCCCTGCGCCTTCAGCGCCGCCGCTGCGGCGCAAAGGGTGCCGGCGGTGTCGACAATGTCATCCACCAGCACGCAGGTCTTGCCGGCCACGTCACCGATGATGTTCATCACCGTGGCGACGTTGGCGCGCGGACGGCGCTTGTCGATGATCGCGAGTTCCGCGTCGTCGAGGCGCTTGGCGATCGCGCGGGCGCGGACTACACCGCCCACATCCGGCGAGACCACGATGATGTTCTCGGTGCCGTAGGCGCGCCAGATATCGGCGAGCAGCAATGGTGACGAATACACGTTGTCGACCGGGATATCGAAGAACCCCTGGATCTGGTCGGCGTGGAGGTCGACCGTGAGCACACCGTCGGCACCAGCGGCACTGAACATCTTCGCCGCGACCTTCGCCGTGATCGGCACGCGCGACGAACGCGGGCGGCGATCCTGGCGGGCGTAGCCGAAGTACGGCACCACCGCAGTGACGCTGGCGACCGAAGCGCGCTTGAGCGCGTCGATGATCACCAGCAACTCCATCAGGTTCTCGGCACTCGGCGCGCAGGTCGACTGCACGACGAAGACCTCCTGCCGGCGCACGTTTTCCTCGATTTCGACCTGGACCTCGCCGTCGGAGAACCGGCTCACCAGTGCTTTACCGGGGCGGATCCCAAGTTCTTTGCAAACAGCAGAGGCAAGCGGCCGGTTCGCATTCCCCGAGAAGATCAACAATTGACGATCATCCTGCATGGTGACTCCGCTTCGCTCTGACCGTGGCGGGGGGCTGTTGCGAGAGACCGGACTCCTGCCCGACTCAAGCCGCGCGTGCCAGGCCCGCGCCTGGCGCTGCGCGTCTTGCATCCGCACATCCTGCGCGAACATGACACCTTGGCCGACCGTCGCCCACTGCGACGATGCGGCATTACCTATTGGCAGGGGCGGCAGGATTCGAACCTGCGAATGCCGGGATCAAAACCCGGTGCCTTAACCACTTGGCGACGCCCCTACATTGAGGTCTTGGCGGTTGACAGATCCTCTCTTTTCGAGAGGACGCTGTAGTACCTCCAGACTTCCGACGCCCCGCTTTCGCGACCCGTCAATTCGTTTCCAACACATCCAACAGCGGCGACCGCGACGCACCTGCCGCAACCCAGGCAGTGACGCCTGCAGGCAGCCGGTTCGCCAATAGGTCCAGCGCACGTTCAGCAGATTCGCGTTCGGCGAATTCGACGAAACACACGCTGCCGGAGCCGGTCAAACGCGGCGCACCGATGCCGCGCAGCAGGGCGAAGACAGCCTCGACGGCTTTCTCGCGGCGACGCAACACCGGTTCGAACGCGTTGCCGAGCGCCTGCCCTTGCAGGAACGGATCGGAAACGAAGTCCGCTATTGTCGCGGCTGGGGCATTCCTCGTCAATTCAGATGCTTGGAATAATTCCGCTGTCGCCGCATGCACGCCCGGGGCAACGAGCAGGTACCAAGCGCGAGGAAGCGTGATCGGCGTCAATTGTTCGCCCAGACCTTCGGCCCAGGCGTTTTCGCCGCGCACGAACACCGGGACATCGGCGCCGAGCCGCACAGCGAGCTCGGCCAGAGCCTCGATGCCGAGTTCGCAGCCCCAGAGTCGATCAAGCACACGCAGCACGGTCGCCGCGTCGCTGGAACCACCGCCAAGCCCGCCACCCGAAGGAATGCGCTTTTCGACGGCAATATCTGCGCCTTGGCCGACATTGGCAGCAGATTGAAGCAATTTCGCGGCACGAACCACCAGGTCGTCGGCCTCGACCACGCCCGGCGCGGATTCACCGTGACGGACAATACGGCCATCGTTGCGGACACGCATACGAATGGTGTCGCCCCAATCGAGCAAACGGAACACCGTCTGGAGGGCGTGATAGCCGTCGGCCCGACGACCGATAATGCGCAGAAACAGATTCAGTTTGGCCGGCGCCGGCCACGCGGACCAGCCGACAACATCAACAGGCACACTCATGGCGAGGCGAAGGTCCAGTCTTCGATCGCCAACCGCACCCGGGCGTCGCCGGATTCGGCTTCGATCTTCGCCGGCAGATCCGGCTGCCCGACGGGACCGGGACGCCAAGCGGTATAGCGAACCGTCCAACCCGCCTGATGCAGCAGCGAAACTCGCCCCTGCCCGTCGTATTCGACCGATTCGACCGGATACTCCGCAGCGGGCGCGCCGCGCACCCAGCTGCCGAGCTGCTGCAGCGGCACCTGCCAGCCGGTGGTCTGCAGCAACAACCCCTCTGCGAACTCGCCGTCGCGCGGGCCGCCATCCAGCCCTTCGATCCGCCCGGACTCCGAATGCAGATCGCCGCTCAGTCGCCAGCTCTGCCGGGTCACCGGTGCGCTGAGCGCAATGCTGTACCGCCGCTGATCCAGTTGCTCCCACTCGATCCGCCCACTGCCACCCTTGCCACCTTTGCTGATCGCGGCGCGACCTGAAAACGACCAGGTTTCGTAGAGCGACAGCCACTCTGACCGCTCGCGCTGCCGCTCGGCCAGCCGTTCGGCAGACAACGGCGGCGAGGTCTTTTGCGGTGCCGTCGTCGCACATCCGGACAACAACAGCACACCAACCATCGCAACGGCGGAGACACGCACCCTCATGCCTCGGTTTTCTCCGGCAGCGGCGGCAACACCACGCCGGTTTTCTCGATGGCACGCTGCAGCGAACGGCTCTCGGGGTCGATCTTGCGCGACTCCTCGAAATACTTGCGCGCTTCATCCTTCTGGCCGAGCTGCCACAGCACTTCCGCCAGATGCGCGCCGATCTCAGCGTCTTTCTGCTTGGTGAAGGCTCGGCGTAATTCAGTCAGCGCCTCTTGCTTGCGGCCGAGGCGGTAGAGCACCCAGCCGTAGCTGTCGATGATCGCGGCATTGTCGGGCTGTGCGGCGATGGCGCGCGAAATCAGCTCCAACGCTTCCTGGTAGCGATCAGTACGATCGGCCAAGGTATAACCAAGTGCGTTAAGGGCATTCACGTCATCGGCATCAGTCGCCAGCAGCTTGCGGAAATCGGCCTCCGCACGCGGAACCTCATCACGGCGCTCCCACATCAACGCACGGGCATAAAGCAGCGAGGGCTCGTCCGGGAACGCGGCAAGACCGCGCGCATAACTGTCGAGTTCGCCTTCGAGATTGCTGTCCTCCTTGTGCAACTCCGCCTCAAGCAGATAGGCGTCGCGCCGAGTGTCATCATCGGCGGCGGCATCGGTCTGCAGTTCGCGCAACCGCGCGTACGCCTCGTCGGCACGCTTGAGCTTGTGCAACACCGTGGCCGCGCGCAGTCGCGCCTGCCAGCGTTGCGCACCGCCCGGGACACTGGCATACCAGTCCAGCGCCTCGCTGTGCAGTTCGATGAATTCCGCGATCTGGCCCAGCAACAGCCGCCGGCCGGGATCTGGCGCGGCCGAGTCGCGCTTCAACTCGTCGTAGACCTTGGCAACACCGGTCTTGTCGTCGGCCTGCGCCAGATAGGACGCTCTCAAAATGTAGCTGCGATCACTCTGCGGACCGCGGGCAAGGATGTCGGCGGCGGCGGCATAGTCATCCATTTCACCGTATTCGCGGGCGATGGCAAACCCCAATTCGGGCAGCCGCTTCGCCGCATCGCTCAATCCGATCAGCACTTTGCGCGCGTCATCGACCTTGCCGACTTCGCGCAATTGGCTGGCATGCAGCAACGCGACGGCAGGCTCGTCGGGGAATTTCGCAAGCACCTGCTTGACGATCTTTTCGGACAGATCATTCCGCTGCATCTGCTGCGAGAACTCTCCGAAAGCAAGCCACGCATCAAGACGATCGGGAATCGAGCCGATCAACCGGCCCAACAGCCGTCCGGTCAGCTCGGGGTCGCCGGAACCGGCGTCCAGCGCTAACAGCGCATAACGCCAGCCTTCATCGGCGGCCGTCTTGCCATCGCCTCCGCTGCGCATCATCGCGTCCAATTCACGACGGGCCGTGCGCTCGTCCTTGCGACGCAGCGCCAGGGTGGCTTCGGCGCTGCGCATCGGCAGCGAGCGCTCGGCGCGCGTACGCCAGAGTTTCAGCGCTTCGGCGGCATTGACGTCGTTTTTGGCCAGCAGTGCGATCCGGGTGGCGCGTTGCGCCAAGACAGCGTCGCCGTCAGCGGCTTTGGCGGCTTCGAGATACCAGCGGGAGGCCTCGTCGAGCTTGCCGGCCTGCAGCGCGAATTCACCGGCCATTGCTGGCGGCATGGGATCGGCGGCGGACGAGACCGGATTTCCGGCCCAGACAGTGCCTGCGACAAGCCCAAGACAGAGGCCGAGAAGCCCGAACGACCGACGAATGGAAAGCGGGAATGCGGGCATCGGCGATATGGGTCGTAAACTATGCGGAATCGCCAGCTTAACCGAACCGCCTGAACACACCTCCGCCAACGGTCACCCCCAGCCCACCCATGTCGCATCTCGTCGCCCTCGGCATCAACCACCAGACCGCGCCGGTCGCCCTGCGTGAACGGGTGTCGTTCGCCGAGCAGACACTGCCGTCGGCGTTGAACGACCTGCGCGCGCTGCCCGGCGTGATGGAAGTGGCGCTGCTGTCGACCTGCAACCGCACCGAGGTGTATGCCCTCACCGACGGCGGCGCGGCGGCGCTGGTCGACTGGCTGGCGGACGGCCCGGATGGCGCCGGATCCGGGCTACGCGACTATCTGTATGTGCACGAAGATGCCGCAGCCGCGCGACACCTGTTCCGGGTCGCCACCGGACTGGATTCTCTGGTTCTGGGCGAACCGCAGATCCTCGGCCAGGTGAAACTGGCCTGGTCGGCCGCACGTGGCGCCGGCACGCTGGGTAATCGGCTCGATCGCCTGTTCCAGCATGCCTTTGTCACCGCCAAGCGCGCACGCACCGATACCCGCATCGGCGCAAACCCGGTGTCGGTGGCTTCGGCGGCGGTCCGCATGGCCGAAGAGACCTTCGCCCGCCCGGTCGACAGCGTCACCCTGCTGATCGGCGCCGGCGAGACCATCGAACTCACCGCCCGGCATCTGGTCCAGGCCAAGGCCAAGCGGCTGCTGTTCGCCAACCGCACGCTCGCCCATGCGCAGGAGCTCGCCAGCCGTCACGGCGGCGTCGCCCTGCCGCTGACCGAGATCGAACGCCATCTCTCCGAAGCGGACATCGTGTTCTCGGCAACCGCCAGCCGCGAACCGATCCTGCACCGTGAGCAGGTCGCCGACGCACTGCGCAAACGCCGTCATCGGCCGATGCTGCTGCTCGACCTTGCGGTGCCGCGCGATATCGCGCCGGATGTGGCCGACCTGCAAGATGTCTTCCTCTACACCGTTGACGATCTCGAACGGGTGATCGAGGACAACCGCCGCAGCCGACGCGAAGCCGCCGACGCCGCCGAGACCATCGTCGAGATGCAGGTTGCGCGCTACATCGAAACGATGAACGCCAGCGCCCACCACGGTTCGTTGAAACAGCTGCGCGCCCATGGCGAAGCGGCACGCGAAGAGTCGCTGGCGAAAGCGCATCAACTGCTGGCGGCCGGCCACGACCCCGCCATGGTGATGCAACAGCTCGCGCATACGCTCACCAATCGGCTGCTGCACGCGCCTACGGCTGCATTGCGCGAAGCCGCCCTGAACGGCGATGCCGACATCGTGCGTGCCGCCGAGCGGCTGTTCCCGCACAAACGGCTTGCAGACGCGGTCGAGCTCGAACTCCATCGCGATCCGCTCCATTCAGAGCACAACCCCGACGGCCACGATGACGCCAACCCTGCGCCGTAAGCTGGAAGCGCTGGCCGAGCGCCGCGAGGAAATCGAACGCCTGCTTGCCGATCCGGCAACGGTGAACGACGCCGCGCGCTACCGGTCACTCATGCGCGAATTCTCGCAACTCGAACCGATCGCCAACGGCCTCGCTGCCGAGCGGCAGGCGCGCGCGGATCTCGCCGCCGCCGAAGCGATGCGCGGCGACGCCGAGCTGGCCGAACTGGCAGAAGAAGAGATCGCCGCCGCGCAGGCGCGGCTGGTCGAACTCGACACCGAATTGATGGCGCATCTCGTGCCGAAAGACGTGCGCGACGAGGGCGGCCTGTATCTCGAAGTGCGCGCCGGCACCGGCGGCGACGAAGCCGCGATCTTCGCCGGCGACCTGTTCCGCATGTACAGCCGCTACGCGGAACGGCAGGGCTGGAAGGTCGAAGTGGAGTCCGCCAGCCCAGGCGAACACGGCGGCTTCAAGGAAGTCATCGCCCGTGTCGATGGACGCGGCGCGTACTCGAAACTCAAATTCGAATCCGGCACCCATCGCGTGCAACGCGTGCCGGAAACCGAATCGCAGGGCCGTATCCACACCTCTGCGGCAACGGTCGCGATCATCGCCGAGGAAACCGGCGAGATCGACATCGAAATCAATCCCGTCGATCTGCGCGTCGACACGTTCCGCTCCAGCGGCGCCGGTGGCCAGCACGTCAACAAAACCGAATCCGCGATCCGCATCACCCACATGCCCAGCGGCGTGGTCGTGGAATCGCAGACCGAACGCAGCCAGCACGCCAACCGCGACAAGGCGATGAAGCGCCTGAAAGCGATGTTGATCGAAGCCGAAACCACCAAGCGCGAAGCCGCGCAGGCGCAGGAACGCAAACTGCAGGTCGGCAGCGGCGACCGCAGCCAGCGCATCCGCACCTACAATTTCCCGCAAGGCCGCATCACCGACCATCGCATCGAAGGCCTCACGCTCTACGACCTGCCGAACATCATCGAAGGCACTCTCGATGAACTGATCGAACGGCTGAATCGCGAACATCAGGCGGATGAACTGGCGCGACTGACGCACGGCGGCTGAACGCAAGACAGCCAGCACACAGCTGCCGGATACGGTCGCGACATGAATGACGTCACCCCTGACTGAGACCATGCGCACGGGCTGCGCATGCAAAGCGCGCTAGGCTCAACCGCCCATTGCAAGACACCGCCATGTCCGTCATCACCCGCCGTGCCAGCCTCGACGACCTCGGCGACCTCGTGCCGTTGTTCTCGGACTACCGCAGCTTCTATTCGCAGCGCCAGGACCCGGAAACCGCGCGGCGCTTCCTGCACGAACGTCTGGGCCGCAACGAGTCGACGATCTTCATCGCGCACTTCGACAACCTGCGCGACGGTGCGCCGGTCGGGTTCACCCAGCTCTATCCGATGTTCTCGTCGGTACGCGCGGCCCGGGTGTTCGTGCTCAACGACCTGTTCGTGGCCGAGCACGCACGGCGCAGTGGCGTGGCGCTGGCGCTGCTGTCAGCGGCTGCGGATTACGGCCAGGCCGAAGGCGCGATCCGCCTCGACCTGGAAACCATGCCCGACAACCACGCCGCACAGGCGTTGTATCGCGGGCAAGGCTGGAAGCAGAACGACGAGACGCTGCGCTTCCGGCTGACGCTGCCCAGCGCATGATCTGACCGCTGGGCGGGTCGCCGGCTGCAGGCGAAAGCGTTACCCTGCGGCCATGACCGCATCCCCTGAATTCATTCCGCTGTCGCTATGCGTGCTGACCGTGTCCGACACGCGCAGCCTCGCCGAGGACAGCTCCGGCGACTATCTCGCCGCCGCGTTGACCGAGTCCGGCCACCGCCTCCACGACCGCGCCCTGCTGCCCGACGACAAGTACCGGCTCCGCGCGCTGGTCTCGCAGT
>JBGSID010000037.1:0-31138 GCA_041751895.1 Lysobacteraceae bacterium | reverse complement strand
CCGACCTGCAGGGTCAGCGCGCCGTCGGCGCCGGTGACCGGCTGGCCGCGCGGCGCGACGATCTGACCGTTCGCCGAGTGATACAGCTTGAACGTGCCGAAGTCGTCGGCCAGCGGCCACTTCAGCAGATTGCGGGTGAGCCAGATCGCACGCGCATCGGTGGTCGAGACGCGGCGGGAGTTCGGCGGCGACGTGAACACCGTCGGCGTGCCCTGCACCAGCCAGATCTGGCCGACGCGGTTGTCGATCGAAAGTGAGGTATAGCTGATCCGGATATTGTCGTTCCAGCCGTCCTTGTTGTTGACGCCGCCGTTCGGGTTGGACGGCATGCCATGGATGATGAATTCCGCCGCGCTGCGATTCGGGTCGCCCTGAGGGTTGAGCACCGGCAGATCGAAGGTGATGTCGCTGCTGCCGGCCGTGTAGTTCGGCATCGATGCCAGCGGAACAGGATGGTCCCACTGGTCCAGGGTCAGCCCGGAGAGTCGGCCCGGATCGATGCCACTGGTCGGCCACAGGTGCAGGCCCCACTGGTCATAGCCGCCGTCGAAGCGCTTGTAGTGGACGCGGACAGTATCGATGTCCGGCGTGGCGCCCAGCGGATTGCTGCGGTACACGGTGGCGTCGCCGGAGCGCAGCCAGAATTGGTTGCCATCGGTGAACTTCCAGACGCGGTCCACGCCCGGATCGCCACCCTGGCCCGGCGGATGGACGATGAAACCGAAACCGGCCGCAGCGGGATTATTGAACGCACTCGCCTGGATCTCGAAGTACGCACCGTAATTGTCGACGCCCGAGCGCACCAGCGGCGACGGCCACGACACGCCGGGATAATCGGCGATGTACTGGCCGGCGTCGTTGACCTGCCACAGATGCAGGCCCCAATCCGCGTAGTTTCCATCGCCGCGGTTGTAATGAATGCGCACGTCGATCGGCGCGCCGTCGCTGGGTGGCGTCGGCACTGGCATCAGCACTGTGCTTGCATCGAGCGCATCGCAGATGCCGCTGGTCGCGCCGCTGTTCGCGGTAATCGCAAGGCTCTTCGGCACAGCCGATGTTTCCGCAGTGCCCAGTGCGTCGTTATTGCGCAACGGTAGATCGCATGCCGCGAGTAATAACGTCAGGAAGAAAACGAGAGTCGCGGACAGCATATTGCTGTGACGTTGGGAGAGCGTGCGCATCGTGGCCTCCAAGGCTCATCGCATCGAGTGTGTTTCGCTGGCGAATCGTTGTGCATTGCAGCAAAAAATGCTGAAAAATGCAGGGAATCTTGCGTGGGGTCGATTCACAGGCGTTGCACTGTCGGTGATCCGGGCGAAGAGTTCAAGGCGCGTTGCATCCTCTGCAAACGTATTCTTGAAGCGCGAATCGATGTGGCCGTGAATTTCCACGATGGGCTTTCGCACATGGCGTGATGGTGAGAGTCTTAAATTATTCGTGATACATGACAGACAGGCGATGCATATCGTGATGCGGCGGCAGTCGGTCGCATACGAAAAGAAGTTTCCTGATGAAAAGAATCATCGCGAGTCTGCAGGCATTTGGATTGGCCTGTGGATTGCTGTTCATGGCGCATGCTCCGGATGCGAATGCCAATGTCGAGCGCAAGGTCGGAATGTTCTATGCGCTTTGGCATTGCCCTTCCAAGGCGGGTAGTTACGATCTGAGCAATATCCTGGAAAGCGATAATCCCGCTGCGTTGGGGCCTGTCGGTGAATTCCACTGGTGGGGAAAGCCGAAGGCTGGTTATTACTGTCTGTCAGAAAATGACGCGCTGCTGAGGGAGCACGCCACCCTGCTGAAGTCGGCAGGCATTGATTACATCTACGTCGATATCACCAACTGGCCGGATACGCAGAGCATCGATGCCGACAGGATGATCATCAAACCCTTCGGGCGCCTGCTGGCGGTATGGGGTGGCATGCCTGCAGGCAGTACGCCCAAGATCATTCCATGGGTGACGGTGTCTGCGAACGCGCCACCCGCTGGTGCGAAGGATTCGATCCAATACGTCCGCGAAAATATGGTCGGAAGTTCTCTTGCGTACAACGTCAACAACAAGCCCGTGGTGTTCGTCGCACCGCGCGATGGACAGTATGCCGCTACGAAGATTGCGCAATATGCGGGATCGTTGACCACCGTCAAGATGTGGGCTCAGGATGCCAGTGGTGGCGCATCGGACGAATGGGGATTCATCTCGCGGTGCGACAACTGGTCCGCATTCAAGGCCAGTCGTGGGCAGGTGGCTTGCAACCAGCGCGGCAGCGCGGACGGCCAGCAGATCTCGGTGGCGCCGGCGTTTGCGCTGAACTGGATCAGCTACGAGCCAACCGCGGTTTCCAAGTTCAACGGAATGACGCTGCTGCAGCAGATGGAAACGGCGAGATTGTCCAACCGGCCTTATGTGATGATCACTGGATGGAACGAATGGGTCGTGCAGCGCGGCTCGTGGCCCGGCTATGGCGACAGGCTTTTCACCGACGAATACAACCAGGCCTACAACCGCGATCTTGAGCCTGCCGCGCGTTCGGGCACGCTCTATTACGATCTGTTGAAGCGTTCGGTCGCAGCGCTGCGCAACGACACGCCTGTGACCGCAGTTGCCGGCAATTTCGGCCAGACCAAAGGCGTAATCGACGGCGTGGTCAACAGCCGCGTCAACGGTTGGGCCTGCTCGTACGGTGCGCGGATCCCGATTGATGTGCATCTCTACGTCGGCGGCCCTGCTGGCGTCGGTACGGGCATCGGCAGCTACACCTCCGATTTCGCCAGTACATCCGATGCCGATCGTATCGCGGTGGCGAATGCCTGCGGTTCGGATGGTGTCGCCTATCGATTCTCGATCCGTCTGCCGTTGTCTGTGCGCCAGACCCATCAGGGCAAGAAGATCTACATCTATGGCATCCATCCCAACGGGACGTTGCCGAACAACGTGGTGGGTAATTCAGGCGTGTTCTCGGTACCGGTTCCGTAAACGGATCCATTGACGGAGCATCGTTGGCACTGTGACGGTTGATCCGCCGCCGTGCCGTGATTACAGCAGCGGAATCTCTTTCTCTTCGGTTGGAAACTTGAAAGCCTTGCGCATTTTCCGCATCGATTCCGGCATGGGCGGACGGGCAATGCCCTTGTCACGCAGCCAATGTTGGCATTTGCGCTGCCATTCCAGGGTCGCAGGGCTGCCCGGATGCCAGTAGATGTTTTCCACGATCGGCATGGCATCGACGTAGACGGGCTTGCCGTCATCACCGTATTTGATCCAGGTGAAACCGTCCGGCGGTAAGTTTTTCTGCGGCAATATCTTGCCGTTGGCGTCGGTCGGTGCCGGCATCGTGCCGGTCGCTTTCTTGGTCGGATCCGCGCCGTGCTGCAGCAACCAGTAGACCTGCTCGAAACCCCCGCGGCCTGCATACCAGTCGAGAGGCGAACCCGGAAATACGGTGTCGCTGTTCGCATCTGCGCCGTGTTCGATCAGCAGCTTCACGTTCTGCCACTGGTTCTGCTTGATGAAGGCGACGAAGGTCAACGGTTCGTCGTTGCCATTGCGGGTATTCGGATCTCCTCCGTGTTCAAGCAGCAGCTTCAGATAAATGGGGTTCTCTTCCTGAGCGGCATAGATCAATGCGTTGTCGTGCTTGAAATACCGACCGAAGCTGCCGTCTTTGTATGTCTTATCGATGTATTCCGGTCGACGGACATTTGGGTCGGCACCATTGTCCAACATCGCTTTGAGCCCATCCGGATTGCGAGTGTAAACAGGCCATGCGATCAGTGGTATACCTGCTTCCTTCGCGAAAATCGTGTCGGGATTGACGTGCTCATCGCGCATCAGCCGACGAACGGTTTCGATTTGTCCATGTTCCGCTGCGATCGCCAGTTCCAGTGCTTTGCCTTCAAATTGGCGTTCGGCCCCAAGTGAGGAGTGGCTGTTGTCGTTGCTTGCAGGGAAGGGCCCAACGCAGCCAGACAGGAGGATGATCAGTGCCAGCAGGCAAGCTTGATAGCTTGTGCCGAGATCGTGTGGGGCTATCGCCCGAAGTGCGCGTGACAACATCATCGTGGGGCCGGCCGGGGGGTGTCCGGTGCCCTTGATAGCAGAAAATGCCGATGAGCGGTATGTGCGGGTGATTCATCGCGCCTTCACTGAGATAGGATGAAAGCAAACGCCAAAGGAGTCCCGCCATGCCTGATCCTTCGATCGATGATGTCCGCGCCGAGCGCGTCGCCCAAGACCGGCTGTTGTCGGAAATGCGGGGCGCGGGCCAGACTACCGAGGCCAACAGGCTCGCCAAGGGATATCACGGGCAGCGGATGGCGGATCTGGCCGAGGACGTCTACGAATCCGCGCGCGGCGAAGGTAAACCGCCAATGGGATGGGTCCGGGCGAGTGAACATCCTGAGCAGCTGATAGCCATGGCACCGCAACTGACTAATAAGCAGATCGCGGAAATAACCCATCCAGAAAAGTCTGGCTATCGCGCCGAAATCTATCTGCCGGACAGATCCGTGCTCGGCGATGATGCCAAGCCGGTGCTGGTATTCAAGGGATCGACCGGCATGATCGTGGACCCGGCCGCGCCCAGCGGCCGCCGCGAAAGCGCATCGGAAGATTTCCTTGCCAACAATATTCCGCAAGGATTGGGTCTGAAGACCGATTACTACGATCGTGCGATGGACGCGGCCGTCCTGTTGAAAAACCAGCCGGGCTTCCAGTTCGAGATCGCCGGTCACTCGCTCGCGGGTGGTATGGCCTCTGCCGCATCTGCGGTCACGGGTGTCGAGGCCACGACCTTCAACGCTGCCGGTCTTCATCCCAATACTGCGCAGCGCTACGCCACTGAGCATGGGCTCACCGTCTACAACCCGCGTGACAGCGTAGCGGCCTATCAGGTCGGTGGTGAAATGCTGACCGATAGCCAGGGCGGCATACAGCAGATGAACGCCGCGCGCCGGCAGCAGGCTGGGCATCTGGCCAATGACATTGCTACGTTGATGGAAACGCCCGGTGCCAAGCAGGTGATGCAGGGGAAGATCGACGATCTCCTGCCGGCCCATGCACGTCGAGCGGCGAACGACGCCATCGATTTTCTGGCCACGCATTCTGGTAATCAGGCCCTGCGCGATCTACCCACTGCCGCAGGTGACGTGCAGCCGCTGCTGTCGCCGAAAACCCGCGACGAGCAGGGTCATCTGGTCAACCGCCCGAATGAACTCGCACTGAGCGAACTGGCGGCCTACGCAGGCCCGCTGACCAATGTGCTCAGCGCAACGGCGATGAGTGCGCGCGCCGGACGTACTGTCGGCGAAGTGGTGAAGTTCGAGGGTCAGGTGGCTGAGCAGGGTCTGCACGTCGTCGGCAAGGGGCTCGACTACACCGCGCGTTTTCAGGGCGAAGCCAGCGCCTACATGACCAATACCGTCGGTACGATGTCGAGCACGACCGTCCGCGCCGGTGGCGAAGTCACCGCGCAGGTACGACTGCAGGCGGGCAATCTCGAAGCCGGCATCGATCATCTGCAGGGCAAGACCCAGCAGACCGCGACCTCATGGACCGCAAGCGCATTGCGCTGGGGTGCGAAGATTCTTCCCGACGATGCGGAAAGATGGGTGGGTCAGCAGGCACAGGGCATCGAGAACTATGGCAACCAGGCCATGCGTCTCAACGAGCAGCAAGCGCAACAGGCGCGTGCCGCCGCGCAGAACGATGCGACCCATGTGCGCCAGACCACGCAGGGGGTCGCCGGTTCGATCGATCAGACCGCCACTGTCATTGCCGACACCCAACGCCACGTTGGCCAGCAGGCCGGTGCCTATCTGCAGCAGGGTGCGGATACCGCCGGGCGTACGGTGCGTGGCGTGACGGATCAGGCGCCTGATGCCGGTATGTTGGCGGGTGCCACGGTGGGTGGCCTCACTTCTACGGTCGCCACGCATGTGCCGTTCAATCCACAGAATGCGGTCAACCTGTATCAGACGATCACTGTGCTGCAGCGAGGCCAGGCGGTCGCGGGCGAAGCCGTCTTCCGTCATGGCATGGCGGGGTCGGTCATTCCCAGTCTGGACGCCACGGTCGAGCAGCAGGAACGCACGGCGCGGCAATCACTGACCCCCAGTCTGGTGAACCGGGCGCACCCGATCACACCGCAACAGGACAGTGCCGCACCTGTCACCCCCATCGTGCCGCTGCGCACTGGCATGCTTCTCGATAATCCCGCGCATCCGGGAAACCCACTGTTCCGTGAAGCACGTGAAGGGATGAATCCGTTGCAGGACCGCCTTGGTGCGCTGCCTGCACCCGATCAGGATCGTATCGCCGGTGTGCTCACCGCAGAAGCGAACAAGGCCAACTTCTCCAGGATCGGCATGGTGGCGTTGAGCAACGACAATCAGCGGATTTTCGCTACCGACAGTCAGGACCCCAGCGCCGCACACCAGCGGATCGTGCATGCCGACGTCGCCCAGGCGCGACAGCAGCCGCTGGAAGCGAGCACGCAACAGGTCGATCGGGTCGCGGCCCAAACGGCGCAGCAGACACCGCAACAGCCGGCATTGTCGGAAGAGCCCACACGCAGCGCCTCGCGCGTGGCGTGACCCAAGCCCGCGAGCCCTGGTGCGTGGATACGCGCCAGGGCAGTTGTACCTCGGGTTTTGTCAGGGCTGTTTTTCAGGGCATGTTGAAGTCGATGAAGCGCACCGGCACCGCGTCAGTCAACCACACGCCGTTCTCGGAGCGGTAGAACGCGTGGCCCGCCGCTGCCATTTCAGCGGAGCGGATGGTCAATACCTGCGGTTTGCCGTGGCGTGATCCGACGTGCGTCGCGGTGTCCGCATCTGCGGACAGATGCACATGCTGGCGGCTGCGCTTGACCAGGCCTTCGCTCCGGATCGATTCGACCGATCGCGTCGCGGTGCCGTGATACAGCAGTGTTGGCGGTAATTGCGGCACAAGCCCGAGTTCGACATTGATGGAATGCCCCTGGCTGGCGCGGATACGCTTTCCGTCGTCGCTGATGACGAAGCGTTTCTTGTTGTTCTTCTCGACGACCTCTTCGACCAGCGGTCGAGTGAGCGGTGTGTGCCCCTGCGACAGCCTGATGAGTGCGTCGATATCGGCCCAGCCTGCATCGTCCAGATGCAGACCGATGACGTCGGGCTGATGGCGAAGCACGAGGCTGAGGAATTTGCTGGCGGAGACGAGTGGATCCTGCATGGCGATAGTGTAACTGCCGTTTATGGTGGTACTCGACAGTGACGCTATGGTCATCCTGCGTCAGAAGTCTTCCCACGATTGCCTGTCGTCTAACAATACGCACGAATGGCTATCACTAAGCGACGTCGCATCGACGCATCCATTCAGCGAGCTCAGCGTCAACGCCCGGAATCCTTGTCCAATCGATAGCATCAATCTGGGCGGGTGAGAGGAAGCGCTCGGCGTATTCGAGATAGACGCGCTCGCGCAGGAAGACATCGAACAGATCGGGATCGATGTGCTGGTTCACCTTCATCGTGCCGAGAATCGTCAATGATTCCGACAAGGTCTTGGCGCTTTTGTAAGGCCGATCCGGTGCGGTCAGCGCTTCGAAGACATCGGCGATGCCCATGATTCTTGCGGGAATGCTCAACTGTTCTCGGGTCAGGCCCTTCGGGTAGCCTTTCCCGTCCATGCGTTCGTGGTGGCCGCCGGCATACTCGGGTACGTGAGCAAGATGTGAAGGCCATGGCAAGGCTTCGAGCATGTGGATGGTGACGTCGATGTGTCGGTTGATGATGTCGCGATCGGCTTTGGTCAGTGTGCCGCGCCGTACCGACAGGTTCTCGATTTCGTCGGCGGTCAGAATAGGCCGTGGTTCTCCGCCATGCGGTCGCCAGTATCTGCTGGCGATACGAGCGATGTCTTCCAGGCGCGCATCGTCCATGGTCTCGCTGCCGATATTGCAGTGGCGAATACTGTCGCGATCGGACAGCAGTCGGTCGATGACGTCCGCATGCTCCGCTGGCGTGATCTCGCCTTTGAGCTGGGCTATTTCGGCATCGCGCAGCAGGATTTCGAAGCGGGCATCGATCAATTCGATGCGGTCGAACAGTGCATGCAGCTTGGTCGATTTTTCGACGATATGCGCGGGAGTGACGATCTTGCCGCAATCGTGCATCAGTCCAGCGATCTTGAGTTCATAGCGGTCCGACTCGGTCATTGCAAAGCCCGCCAGCGGCCCGGAGCCGGTGCGCACGGTCGCTTCCGCGAGCAGCATGGTCAGGATAGGGACGCGCTTGCAGTGCACGCCCGTATGTGGCGATTTTTCGTCGATGGCGCTATTGATCACATCTATCAGAGATTCGAGCAGGTTCTCCAACTGGTCGATCAGATTGCGATTGTTGACGGCGATGGCGGCTTGAGACGCCAATGATTCGACGAGTTTCTGGTCTTCGGGAGAAAAGGCGTGAACATCGCCGTCGGCATTTCTGGCATTGATCAACTGCAACACGCCGACAACGACGCCGTCGTGGTCCTTCATCGGAACCGTCAGGAAGGATCGTGAGCGGTATCCGGTTTCGGCATCGAAACGGCGTGTGCCGGTAAAATCGAAACCCTCGGCTGTATAGGCATCGTCGATATTGATGGTGTTTCCCGACAATGCCGAGACGGCAGCGATCATGGTGGTGTTGTCGCGGCCGTCGGGCAGGTGCAGCGGCAGCGGTGGAAATTCGATCGGGGTGCCGTGCTTGCCGCCCTGGAAATAACCGAGCGATTCGTTGCGGAGTACCTCGAACACCAGTGCGTCATCCCGTACCCGGTAAAGCGTACCGCCCTCGGCGTTGACCGTTTCGCGCGCCGCTTCGAGAATGCGTTCGAGCAATGCGTCGATGTCCCGTTCCGACGACAATGCCGCGCCGATTGCGTTGAGCGTTGCCTGGCGGGCCAGAATATCTTCGACTTCTTCTCGGGTCATGGCTTGGCCGGACATCATGTCTGACAGTAAGAGGCCATCATCCTGCCAGATCAGGCCTCAAAAAAGCGCGTGATGTGCTTGACTGGCGAGAAGCCCTCGGCCATCGTGCCTGCACCTGAATGCAGGCCACGACGATGGATGACGCCGAACGTTTCCAGACCATGTTGCTGCATTACTCGCAGGAACCCGATATCGATCGGCGTCTGGCGATCGAAGGCGAACTCTGGCATCACTATGGAGATGAACGGGCCGTTCTTGTTTTCGATATGTCCGGCTTTTCGACATTGACCAATCGCTACGGGATCGTGCACTTCCTTTCGATGGTGCGTCGCATGCAATTGACGACTGAACCGATCATCGGCCGTTACAGGGGCACCCTGGTGAAATTCGAGGCCGACAACTGCTATGCGATGTTCCCGGATGTCGCAGCAGCGATTCGTGCGGCGTGCGAAATCAACGCGGCGTTCAAAATCGCCAATGAATCGACGCCGGACGAGTTGGACATCCGCATCGCATGCGGCATCGACCACGGCCGTATCCTGGTGGTGTCGGGCGAGGATTTCTTCGGAAATGCGGTCAATCGGGCCTGCAAGCTGGGTGAGGACCTGGCGGGCCCCGGTGAGATCCTGGTCACGAGTGAAGCGATGTCGACCTTGCCGGCGGATCACGGCATTGCTGCATTGCCGGTCCGGTTCGAGATATCCGGCTTGCGTATCGATGCGTTTCTGATCAAGGCGCAGATGGCGGAATCAATCGACGACAGTCCGGTATCCGTTGCCTGATCACGTTTGGCGGCTCAGGCCGGTCTGTGCCACCGCGTCGCCCGCCATGTGTCCCGTGCAGCACTGTCCAGGAATGTCCACGCCACGAACCTGCTCTGTTTGTTGCCCTGTGCCATTGCGACTTCGCGGACATCCTGTACGCCGGCCTGTTGCAATGCTTTTCGCACCTCCGCGAGGTGTTCCGATTTCGCGATCAGGCTGCTGAACCACAGCACCTGTCCCGGGATCGTGGCGCTTTCGCGGATCATCCGCTTCACGAATGCGATTTCGCCGCCCGGGCACCACAGTTCGTTGGCTTGTCCGCCGAAGTTCAGCCGTGGCGCCGTCGCCGGAGCGATGCGCTTCCCGAGGTTGCGCCATTTGCGCTGGCTGCCGAGCGCAGCATCTTCGGCCGAAAGATGGAACGGTGGATTGCATAGGCTGACATCGAACATGTCGTCGCTGTGCACAAGGCCCTCGAAGAGGCTGGTGCGTTCGCCTTGGCGGCGAAGTCCGATCACCTTGTCCAGGCTGTTGGCACGCACGATGACTGCGGCGGCCTGCAACGCAGTGTTGTCGATGTCGGAACCGATGAATCGCCAGCCGTATTCGCTGTGTCCAAGCAGTGGATAGATGATGCTGGCTCCCGTGCCGACATCCAGTGCATGCACCGTTGCACCGCGTGGAATGATCCCATCGTTGGATTCGGCGAGCAGATCCGCGAGACCGTGCAGATAATCGGCGCGACCGGGAATCGGTGGACACAAGTAGCCTGCGGGAAGATCCCAATGTTCGATGCCGTAGTCCGTTTTCAGCAGCGCACGGTTCAGGGCGCGCACCGCCACAGGATCGCTGAAATCGATGCTGCGCTCACCGCCCGGTGTCGCGATGACGAACGTCGACAGTTCCGGGCACGCGCTGGTCAGTCGGGTGAAGTCATAACGGCCTTGATGCCGGTTCCGTGGGTGCAGCCCCGCACGTGCGGGAACGCGCGGGCGAGGTGGTTTGGCTGGGCGGTCGAAGGGTCTGTACATGATGCGATTGTGGAACGAAATGTAGCCGGGAGCATCTTCTTGCCACGAAAAACGCGTTGTCGGCGATCTCGATCTCGACCACGAGCTCGGCCACGATCGTGCCCCGTGGCGGCTGCAAGATGGTTCCAGATCGGCTCGATCGGGGATGATTGGCTTTATCCTGATACCCTCTCGTAAAAGGAAGGAGTGAGAAAAATGCGTTCAGCCATGGTATGCGCCGGCATCGTAGTCGCCCTGTTGGCGACGGCCTGTGGAAAGTCGCAGGATGATGCCGCGCTGGCGAAACCACTACCCGTGCCGCAATGCAAGGCTGCCGGAAATTACGATGCCAAGAATTTTGAAAGCCTCGTATTGGCGATGGATCGCTCGGGAGAAATCGCCGCTGTCACGCAACGTTTCCTGCAATATCGCAAGACGATCGACGCGTTGCTGGCCGAGCGCAGCCCTGAGCTGCAGCAGCGTCTCAAACCGGTATTGGATGCCCAGTTTTCCCAAGCGGTGTTGCGCGCCCGCACCGCCTGTCTGTTCGCGCCGATGAGTGCCGATCGCAAAGGCGTGGCTGCCCTCGTCGCCTGGTCGCGGTCTCCGGAGATGCGCGCCATCAACGCCGGCATCTGGAATCATGCGCCACCGCCTTCCGAAGAAGACGACGTGAAGATGACGCCATCGCGCATGGCGCTGTTGCGCAATGTCAGCGATGCGATGGCACTGCAGCAGATCCAGGCCAAGATCGATGCATTCGATCGGGACGTCGCGCCGGGGCTGATCGCAGCGCTCGGCCCGGGGGTGTCCTCGGACAAAGTCTCCACGCCGGGTACGATCCTGACTGCGGGCGCCATCATCGACGAATGGCTCGCCCCGGCACTGAAAAAGATTCCGAACGACGATCTGGAAGACTATCTGGAATTCGTGGAAAGCCAGTACGGCAGCAATCATTACGTCGCGATGGCCACGGCCTATGACTTCAAGGTCGGCGAGTGGTATGCACAGTTGTTCGATCTGCTCAGAGAGAACAGTGCGTCGATCCAGCTTCCGGGCGATGCGGCCGGCAAGGATGCACTGGTGGCGGACGCGCAGCAATTGCTGTGGAACGTGGGGACGCCTGCCGCAGCGGCAGACGCCATGAACAAGTTGCTGCAGGCCGAGCGGATCGAACCACGCAACCCTGACATCCAGGCGCTGCTCGGCGAGGCTGCGATGAAGACTGCGGCGCCCATGCCGCTCAGGCCGGATCAATTGCGCGTGGTGATCGAGAGCCCGAATTATTATCAGGCCGACAAATATCTGGCCAAGGCCCTGGAGCTGGCTCCCGAGCATGGGAATGCGCACGTGCAGTTGGGGCGTTTGAGATTCCTGCAGGGCAACGACGATGAAGCGCTGCGGCTGTACGAGCGTGCGGTTGTACTCGAGCCGAATCACCCTTTCATCGAGTACTACCTCGGCGACCTGTGGTACACCTCGCAGGATTACACCCTGGCGTCGCGCTATTACCGGTCTGTGGCTGCCAAGCCCGAGCGTATTGCCAACATGCACGTCAATGCGCTGGCACGTCTGCTGCTGACCTCGACGAAAGGCAGCCAGCTTGCGGAATACCAGCGTGTTGCCGAGGCGTATCTGAAGCAGCATCCGGACGCATGGAATTTCCGTCTCGACTATGCCGACTATCTGCTCTCCAGGGATACGGCCGCTGACAAAGTGATCGCATTGATCGAGCCCGTGCCGGACGACTGGCTGGCCGCGCGCAAATTCCCGACGCTTTCAGCTGCGCTGGTACGCAAGGCGGCAGACAAAGTCGATAAGAAAGGCGAGCCGATCGGGGACAGCATGCGCGCCATGCGCCGTGCGATCGAAATTAGCCCCGATCCGCATGCGCTTGCCGAGGCGATCTGTCGCTCCGGCGTGGGTGGCAAGCTCGCGCAGATCACCACCGAGGCCAGCCGTGATCCGAAAGGCGTGGCGACCGCACTCATCGTGTGTGGACTCCGCTGGCAGCGCATCGACATCGTTCGCAACATGGGTTCCAGCGCGCAGGTCGGCCAGTTGAGCGCACCTCACCCCGACCTATTCGGGGACACGCCGCTGTGCTATGCCGTGGCGACCAAGAACCTCAGGGGCTTCGTGGTGTTGGCCAAGATGCAGGTCAACCCGGCGGTGAAGTGCAACGATGGCGACATGCCTGCGGAACGGCTCAACAAGATGTCCTATGGCGGCGATCAGGATGTCAGGCAGATGCAGTCGGTCATGAGTCGCTTCTTCAGGAAATCATGAGGCGTTGACGGTGCGTGGCGGGCGTGATCGCCCGCCACGCACTTCGCTACCAGGTATCGTGACGCGTTCCCGGTTTTACTGTCGCGCCGATTGTCTTGCCGACGGACGCGTCAATTCCCGAACCAGTTACCGCGCCGACTGAAGATCACCCGGCAAGGCGTTGACGCATGCATCAACGCCATTCGAGAACGGATGCTCTTCGATGACCAGCGACTGATCGTCCACGCCTCCCGGACCGACCGCATCGATACCTTCGATGTGGCCGCGGACACGGACGGTATAGTTGGCTGCGCTGGTGACGGTGCAGGCGACCACAGTGCCGACGGTCGCAGCCTTGAGCGTACTTTCGTTCACGCTATCGTTCGAACATAGCGCGCTCAGATTGTCGTGCGTCGGCGAGATCTGCTTGGCGGTGAGGGCCACGATGCCCTTGTTCGCCACGATGTCGTATTCGACGTGCCCGCGCGGCACCTGGCATTCGGCGAAATAATGGATGACCAGTGTCCGAGGTCCGGTGATGCTGACGGTTTTGGAAATGAATTCGACGTCCGCCGGCCCGAGCGGTACCGGAACGCTTCCGGTATTGGTCGCGACGCTGACCGCCTGTGCGCTGGCCAGCGGTGAAAGCATCAGGCCAACGATCAGCAGCAGGTTGGATGGTGTGGGGTATGGGATCTTCATGGCGTTGTCCTTTCGATGTGGGGTGGAATGCACGGATGCCCGCATCGGCGCTGTCTGCGGCGATGGGAAGAGGCGCGCCCGGTTCGGGTTTCGCGCTCTTGTTTCCTCAGTCGAAAAAATGCGGAGAACACCGCCACCTTGTCTGCTGCTGCCATGAACGGCACGCATCGGTCGGGTCGCGACCGATGCGGTATGTCTTTCAGCCGTGGCGCCAGGCTGATCACCCGGCACGCGGCTTCATCACTACATATGGAACTGTACCTGCTGCTCAGCGCCGCTTTGTGTTTGCACCGGGCGCACCGGCAATGCATTCATTGCCTGCGTGTTCTCCCAGACGCTGCGCGTCATCGCCTGATAACTGCTGATGCCGACGTTGGCGCTCGATTCCGCCCTTGGATCACCTGCGGTGGCGAAAATCATGGACGCATCCTGATTGGTCAGCACATGGTCGATTCGCGGCAGTCGGCCACGTTCGGCTTCGACGGCAAGTGTTGAGGCGATGTTGTCGCGGGCCTGCTGGTTGGGAAAAAGTGCGCCCGATGCATCGAAGCGATCCAATGCGGCACGTGCATCCACGAACAGCCCATTCTGTGGATGTCGGACATCGTTCAGCAGTGGTGGCAGCTCTCCGAGCGGCTCAGCCGGGCCGGGGTTGATCCGCTTGCGCTCCGGCGTGTTGCCCTGCTGCAGCGGATTCGTATCCAGTGCGCCCTGTTCCATTTCCGCTCGACCACGCTTGCGTCCTGTCTCCGGCAGGTCATCGCCCACGAGATTGTGCGCGACATTGTTCTCGACTGCGAAATCGAACAACAGCGCTGCATCGGCGACGCGTTGTTCCTGCTGCAGCCCTTCCTGTGCGATCACGGTTGCCGGGCGACGATCGATGTAATCGTCAAGGTCATCAACACCAAAATCGTAGTCGCCATCGAACTCTCCGTTGATGTCGCGCTCCCATTCGTGCGAACAGTTCGCGCTGCGTCCGACCAGCTGAAGATTGCTGACGTCGTTGTAAGCATCGAGTGCTTCGGCCTTGCTGATCTTGCCGGTGGGGCTCTGCTCGCACATCTCCGCCAGCACTTCCGAGATCGGTCGTTTATGGTCGATGTCGAAGGCATCGCGGGTCACCAACTGCTCGGTGGTCGCGCAATAGAACATCGGTACCGAATGGGTCGTGGTGTTGCCGTCATGCGTGACGGGTATGTCGAGGGTCACGGCATAGCGCTCCGCGAGCTGGCTCTCCACCCAGATGCTCTTCACCCGTGCGTCGAAATGCAGGCCTTTTCGCCCATCCTCCGGTCCCCATTCTGCTTCCAGGGTGGTGGATTGACGCTTCGCGTTGTGTTTTTCCGGATCGAAAGCGATATGCGGCGCGTTCGGATCGAACTCGACGTTTGCCTTTCGCCATTTCTGCCATTGCGCCGACTCCAGGCCGTGGTCTTCCAGGAGTTTGTCGACCTTGTCGCGCGAACGGTTGTACACCGAAGGCAGTAGCCGCAGATTGTCAGTATCGTTGTAGGCCATGTTCGCGTCGGCGTAGTTGTCCACACGCTTTGCGATCAGATGGTCCTTCCATTGCACCGTGTGATCGATGTCCATCGCATCGGCGCTATGCCAAGTCGCGGTGCTTTCGTTCATGTACAGCCGGTAGGTTTTGCTGTCATGCATGAACGTGGCCGTGGGCATCGTTTCCACCGCATGCTCATTGCGCAGGAAATTCACCGTCGAGTCGTAGAACGCCAGGCCTTCGCGCTTGTGGGAAGGGTCCCATGGTTTTTCGAGGAGCGCGTCGCCATGATTCGTCGGCGTCATGCCGCTCCAATCCGCCAATGTCACGCTTTCGCCGTTGCTCAGCTTTGTCTGGTAAGTGCCCATCCTGATCTCCTGATCGTCATCATTGCAGCCCATTCGCTGCAGTTTTCCCGCCATGTCGCGGTGGCCGCGCTGACCTGATGCGAGGTGCAATGGCAACGCAACCCGCAGCGGCGGATCGTATGCGGAACCTGCTTACGGCCCGGCGAGCGTCTTCAACATTCGTACCCAGTGATCGACGTCGTCGTAGAGGGCCTTCACTGGCAGACGTTCGTCGCGGCCGTGGGCACGCATGTCGTCCGGCACCACGCCCCAGGAGCCATCGACGCCGTAGATCGGAATGCCGTGTTCGCGGAACGGGCGCGCGTCGCTGGCGCCGGTGCTCATCTCCGGCATCACCGGCGCGTTCGGGAACATCGCGTGCACGCTGTCGGTGTACGCCTTGAGGATGTCGGGACGCAGCGGCGAATCCAGCGACGACACTGCTGCATCGAGCCGGGAAACCTCGACCTTGTCGCCAGCGATCGCCTGCAGCTCGTCGCGAATGGCATCGGGTGACACGCCCGGCAGGATGCGGCAGTTCACCGTCGCGCGTGCGAGCTGCGGCAGCGCATTGGGTGCATGCCCGCCGGTGAGCATGGTCGCGACGCAGCGCGTGCGCGTGAGGCCGACTTCGCCGAGATCGGCTTCGATCGCATCCGCAGCAGCGCCATCGGCCGGGTTCGCCAGCCATGCGCGCATCGCGTCGCCCAGAGGGCCGGCTTCGCTCTTCTGGCGGACACCGAAATACGCGCGTGTCGTCGCGTTCAACGAGGGCTCGAAGCGGTAGTTGCCGAGTCGCGTCAGCGCTTCGGACAACTGATAGATCGCATTGTCCGGTCGCGGTTTTGAACTGTGTCCGCCAGCATTGCGCGCCGTGAACGTGTAATCGGCATAGGTTTTTTCGGCGGTCTGGAAGGTGAAGCCGATCGGATGCCCGTCCGGTGCGAAACCGCCGCCGCCACCATCGGCATTGAGTCCGTATTCCACGTTCAGGAATGTTTTCCATTCGGTCGCACCGAGCAGCGCGCCATTGCCGCCGGTCTCTTCATCGCCGGTGAAGAACACGATGATGTCGCGCTTCGGTTTGAAACCCTGTGCTTTCAGCTGCATCAATGCAGCGGTCACCGATGCGACGCCCTGCTTGATGTCGCTGGTGCCACGGCCGTAGAAATAACCGTCTTTTTCGACCAGTACGAACGGATCCATCGACCAGTCTTCCGGCTTCGCTTCGACCACGTCCATGTGCGCCATCAGCATGATGGGTTTGGCCTTCGCCTTGCCTGCGGCCGGCCAGCGTACGATCAATGCTGCGGTGTGGTCGCCGGGTACGCCGTCATATGGCAGTACATGGATGTCGCCTTCAGCCCAGCCGGCTGCCTTGTACTGATCGGCCAGCGACTGCGCGAGCGCAGGCACCTGCCCACGGCCCGCGACCGTGGGTACGGAAATCGCATGATCGAGCAATGCACGTGCTTTCGCATGCCACGGGTTGTCTGCGGCGGTGGCATGCAGCGATGCGGCGGACAGGGCCAAGGCGAATAGATGGGGGCGCATGGAAGCCTCGGAAGGGCAGGTGAGTGGTCACACGATCCTGGCCCTGGCGGGCCCCGGACGTATGCGGATTAAGACACGGTATCCGACGTGCGTCGATCCGCTCAATGGGCTCGTTGCGGTATCATTTCTGTCAGCAAACGGGCAAGGAGTGGTCATGCCGATCAGAAGCACCCTCATCGCGCTTTGCGTTCTGCTTGTGATTGGATGCACTGAAGCGTATTCGCCTGTGCCGGAAGGCGTGCGCCCAGCACCTAAGAAAGTGGTGGTCCCGGATTGTCAGGCGACGCATGGCGTCGATGACCGCGGTTTTGCGCTCATCATCGAGATCATTCGGCGCAATGGAGATATCCAGCGCGCGAATACGTTCTATACCGGGCTCCGCAAAGTTGTCGAAGCGCGATTGGCGCAAGGCGACCCGACCGCTGCCGAGCGTGCGCGACCTGCGCTGGATGCATTCTTCTCAGGCGCGGAAATCGAGAAGCGCGCAGTCTGCGCGTTCACTCGGTATGACAAGGCGCAAGCCGAGATCGAGGCTTGGGATGCCTGGTCGACCGACGAGACGATGCGCGAGATCCATGGCCGTGTTCTGGGTTTCATGGCGCCGAAGCCAGCATTGCGGCAGAACCTGAGTGGTGAGCGAAGGGCACTGGTGGCGAAAGTAGCCAATGCCACAGGGCTGTCGAGCTATGTGTCGATGCTCCTGTCTGCGCAGCGGCAGGCCTATGCCGTCGCAGATGCCGCCATGGATCCGACGTCTTCTCTCCTGCAGGACATTAGGCTGAATGGCTATTTCATCAGGCCGCTGGACGAAGACGCACTGATCGACCGTATTCTCGGGCCGCAACTCGCCGGTGTTTCCGATGACGATCTGCGTCGTTTCCTCTCGTTCGCGGAAACCCATCAGGGTCGGATGTATTACGAGACTCTGCGCGAGAGCTACACCTACACCCTGACCGATTGGTATGACCGGTTGGCCGTATTGCTGAAGACGAATGCCGCCCCGGCCAAGCCCGTTTACGACCCGGAGGCGGCAGCGCCGATGGTGGCGGAAGCGCGGCGTCTGCTGGACGATGTCGGGACCTGGGTGGTGTTGGCCGAAGCACGCACGTTGCTGCTGAAAGCCGAGCGCCTCGACCCCGAAAACGCAGACATCAAGGCACTGCTCGGGCAGGTTGCGTTGAGCACGGTGCCCAAGGGACTTCCCCTTGAGGAAGGCGAGATCCGCGCCCGCAACAGCAAGACGTCACCGGTGCGGTCGGAGCCTTATCAAGACGCCGAAAGCTATCTGCGCAGGGCCATTGAGCTGAATCCGAAGAATGCCGAAGCGCATCTGTATCTGGGGAATATCCGGTTTCGTCTTTCCCAGGACGACGAAGCCGCAAAAGAATATGCCATTGCCCGGCAGCTGGATCCGAAGCTTCCAGGCCTGCTCATGTTCGAGGCCGATCTGGATTACGTCGCTGGCCGATACGGCAAGGCGGAGACTGCTTATCGTCGTATCCTCGCCGCGCCTGAGCAACAAGCGTTCGATCACTACCATGCCCTCAATCGCCTGCAGCCATTGTTGATGAAACAGGGACGTGAGCGCGAGTTTCGCGGGATTGCCGAGGCGCAGCTACGACGCAATCCCGAGTTGTGGGACTTCCGCCTGAATTATGCCGATCACCTGTTGGCGACCAACGGCACCGTCGACGAGGTGCTTGCGCTGGTCACGCCGGTCCCCGACAGCTGGTTGCCGGAACGCAAGCGTGCGACGTTGGCCACGCTGCAACTGCTCCGGGTGCTCCAAGCGCCGCCATCGGGTCGTGATGCCGTCGCCCGGCGTGTTTTCGACATCGAGAACAATGCGATGCGTGTTGCGGGATTGGTGTGCAGGGCGAGAGGTCGCGCGGACATCGCGCCGGCGATGATCCGTGCGAGCAGCAAGCAGGGCGAGTTCGCCGATGAACTGCTGTCCTGTGGTTTCAGGAACCGCGACATGGCATTGCTCGATGTGGTGATGCCGTTCATCGCGGACATCAATGCCGCCAATGCAGCGTTGAATGGAGAGCTGCCGCTCTGTGCGGCAACGTCCCAGATGAATGTCGACCTCTTCAAACAGATGCTCAAGGCCAAGGCCGATCCGAAACGCCGTTGCGGCGATGGCAAGACGCCGCGCGAGCAACTGACCGAACGCGCCATCCGGACCGGTGTCGATGAGCGTTTCAATGCCGATGCCCGTGTGCTGCTGACGGCACTCGACACCTACGAAGGCGGTCACTGACACGTGTTCGCAGGTACGGACTTACTTGCGGTCGTCGGGTGATGCTCGCGCGATTGCACACAGTGTTATCTGGAGGACTCATGCGCTATTGGATCGCCTGCGCTGCCATGACCGTCGCACTGACGGCAGGCTGTACAGAGCCTGCTTCGTTCGGTGCAGAGTTGCTGCGCCCCCTGCCGTCCAGACCGATGTCGCAGAACTGCCTTCCCGATCATCGTGTCGACTATCCGGTCTATACACGCACCATCGGTATTCTTCAGCGCAGTGGCGATATCGATCACATGCTTTCCTTGTCCGAGAAGATGCGAGCAGGCGTGGACGGTGTTCTGACCACCCGAAATGCTGCGGCATTGGCCGAATTGAAGCCGGTCATGGATGGGCTGTTCTCGGCGCAGGGTGCGCGCATACGCGCGATATGCGATTTCACGCAGTCGGCTCGCGACACCGCGATCATCGATGCATGGGATGCGTGGGTGTCGGATGCCACCATGCGCGACATTCACGCCAGGATCGTCGGCGACGACAAATCGGGTGGATCGGAAGCCATGCGGATCGACGACGCGCGTCGCGTGCTTTTCCGCAGAATTCTGGCCGCGAACGGCGGCGTCCATTACGCTGAAATCCGCAGCACGTCGATACGGGAAGCGGAGGCGATAGTCACTGCGGCACTTGATCCAGCGTCTCCGACCCAGATGCGTCCCGTGATCCTGATTCCTGTGCCGGCATCGCAGGAAGACATGGCAGTGCTCGAACAATGGCTTGCGAGGCAGTTGGCGGGCGTATCGGACAAGGATCTGAAGCGCTATCTGGCGTTCGCCGAATCCGAAGCCGGCATGGTGTTCTATCAGTCGCTACGCACGACCTATACCGAGGTCATGAACCACTGGTTCGATGCGCTGAGGGTGTCGGCGAAAGAGAAAATCGCGCCGAAAATGATCGTGCTGGGGCCGGATGCGGTCGCCGCCGCAGTCGCGAAGGCGCGTCTCACGCTGGATGGTGCGGGTGCGCTGGTCGCACTGCAGAACGCATCGCGCGTGCTGACCAACATCGAAACCTACGACCCGGGTAATCCTGAAATACACACGGTGCTGGGCCGGGTCACACTGGATCTCATTCCGCTGGTCGACCAGTTCAAGCCGCCTTATGAAAAAGGCCAGATCCGCGATGGTGACGCGCAGAAGGATTCGCTCTTTCCCCAGCGCTATCTGAATGCCGAACGCTCGCTTGCGACAGCGATCCGGATCGACCCGAACAATGCTGAAGCGCATGTGTTCATGGGACGCTCGCAATTCCTGCGGTCCGCCGATGACGACGCTGCCAGGCACTTCGCGGAAGCGCGCAAGCTCGACCCGGACAATCCCTACCTGGCCCTGTTCGAGGGGGATCTCGCCTACGCCACCGGCCATTTCGCCCAAGCCGAAAAGCTGTATCGCGACTTGCTGGCGAAGCCGGATGGTCGGCGCTTCGACCGCTATCTTGCGATTCAACATCTTGGCAACGCGTTGAATGCGCTCGGCCGGGGACGCGAATTCGGTGCGCTCGCGGAGACGCAATTGCAGCGGTCTCCCGACATGTGGGCGCTGCGTCTGGATCATGCCGAAGACCTTCTGGATCGCGATGGCAGCGCGGCCGCAGCGCTGGCGGTGGTCGAAGCCGCGCCCAACGCATTGACCGATGCGCGTAGCAAGCTCGTCATGACCCGGATCCAGGTGCAGAAAGTGGTGGAAGCGTCGCCCTCTGCGAAAGCGGCGGAAGCCAAGCGCGTGAATGAAGTGGCGCTTGATACGGAGTTGGTCGGTGTCGCGTTGTGCCGGGCGAGAAGCGTGGCCGTGATCGATCCCGTGATCCGCAGTCGCACGATCCCGGATGGCGAAAACAGCATCGCCACACCACTGCTCGCGTGTGCGGTGCGCGAGCGGCGCCCGGACGCGGTCGCAGCCGCCTTGCCCTTCATCAAGGACATCAATGCGCCGTTGATGCAACTGCGATCCGAAACAGCACTGTGCGCCGCTGCCGCCCGACGCGACGACAAGACATTGACCCTGCTCTTGAAAGCGAAAGCGGACCCCGAGCGTCGCTGCAGCGACGGCAAGACGACCGCGCGCGAACTGCTCGCCGCGATGGCGGCGAAGGGCGATGCCGAAGCCCGGGCCGCCCTGTCGGCCTTCGAGCAATCTCCCTGACCTGCGTCGCAGAGAAAGCGCGATGACATCTGCGCCATGCCTCGGGCGTCCAGGCATGGTGCTTGAAGCCTCACGCAGCCTCACGCAGCCTCACGCGCGAGGCTCTGGAACTCCGGCGGTGATGAAATTTTCACCAACGATGGTGCTCAGAACGCCATCGTTGAGGCTCAGAGCCTCATGCACGAGGCTCCGGAGCTCCGGCGGTAATGAAATTTTCACCATCGATGGGGTTCAGAGCTCCATCGTTGAGACTCAGAACTTCATGCGCGAGGCTCTGGAGCTCCGGCGGTGATGAAATTTTCACCAACGAGGGTGTTCAGAACCCCGCCGTCGAGATGTTTGCTTTGGTGAGTGCCAGCACTTGGGCCAGCCGAGCACATCCGCTGGCAACGGGCTATTCGGCGGGAATCCCGAAACCAGCTGCCACCAGCATCAGCAGTGCCAGCAGCAGCCACGGCGCGCTGCGCAGCCAGCCATACGACGCCCGGCGTGCCAGCCACCAGGCCAGGGCGCACTGCAGCGCGTAGTACGCGGCGAACGCCCGTGAGGCATGACTGATGATCTGGTAGATATCGGCAGACCAGGTCAACGCTACGGCGAACATCGCCAGCAGCAGATATGCCACGCGCGCGCCGATCCGCCCGCGACTCATCTGCGTGACCAGTCCGCCGCAGCCGTTGGTATCGGCGACCGCTGCGCTGAACTGCGCTGACAACGCCGCCAGTACCAGCAGCACCGGCAATACCGAGGCGACCGGCGCCATCATGTCGATGATCGCGGTCTCCCGGTGCGGGATGTCGTCCGCCGAGAAGGTGATGCTGACCAGCCCGATGTAGGCGATATAGATCGCCGCCGACAGCCACTGCGCGCGACGCATCGTGCGGATGCGGGTGTCCGCCGAATACGCCGCGGAGAGATAGCGCGAGGTCTCGAAGCCCTGCACCGTGATCAACAGCCCGAAGGCCAGCATCGCCGAATGCCAGCCGAACGCGCTGTGGCCGTTGGAGAACGGCGGCAGATCTCCGGACATTCGCCACGTGAACAGCGCCAGCCCCGCGAGCAGCCCGGCGATCACCGCCAGCTTGATATCGACCGTCGTGGCTTCCGCGCTTTCCAGCCCACGCAACCCCCGGAACCAGCCGAGTGTGGCAATGCCCAACAGCACCACCATGGTGACGATACGCGCGGTCAGCGGGTCGTTCCACGGCGTGAGGCTGACCGAGAATGCGCCCAGAAGGTTGAGGTAGTAGGTGACCGAGACCACGTACGCCAGCGCGAGCATCCACGACGACGCGTCATCGATCCAGCGCCCGACCCCGTGCAGCGCACGCTCGCCGCCGATGCGATCGATCGCCCGGATATTCCAGCGGATAGCGCCGCCCACGGCATACGACACCGCACACAGCGCTGCCATCACCCACACCGCGCGATGCCCGAACTCGCGCATCAGGATCGGCGCCAACACCAGAAACCCGCTGCCGATGATCGACGCCAACGGTGTCACCGTCGCCCGCCACATCTCGGACTGCCGCATCCGCCGTGAAAACACCGCGCGTGCCGCGACAGCCACCGTCGCCAGCACCACGCCATTCGCGATCCATCCTGCAGTCATCGGCTACCGTCTTCTGGAATACAGCCGATAGGTTAGCCGCAGAACGTCAGCGTATGACGCCCACTGCGTCATACGCGTCTTGAGGTCCTACTCGGATTCATCGTCCACAACGCCGCGCGGCTGACGCGCCGCCCACATGTTGTCGACCAGATTCGGGTAGCGCCGCCCCGCTTCTTCGGCACGGGCTTTCGCCGCTGTTTTCTGTGCAGGCGACAATCCCGCCGGGCGCTTGGCGGATGGCGGGCGAGGGCGTTTCCAGGGCGGGGGCGTTTTCGAGGGCATACCGGCATTGTGCAGGCGATACAGTGGGATGCCAGTGCGTATTCGCTTCAGGAGGGATCACGACCGACAACAGTCGTACTTCCGGGCATTCTGCAATGGCGCGCCGGGCAGATTCCTTCGCGATGTCTTGCGCTGTGGTCTGTGTAACATCAGGCGTCCCCACCAACCCGTCCGGAGATGGCGACTGCCGTGCGCGAAAGCACGCGTCGCCCACACCATGCCGACAGCCCTTGAAACGCGCGAACCCGACGAAGCGGCGATGACCGCAGAGATGATCGATATCCTGCGCCGCAAGATGGGACGCGATTACGACGCCGGGCAAACCCGTCGCGATGCGCATCCCAAGGCCACCGGCCTGCTGCGCGGACGCTTCGAAGTGGAGCCTGAACTGCCGAAGCATCTGCGCGTGGGGTTGTTCGCCAAAGCGCAGACCTACCCGTGCTGGATCCGTACCTCGAATTCCAGCGGCAAACCGCAGTCCGACGCCATCGGCGATGCGCGCGGGTTCGCGATCAAACTGATGGCGCCGGGCGCCAAGCGCAAGGATGAAATCCCATTGGGTCAGGACTTTGTGCTGCTCAGTACGCCGGTGATGCCGCTCGGCACCGTCGCGCTGTTCCGCGACGCGGTGTACTACACCATCGAAAGCTCGCCGCTGCTGTTTGCCGCCAAATGCGTGCTGGGCGGGCACATCCGCGCGTTGCTGGGGCTGGTCGCACTGCGCATCCATCCGACCTCGCCACTTGACATCCAATACTGGAGCACCACGCCCTACCGTTTCGGCAAGGGCCGGGCCGTGAAGTATTCGCTGATCCCAACGTCACCTCACCGCAGCCGGATGCCGAAAACGCCGGGTGAGGACTACCTCAGCGAAGCGATGCAACGTCATCTGGACAAACACGAAGCCAGCTTCGACTTCTGTGTCCAACTGCATCAGGACGGCATGCCCATCGAAGATGCCGCTCCGCGCTGGGACGAAACCGCGTCGCCGTTCGTGAAGGTCGCGACGCTGCGCATCCCGAAACAGAAATTCCGCACCGCGTCACGCGACGCCATGGCCGAATCGCTGGCTTTTTCCCCTGGGCACGTTTTGCCCGCGCACGCTCCCATGGGCGGCTTGAACCGCGCGCGCACCAAGATCTACAAGGCACTTTCGAAGTTCCGGCACACGCGTGATGCGCGCGCGGAGATTGCGTAGTGTTGCGGTGAGCGTCGTGAGCTGCCGGGTGCTTCAAGAAATTGTTTGAACGCACTGACCACAGTCAGCCAATTTTCATCGTGATGAAACGCATCGTGCATCGTGCGCGCCTCACGATTGTCGGCGGATAGCAGAATGCTTTAAATCCAGTCTCTTTCTTTGATCAAAAAGATCGTCATGCGATCTGCATTGAGCCCATCGTGCATTTTTTTAAATCCTATCGATACTTGTCGCGACCCTATACTCAGGTTCACGACAATCATGAGGACAGCACGATGGATGAACTCGACGAAGTGACAGGCAGGGTTGCAGCGCTGCATACGGTATTGACATATCTGCTCTCGGAATTACCAGCGGATCAACAGATCAGAATCCGTGACCGTTTGGCACACGAGCGATTGACGAATCCCGCGCCTTACGCAGAAATGCCAGGTGTGCAGGACTCCTTCGCACAAGCGATGGCGGTACTCGAATTTCAATTGCTGCCGAAGTGAAATCGCCGAGTGCGCGCAGGGTATCTGCCCTGCGCGATACACATCCCCTGTCATGAAGATCCGTAGGTGGCGATGAGCGCAGCGAACCCCACCATTACGCGTGATGGGGATGATGGCCATTGAACAGAACAGATAGCTTCTTCGTTGCGCTTTCCGCGATTGGATAAAGTGCTCCACCGTTACAGGTGGGGTTCGCTGTGCGCACCGCCACCCTACCAATCCACTTCCCGTGTTTTATTGGCGTTTCCTGCGATCTTCCGCTTCGTTCATGGCGATTCAAGATGCGGGTTACAACAGTGATAATCCGTAGTGCGGGTCTTGCGCCCGCCGATCGCCGATCGATGGCTTCTTTTCCGGCGACGTGGAAAGCATCGGCGCTTCGCGAATGCGAAGCCGTAATTTCGTTCACTAGGCGGGTACAAGACCCGCCCTACGAGAAAATTGACCTGTCTTACGGGTTTGCCATGATCGATTGATGGTTGCTATGCATTCTTTAATGGCGTGACTTTCCCGAGCTTAAAGACAATAGTCGGTTCCGGGATGGTTGATGTCGGCATCAACGGGTCGTGCCAAGCCAACCCGTAGCAGAAACCGGGCAAAGAATTGAGGCGTCCGTCGCCCCACGATACGCAGACAGGATGTCGCTGCATGCTCGGTTTCGTCATTCAATGGATCATCAAAAAGGAGTATTGCGATATGAATGCAGCAGCGAAACATGGACTGTCCATCCTTCTTTTCCTGGTCGCGGGGGGCTTCAGCACTTACGCATCCGCGCAGGCCGGACCGGTCCCGTTCAAGAACACGGGGAACAGCCTGTGCTTGGCGGATTCTCTGGGGAGTGCCATCACTCAATCCTGTGCCGGAACCGTCGGCATCCAGAAATGGGTCCTGATCAACACCGGCACCGGGTACCTGATCAAGAACGCGACGACTGGAGCTTGTCTGGACAACAATGCCGGTGGCACGACCTTCACCTCGTCGTGCAGCGGTATCGCAAGCCAGAGGTGGATGAAGATCAACGCCACCGCCACCACTGCGCGTTACAAATCCGTCGGCACCAACCTGTTCCTGAGCAGCACCCTCGCCGGGGCTGTCGTTACGAGTTCCGTCAGCGCGAATCCTTTGCAGATCTGGTCCAATTGATGGGTCGGCACGCAGGGTGGGTGGCCTCACCCCGTGTGTCTTCGATAGACATCGCTGTGGATTCGCACATTGTTTGCGTTTTTGGACATTTCGACATGCGATGGACAGCGGCGCTTGCGATGTCGTTGACCGGTTGCGGCTTCTGGCCGAAGCCGGGATCTTCGGATAGAACGCCTTCTCGTAGCCCGGATAAACGCTTTGCGCGCATCCGGGCTACGGCACTACGTTGCAGACGCATGCATGACTCCCAGAAGGTGCGCCAGGGCGCACCCTACAGGAAAATTTGATTGGTTTAAGGTGTGCTTCAGCACGCCGCTTTATGCGAGTTACAGGCCTTGGCCGTAAACCGGCATCGCGCTTCCACGAGAGCCAGTAGGGTGGGGTGAGCGCAGCGATGCCCACCATTCGTGCTGCTTCTTCAACACACGTGCGATGACCGAGAGATCCGGTTCTTCGCCGGTGGTGGGCATCGCTGCGCTCACCCCACCCTACTTGCTCGCGTGTTGAAGCCTGCATCACGAGTTGCATCGTCTTCGTTTGCGATCTTTTGCTTCGTTTGTGGCGGGTCAAGACCCGCCTTACGATAGCGATGATTCGTAGGGCGGGTTTTAACCCGCCTTACGGGTTTGGGCTGCTGCATAATTGGATGCGTGATATGCAATCTTGCCTGATTATTTGCGCCAGAGAATAAGCAAGTAGGGGGAACGCAAACAGCGATGTTTTCGCAGCGGCTCCGGATGAAAAGCCCCGGGTGCGGCCTTTGGCCTTACCCTGGCTACTCGTTTGGTTCACTGTCTTCACTGGATGCGCGCTGCATCAGATACGCGAGCCAGGCTGGATCATTGGACGCCACCGCAGCGAGCTGGCGCTTTTCGATGACGGGCAGGCGTTTGAACCGATATTCGTTCGACAGTGCTTCGCCTCTGGTATCGAAGGCGAATGCGCCGACCAATCGAATGGGCTTTCGCATTCTCGTAAACCGCGCCCCACGCCCCGAGCAGTGATCCTTGAACCTGCTCAACGGATCGATCGCGGTGCCCGTGTACAGCGCATCGTTCTCGCACAGCAAAAAGTAGACCCACGTCTTCATCGATTCTCGAGCCGCCCACGTGCGCCACCAGTGGCCTATTGGAACGGATGATCGCTCTGGCCGCAAACCGGCATCGCTTCCACGAGAGCGAGTAGGGTGGGGTGAGCGCAGCGATGCCCACCATTCGTGCAACGCGGCGGCGATCTCAAAACAGAACCGGCTGCTTCTTCAACACGCGTGCGGTGACCAAGAGGTCTGGTTCTTCGCCGGGGGTGGGCATCGCTGCGCTCACCCCACCCTACTTGCTGCGCCGCAGGCGCATGCATGCATCCCAGAAGGTGCGCCAGGGCGCACCCTACAAGAATTTCTATTGGCATAGGGCGTGCTCCAGCACGCCGCTTTGTGCGGGTTACAGGCCTTGGCTTTGTAATCGAACCTGCCCCATTTTCGTATGGCAGGTCTTGCACCCGTCGATCGTCGTGCGATGGCTTCCTTTCCGGCGACATGGAAAGCATTAGCGCTTCGCGGATACGAAGCCGTTGTTTCATTCACTAGGCGGGTGCAAGGCCCGCCTTACGATGTTAAGATTTTATGAGTTTCGATCATTATGATCGGAAAGTCATTGAGATTATTTTGACATTTTTTTGGTGGGTGCTGTCACAAAATCACGCGTTGGCGTTTCGCTAATATGAATTAATGAAGCTCTCAGCCCAGGATTGGTTGAGATGTTCTTAAGAAGCTTCTTGGCATAGCGTTCGAGAGCATCCGACTGAATGCCTACTTCTTCTGAGTGGCCAACTACGCCAACGCGAATTGGAAATGGAATTGTAGGGCCATAGTCATCGAGCAGTGTGTCATATGCATGCTTATCGCCAAGAGTAAGTAGAGCGCTATTAACCAGAAAAAGTTCAGCCATATCTTTCTCAGGATCTAAGGATGGGCGACTATATAACTCTTCAGCACATTCTCGCAGCGCGGGCTCAAAAAATTCATATGCATGGGCTGATGAAACGAGTTCTGTAAGTACGCATAGAAGCTGTAATGGGCTAAGCTCAAGTAATGGTGAATCCTTGTCAGTGGCTTTGAGTGTGTCCAGATACAAAGAAGCTGCTTCATCGAAATACCGTCGAACAGCCAATGAGACTGCTGCATATGGTGTCAAGTAGGCCGCTAACAGCATATTCGGCAACATAATAAGCCGAGATATGCGGTCATGTGTTTCTGAGAGCTCAATCTTGCTTATGCCTTCTACAAGGCGCTCAGCATCGCGCTTTATGCCAAAATAAAAAAAATAGATCGTATTCCAATATCGGTCAAAAACATCAATTTCTAATTTGAAATTACCATCGCGATCAAGTCCTGACGCGTATAGATACTCAGCAAATGTTCGGTGTCTGAAAGCGAGAGAATTAATCTCTGGGGAGGTAATAAACAAATCACTTTTAGTTAGCAGCCTCTCAAAAGTTTTTTCTTTGTCAAGTTTAAGGTTTCTTGAGTCAATATATGAATCAAACATATCCTTAACTTCGGCCACTGATAGTGTATCTAGTGAATTATCAACAATAAATTTAGCTAAATTGATGGATACGTTGTGAATCACCTCGTACTCAGTTTGCGACTGCAATCCCTTGCTCATATCCCAGCGACCCATGACAAGCTCCATGTACTTGCCGTAGAGCTCTGTCATGGTCGATGGGATCTCATGCACATTCTCGCGTAATAATTTTGCCAAGAGGATTGCTGATATCGGAGTCTTTGGCAAAACCTTGAATAGATTAGATTTCTCTAAATCTTTAAGTAGGCGTAATCGGATTGTATCGCTATTACATATTGCATCAACAAGTGAAATGACTTGTTTGATCGAGAATGGAGGGAGGCTGAATTTTTGATATTCTCGGTCGATGAATGCTTCGAGTTCTTCCGGTAGGGGGCGTGAAGCGATTACTACTGATACGGTCTCGTCTTTTGAAACCCCGTTTTTTATTTTGGTAAGCAAGTCTAGTTGTTGTTCAATACTTTGATGAAGCTCGTCCCATGCATCTATAAAAATGACGCACTGCTTGATATCTGTGCCAAGCATGGAGGTCACTTCATCAACGAGGGTGACTAAATTTCCTTGGTACTTATCACGAATTTCTTTTGCTGTGGTGAGCGCTGGGACCTTGCCGCCGGCCAGATAGTTTTCTGGGTCTGCGAGTTTGCTGACGGCATTCGCAAGCAAAGTCGACTTTCCCGCTCCCATGCCTGATTCAATGATGATGAATCGATGCTCTTGAATTGCTGAGTTGAATGCCATTCTTTTTTTTTGGCGGCGATCAGACAATGTTCGAAATTTTTTTGGTGCGACTTTGATCAAGTCCTGTTCAATATGTATGTTTGGTGCGCCGATGCCTAGAAGCGATGTTCCCGATGAAAGTAACTGGGCGGATGCCTTGATCTTCCTAAAGTAGTCGCCAATCTTGATGCTAACGTCAGTCCAGTATTCTGGATAAGAGCGGTTGATTAACTCAACTGTACGTTCACCGCTAATAAATTTAATGCTCTTGTTCTTATATTTGTGGTGAATCTTGTCTTGCGCCCCCTGAGAAATAGTGTCATTTGAGACAATCCACACTTCAGTCAGGATAATTTTTTTCTTGCCGCTGCCAAATGTACGGGAAAGCTCGCATTCCTCAATTTGACGTTCTACGTCGTGATGATCTTGTTTTATTTTTCCCACTTTCACGATAACGCCAATGTATTCGCTAGATAGCAGAGTTTCGTCACGTTTCTCAAGAACAAAATCAGAGCCCATTTCTCTCGGGCCTTGTCTGTACTCCACAGAAACAATTTGTGGGAGTCTCTGAAAGAGCTCATGAAGCACTGGGTGAAAGTCTCGAACCTCATTTTCTAACGCTTGAATACGCAGCAGTTTGTCCATTGTTGGCTCCCTTGTTTAGATCCTTCCCCGCGCCAGAAAATAGCTACTGCGCATACAAAAAAAATGGCGATTCGTTTGAATTTAAACCCCCACCGGATTCCCCTTCTCAACATCAATCTTGTAAAGCTTGATCGCCCGAGAAACATCCTTCCCAGTCATCTTCCCTTCCTTAGCCAGCGCATCAATCGCCGCATGCGCGATGTAATACCGATCCACCTCGAAATGCCGGCGCAGATTCGCCCGCGTATCGCTGCGCCCAAACCCATCCGTCCCCAGCACCGTATACCGCATCGGCACAAAAGCTCGAATCTGATCCGCAAATGCCCGCACATAGTCGGTCGCAGCCACCGCCGGCCCCTGACGCCCTTCCAGCAGCTCGGTCACATACGCCTTACGCGGCGCCTTAGCCTCAGGATTCAACCGGTTCCAGCGTTCCGCATCGAACCCATCACGGCGCAGTTCGGTGAAGCTCGGGCATGACCAGATATCGCTGGTCACACCGAAATCCTTGTCCAACAATTCAGCGGCAGCAATGGCTTCGCGCAGAATCGTGCCGCTGCCCAGCAACTGCACGCGCAGTTCGCCTTTCTTCGGTTTGCCGGCGTCCTTCAGCAGATACATGCCCTTGATGATGCCGTCGGCGGCGCCTTCGGGCATGTCGGGGTGGGTGTAGTTCTCGTTCATCAGGGTGAGGTAGTAGTACTCGTCCTGCTGCTCGGTGAGCATGCGCTGCATGCCGTGCTGCAGGATCACCGCGACTTCGAAACCGAAGGTGGGGTCGTAGGCGCGGCAGTTCGGGATGGCGCCGGCGAGCAGGTGCGAGTGGCCGTCTTCGTGCTGCAGGCCTTCGCCATTGAGTGTGGTGCGGCCGGCGGTGGCGCCCAGCAGGAAACCGCGCGCGCGCATGTCGGCGGCC
>JBGSID010000036.1:0-5173 GCA_041751895.1 Lysobacteraceae bacterium | reverse complement strand
TGCGCACACTGTCAAAGATCCTCGGAATCGGCCTCAGCGCCTCATCCCTTTAATTCTCTTCAGTCCGTGCCGAAGCACCTGACCGAGCCGCCCATTATAGGGCGTTTTTTGTTGCCGTCAACACCTTCGTTTCGGGCTTTTTTGTCGCTGCCGGCGCACTCAATTGCCGGTATCAAAGTCTTTGCTTAGGAAGAAATTCTGACGCTTCCGTCAACACTTCTTTTCAGCTCCGACTCACCCGCTTCAGCTCGTCCAGACTCCGTTGCGGGCCGCGCAGTATAGGTGAGTTATTGAAACCGTCAACCCCTGATCTTGCGCTTCTTTTCCTGCGCTGCGGGTCCGACGGACACCGTTGCGAGGGCGCGCATTGTGCACGGCAACAAGCGATTTGGGAAGGGGGTCGTAACAACTTGACGCAAAGCCCCGCCTGCGGAATGGTTTCATCTCATCCTTGGAGCTACGACATGCGTATTTTGTGCTTCACAGTACTTCTGATCAGCGCTTTGGCGAGCGGCTGCAGCAACGCCAAAGACCATTGGGTAGAACTCGGTGGGCAACGCTTCCAGGTTGAAATCGCGGATAAAGAAAGCGAGCGCGCTCGCGGACTGATGTTCCGTGAGTCCATGCAAGAGGATCGAGGCATGCTTTTCATCCATGATCAGCAGGAGCCGCTCGCATACTGGATGAAGAACACCAAGATCGCGCTCGACATTCTGTATTTCGATGACCAGCGACGGCTGGTGTCGCAACAGCGCGATGTACCGCCCTGTTCACTTGGCAATGGTTGCCCACCCTACCCCAGCAACGCACCTGCGCTTTACGTGCTCGAATTGAATGCTGGCGAGGCCGCAAAGCTTGCCTTGAAGGACGGCGCAGAGCTGACATTTGGCCCCGACATCCCGCCCAAGCGCTGAACTACCGGCAGCAGGGCTTGTGGAAGCCGCACACAGCCCGCAGTCTTCATCCATGAATGCTGTTTTCGCACTCCCCGACTGGTCTGCCTTGGCCGACCTTGCCGATGACCAGGTGCCGCTGCTCGGCAGTGCCCTGCTCATCGCTCATGATGAATATCCGGACCTGGATGCTGTCGCCTGCGATGCATTGGTCGAGGCGCATGTGACCTCGCTACGCACGATCGTCGACCAGATCGACACTGCCCCTCTGAAAATGCAGGCGATCAATCACCGTCTGTTCGATGAGCTGGGGTATGCCGGCAACCACGACGAGTATTACGACCCTCGCAACAGCTATATGAACGAGGTCCTCACCCGACGCCTCGGGAACCCCATCTCTCTCGCGCTCGTGCAGATGGAGGTGGCGCGCCGACTGGGCATCCCGCTGGATGGCGTGTCGTTTCCAGGCCATTTCCTCGTGCGCCTGCCGGTCGATGACGGCGTGCTGGTTATGGACCCCTTCAACCGGGGCCGACCTTTGAACGCCGACGAACTCAGGCATCGCGCCCGGCCGCATTTCGGCGACGACGTGCCGGACGAGGCACTGATGCAGATTCTTGACCCGGCACCGCCGAAGGCGATCTTGGTCAGGATGCTGCGCAATCTGTACACGCTATACATCGAAACGGAAGACTGGGCTCGGGCGGTGCGCTGCACCGACAGGATCCTGCGGCTGATGCCGGACAATGCAGACGCGCTGCGTGATCGCGGTCTGGGCTACTCCGAACTCGGCCATCTGGCCGGGGCTCAGCACGACCTCGGGCGCTATCTGCAACTCAACCCCGATGCAGATGATGCCGAAACCGTCAGACATCGCCTGGTCGAACAGGGCAGCCAGCGCCAACGACTGCATTGATGCCTGACTTCCGACAGGGCCGCCGAGCATTCTCCCGGGCAGCCCCTGAGTTCAGCTCAGATCAGGCGGCCATCATCTCGAAGTCGGTCTTGGTCACGCCGCAGTCCGGGCAGGTCCACGTATCGGGAATATCTTCCCAGCGGGTGCCTGGCGCGATGCCCTCGTCGGGCAGTCCCTTGGCCTCGTCATAGATGAAGCCACAGACGACGCACATCCAGGTGCGGTAGGTAACGGGGGCCACAATTTCGTTCATTCGGATATTGTCCAGTTTCAGGGTACCTCCGCCATTGTCCCATCCCGAACCTCTCGCTGGAAGCGTCGACCGATGAATTCCCCGTCCCTACCTGTCGATCACCATGCTGTTGCCCCCTATGCTGTCGCCCCTCAAGTCGTCGATCGGCTTGCAAGCCGGCCATGGTCGAAGGGGCTGTACCTGATCACCCCTGACGAAGCGGACACCGCCCGCCTGCTGGATCGCGTCGGAGCCGTCATCGAGTTCGCAGCGCTCCTCCAATATCGCAACAAGATCGCTTCCCCCGCCTTGCGCCGCACCCAGGCTGGAGCACTGCACCGCCTGTGCACGGAGCGCGGGGTGGCCCTGATCGTCAACGACGATCTGGCGCTGGCCCGGGAGATCGGCGCCGATGGCGTCCATCTCGGCGAGGACGATGGCGACCCGCGAGCAGCGCGGGAGCGACTGGGCGCAGAGGCCCTGATAGGCATGTCCTGCTACGACAACCTCGAACGCGCGCGATCCGCCGCCGATGCCGGAGCCAGCTATATCGCGTTCGGCGCCTTTTTCCCCTCCTCGACCAAGCCTCTCGCCCGCCGCGCCGGCTTCGATCTATTACGCGATAGCGCCACGTTCGGCCTGCCGCGAGTGGCGATCGGCGGCATCACCCCCGACAATGCACGTTCGGTGATCGAAGCCGGAGCCGACCTGATCGCGGTGATCAGCGGCATTTTCGACGCGCCCGACCCCGTGGCCGCCGCACAGGCCTATCGCGCCTGCTTCGATCGCACCTGATTCGATGACACCCATTTTGATCGCGGCTGAAGCCGCTCCTACACCCCAGACGAGATTTCGATGAAAACCGACCGTTCGCACGACCTGTTCACCCGCGCCCAGACCCTGATGCCCGGCGGCGTCAATTCCCCGGTCCGGGCGTTCAAATCGGTCGGCGGCGAGCCGTTTTTCGTTGAACGCTCGGACGGCCCGTATCTGTTCGATGCCGACGGCAACCGGTACATCGACTATGTCGGCTCATGGGGGCCGATGATCGCCGGGCACAACCATCCGGCCGTGCTGGACTCGGTGATCGCCACCGCGCGCAACGGGCTGAGCTTCGGCACGCCGAATCCGCTGGAAGTGACGATGGCCGAGACCATCACCCGACTGGTGCCCAGCTGCGAGATGGTGCGGATGGTCAATTCCGGCACCGAAGCGACGCTGTCTGCGATCCGCCTGGCCCGTGGCGCCACCGGGCGGACCCGGATCGTGAAATTTGAGGGCTGCTACCACGGCCACGGCGATTCCTTCCTGGTGAAAGCCGGCTCCGGCATGCTCACCCTCGGTGTGCCCAACTCGCCGGGCGTACCGAAAGCGCTGGCCGATCTCACCTCGACGCTGACCTTCAACGACTTCGACGCCGCCACCCAGCTGTTCGACGCGATCGGCAGCGAAGTCGCGGCGGTCATCGTCGAACCCGTGGTCGGCAACGCCAACTGCATCCCGCCGCGCGACGGCTACCTGCAGCACCTGCGCGAGCTGTGCACGAAACACGGCACCATCCTCATCTTCGACGAAGTGATGACCGGCTTCCGGGTCGCGCTGGGCGGCGCGCAGGCGGTCTACGGCGTCACGCCGGACCTCAGCACCTTCGGCAAGATCATCGGCGGCGGCATGCCGGTGGGTGCCTACGGCGGTCGCGCGGATCTGCTGACACAGATCGCACCCAGCGGGCCGATCTACCAGGCCGGCACGCTCAGCGGCAACCCGGTGGCGATGGCGGCAGGGCTGGCGATGCTGGGCCTGATCCAGACGCCCGGCTTCTACGAAACACTCGATACCCGCACCGCCGCGCTCTGCGCCGGGTTGGAAGCCGCAGCCGCCGATGCCGGCGTGCCGTTCACGACCAACCGCGTCGGCAGCATGTTCGGCCTGTTCTTCAGCTCGGAGAAAGTCGACACCTACGCTCAGGCCACCGCCTGCGACACCGCCGCGTTCAACCGCTTCTTCCACGCGATGCTGGAACGTGGGGTCTATCTGGCGCCGTCGGCGTTCGAGGCCGGGTTCCTGTCGATGGCCCATGACGAGGCTGTGATTGCGGCTACCCTGACCGCCGCGCGCGAAGCGTTCGGGCTGCTGCGCGGATGACCTCACCGGCCGGGCCCAAGCGCAATCTGTTCGAACGCCAGTTCCTGCCGGCGGCCGAGACAGGCCTGCGCCACCGCCTGTACCGGTTGATCCATCACCACGACACCCCCGGCGAGCGCAATTTCGATCTGGCGCTGATCATCACGATCCTCGCCAGCATCGGCGTCGTCATTCTCGACAGCGTCCCTGCGATCAAGACCCGCTGGCACGAAGTGCTCTATGTGGCGGAATGGTGTTTCACCGCGCTGTTCACGCTGGAATACCTGCTGCGGCTATGGACCGTACGCCGGCCGGTGCGCTATGCCACCAGCTTCTACGGGATCATCGACCTGCTGGCGATCCTGCCGTCCTATCTCTCGATCTTCTTCCCGGCCGGCACGTCGCTGCTGGTGGTGCGGATCCTGCGATTGCTGCGGATCTTCAGGATCCTGAAACTCGCCGAGTATTCCGGCGAGGCCGGCATCCTGATCGAAGCCCTGCTGCGCAGCCGGCGCAAGATCTTCGTGTTCATCAGCGCGATCCTGACGATCGTGGTGATCTTCGGCGCGCTGATGTACGTCATCGAAGGCCCCGGAAACGGCTTCACCAGCATTCCGACCGGGATGTACTGGGCGGTGGTGACGATGGCGACCGTGGGGTTCGGCGACATCGCACCGCACACGCCGATCGGCCGCTTCGTCACCTCGATCCTGATCCTGATCGGCTACAGCGTGATCGCGGTTCCAACCGGCATCTACACCGCTGAGCTGGCATCGACGATGAGCAGCCACCGTCGCAGGTCGCGCTGCGGACAGTGCGGCCTCGACGAACACGAATCCGACGCCGTGCACTGCCGCAAGTGCGGGCATCCCCTTCCTTCTGCCGAGTGAGCGACCATGCGCCCTGAATCCCTGACCGTCCATATCGGCAACGCGCCCGACCCCGCCACCGGCGCGGTGGCGCCGCCGATCCATCTCGCCACGACCTTTCGCCACGCCGCCGACGGCG
>JBGSID010000035.1:0-5406 GCA_041751895.1 Lysobacteraceae bacterium | reverse complement strand
GGGCGATCGCCGCCCTGTCCCGCGCCGCCACCCGGGCCTGCGCCCGAAGGCGCCTTGTCGCCGCATGCCGCAAGCATCAGCGACAGGAGCATCGATACGGCAAGCCATCGCACTCGGCCCGGTGGGCGTTGCGATACGGGGCGCGTCCAAGCGGAAGAATCAACGTCAAGAAAAATGGTGCGAAGCATTGCGAAGCCCGGTTGGACGGCGTAGCAGGATTGTAGCGGCACGCTTGCAACATCCGCATGATCAGGACGTATCACAGGCCTGTATTTCGCACGAAATCCATTCGGACGCATTGCATCACGCAAGAAAGCATGACCTCTGGCCTATGCGATACGATCCTCCGACAACAGTACGTTCCGCTGCCGGAGCATCCATGACCGCCCCCGCCACCTCATCCGCGCGCAATCTGATTCTCGCCAACGGCGCCACGCTCGTCGCCGCGCTGGTCTTCGACTGGGCACCGGCATGGCTGCTTTGGCCCTACTGGATCCAGAGCATGGTCATCGGCTGGTACGCGCGCAAACGCATGTTGAATCTCGCGCAATTCAGCACCGAAGGCTTCACCGCGAATGGTCAAGCCGTTCCAGAAAATGATGCCGGCAAGCGCTCCACCGCCGGATTCTTCGTCCTGCACTACGGCGCGTTTCATGCCGCGTATCTGCTCTTCCTGCTGAAAGAACACTGGATGTCCAACGCATGGGACATCCTGGCGTTGCTGGCCTGCGGTGTGTCGTTCGTGCTGTCGCAACGTCAAACCTATGCGGCGCAACATGCCGCCGATCTGAATGGCAGGCCCAATCTCGGCCGACTGATGTTCACGCCTTACCTGCGCGTACTGCCGATGCATCTCGGCATCATCTTCGGCGCGAGAGTCGACGGCGGCACAGGCTTGCTGATTCTGTTCACCGTGATGAAGACACTATCGGACATCGGCCTCGACGCGCTCGACCGCAGATTCGGTGTCAAGCCGACCACGCTGACACCACACGTCGCGTCGAGCAGAGAATGACCCGGCAAAACGATGCGGCAAAACGACGAACGCCGGCACAGGGCCGGCGTTCGGGAAACACGGTAAGCATGTATGCGGGCAATCAGCCCTTGAACTGGCCCAGCGCCGCCAGACCATTGTCGCGGGCACGGGCGAACACGGTTTCCTGCGCCTTTGCGGCATTATTGACCAGATCCTGCGACCAGATCTTCAGCGCCGCCGACTGCATCGCGCGGCCGTAGGAGAACGACAGCGGCCACGGATTCGGACCCATCTGGTTCATCGCGTTGAGGTGCGCAGTGGCGTCCTCGTCACTCTGGCCGCCGGACAGGAACACGATCCCCGGCAGAATTGCAGGCACGGTCGACTTCAGACAGATCAGCGTGCTTTCAGCCACTTCCTCGACCGACGCCTGCTCTTCGCAGCCCTTGCCCGAGACCACCATCGACGCCTTGAGGATCGTGCCTTCCAGCATGACGTTGAACTGATACAGCGCGTCGAACAGCGAGCGCAGCGTCACTTCGGTCACTTCATAGCAGGTCTCGATATCGTGGTCGCCGTCCATCAGCACTTCCGGCTCCACCATCGGCACCAGACCGCATTCCTGGCACAGCGCCGCGTAGCGCGCCAGCGCATGCGAGTTGGCTTCGATGCAGGTACCGGAGGGGATGTCTTCGCCGATATTGATGACCGCGCGCCACTTCGCGAAGCGCGCGCCGAGCTGCGCGTATTCCTTCAGGCGATCGCGGAGGCCATCGAGGCCTTCGGTGACCACTTCACCCGGGAAGCCAGCCAGTGCATGCGTGCCCTTGTCGACCTTGATACCGGGGATGATGCCGTTGTCCATCATCAACTTGGTAAACGGCACGCCGTCCTTGGTCGATTGGCGGAGGGTTTCGTCGTAGAGGATCGCGCCGGAAATGTGTTCGTTGAGCTTCGGCGTGGACAGCAGCAGCTCACGGTAGGCGCGGCGGTTTTCTTCGCTGTTCGGGATCCCCACGCCTTCGAAACGCTTGGCGATGGTGGCGTTGGATTCGTCGATGGCGATGATGCCCTTGCCCGGCGCGACCATGGCGCGGGCGATATCGGCAAGCTGTTCGATACTCATGGGGTGTCCTGGGGTTGGCGGAAAGAGGCGGCGGGAAAGTCGGCCATTATACGCCGTCGACAGCCCCGAAAGATCATTGTGAATCAATTACTTAACATGCGAAAAGGCCGATTCCGCCGCCGCCATCAAATCAGATTCCGGCACAGGTCAAGCGGCCGATGGCGCAGCCTTCCTGGCCGCGCCATCGGGTGAAACACCGCAGGAAGACACAGAGACGACAGCGCCCGTGTCTACAGGCGCTGTCGAGCGGCCGGAATCAGAGTGGGCAGAGTTGCTGCAGTTCGTAGTACTGCAGTTCACTGGAGGCCACACCGTAACCCAGCCCCTGTGTCAGACCCTGCGCATCGACGTAAGACACCTCGATCGACACACGTGGATATTGGCCCACCGATACTGCTCCATGGATGCTCTTGGCGCCAGACTGCGCGTTGTAGCTGTCGATGGCCGTCTTGAAACGCGAATTGGCCGGCGCGTTGCTGGTCAGCGTGCGCAACGAGCGCAGATCGGTATCGAACACGAACTCGATGTTGTTCGGTCCATAGTTGTTGACGACGCTCGGATAGTAGGCCGGCTGAGAGCTCCAATACCGATTGACGATGCGCTGTTTGCACTGCAGAAGATCCGGCTGCGCGGTAAGCGCATTGACGCGACCGAGCGACTGCCATGTCGCAGCGGAGGCAGAACCGGCGAAGAGCATTGCGGCAGCGAAAGCGACGACATACTTTTTCATGAAGAGCTCCTTGATGGATGGATGAGGAAAACAGCGCGCGATCGCAGGCGTATGGACATCCTTCGGCACAGCATCGCGGCGGCGCTATCGAATCCCGGCAGACCCGGACACGCAATCGCGATCCGCAAGGTGTCGCAGACACCAGCGCAAAGTGCAGGAAATCGATACCGCCACGCGCGGCAGAGAGACGCCGCATACGGCCATGCGAGATCGCGAACGACCGCCGTGCCATCGATCCGTTTCGATCGTGTGAAACGTTTGCGATGCGTCGCGCGCTGGAGACAGTGTAGGCAGCTGCCGTCTCACGGTTTGAGTCTGGCGTGCGGCCTCGAACACGCATCGGACTCTCTTCAAAAAAACGTCCATTCGACCCCATCAGATCAGGTGCTACACCGTCACCCGCATCGGTCCGTCGCCATCACCGGATGACGGAGCAGATTGATTGCTGAAAGGATTCTCCGTGACAACCGGCATGCGGCGAAAGACGCGAAATCCATCCTCCGTTCACGCCCAACCCGCAGCTCAGTCAACGATGAACAGCATCGTCCCTGTTCTCGTCGAAGAACGATGCGGCTCGGCACCATCCGCTACCTGATAACTCATCCCGGGCGTAAGGGTGAACACCCGGCCGTCCGCCAGCTCGGTGTACAGCTCACCTTCGAGACAGAGCAGGACATGCCCTTTCTCGCACCAGTGATCGGCCAGATAACCCGGCGAGTACTCGACCATCCGTACGCGGATCTCGCCGAAGCGCTGCGTGCGCCAATACGCAACGCCGGTGTCGCCTGGATGTTCGGTGCGCCCGATCACGGACCAGTCGGTGATGCCAAAGGGAATATCCTGGATATTCATGCGTCACCCGTTGGGCATAGGGAACATCATTGCGGTGGGAATCGGGAATACAGCCCTGCGACAGCACCTGCGAGTACCGCCAAGCCGACACCGCAAACGATCAACGCTTCGCCGAAACCGGACGCTTCGTATTCGTTCCAACCCGCATGCGGGAAACGCCCGAAGGCGACCGCCCGGCAGATCGGCCAGCCGATCCACCACGGAATGGTATGCAGGCACATGTCCCAAGCCAGCCACAACACGAAACGTGCGAACCCCAGCAGCGGCCTGCCCAACAGCCCCAGCATCTCTTCCATCTTCAGCTATCCAGACGCCGGTCGAACAGGATTTCCACGGCAACTGGGCGTATTCCGCTGGCGGATACAGCACATCCACGGAAGAATTCCATTGCTTTACAGCTCTCCCAACCCCTCGGCCATTCCATCGTCCCCCACACGCAACAGGCGGAGCGTGTTGGTCGCGCCATGGGTTTCCATATGTTCGCCGCTGGTGAACACGACGCGGTCGCCGGCTTTGAGCAGGCCGGCTTCGACGAGTTTGCGGATGCTCCCGCGTGCAGCCTGGCGCGGGGTCTGGCCGCGACTGTCGTAATCCATCGGGAAGACGTCGCGCATCATCGCCATGCGCCGCCGGGCGCCCGGGTCGCGGGCGAAGGCGAAGATCGGGGCTTTGCCACGGAAACGCGAGAGAAAGCGCGCGGTGCCACCGGATTCGGTCATGGCAACAATCGCACCGACGCCGATGTGCTCGGTGAGGAACATCGCGGTCATCGCGATGGCCTGGTCGGCACGCTGCAGGTTGCGCGGCGCGGCCTCGAAATCGGTGTCGTGTTCGAACTGGCGTTCGGCGCCCAGGCAGATGCGCACCAGCGCTTCGACCGCTTTGACCGGATACATGCCGGCCGCGCTTTCCTGCGACAGCATGACCGCGTCGGTGCCGTCGATGACCGCGTTGGCGACGTCGAGCACTTCTGCGCGGGTCGGAATCGGGCTGCTGACCATCGACTGCAGCATCTGCGTCGCGGTGATCACGACTTTGTCGCGTTCCAGCGCCACGCGGATGATTTTCTTCTGCAACCCGGGCAGCTCGGCGTCGCCAATTTCCACGCCCAGATCACCGCGCGCGACCATCACCACGTCACTGGCATCGACGATCTCTACGAGGTTCTCGATGGCCTCGGCACGTTCGACCTTGGCGACCAGCGCTGCAGAACTGCCGGCGGCACGAGCCACACGACGCGCTTCGTTCATGTCTTCGGCGTTGCGGCAGAACGACACCGCGATGAAGTCCGCGTTGAGCTGCGCAGCGACCGAAATCAATTCGCAGTCGCGCTCGGTCAGCGCGCCCAGCGACAGACCGCCGCCGAGTTTGTTGAGACCCTTGCGGTTCGACAGTTCGCTGTCGTTGAGCACCGTGGTGATGATGCGCTGGCCTTCGATCGCGGTGACCTGCAGTTGCACCACGCCGTCGTCGAGCAGGAGCGTGTCGCCGGGGACGACATCGCCGGGCAGGCCGTGATAACTCACACCAACCTGGTGCTGATCGCCGAGCGGCGCGTCGTCGCTGGCAACCAGATCGAAGCGTTCGCCAGCACGCAGCTGGACTTTGTCGTTGGCGAATTTCTCGATGCGGATTTTCGGGCCAGGCAGATCGGCGAGGATGCCGACCTCGGTGCCGACACGCGCGGCCGCCGCGCGTACCGCTTCGGCGCGCGCGATCTGC
>JBGSID010000034.1:0-5883 GCA_041751895.1 Lysobacteraceae bacterium | reverse complement strand
CACTGCTGCTGGCTGCGCTGGGCGTCTCTCCCTCGCGCCTGGACCCGTTGCGGACCCTGCCGATGGCGCGGTTGCTGGAAGCCACGCGCGTGCGCGATCCGTCGCGGGTGGAAGATATGGGCCTCTATTTCGGCCCGGTGCTCGATGGCCGTTCGCTACCGCGCCATCCCTTTCATCCCGATGCACCGCCGCAGTCGGCGCATATCCCGATGATCATCGGCAACACCCATGATGAAACCCGCGCGTTTCTCGGCAACGATCCCTCGAACCACACGCTCACCTGGGCGCAATTGCCCGACCGCCTGCGCCGCTTCCAGTATGTCGATCTGCCGGTGGACCAAGTCATCACCGAATATCGCCGGCTGTATCCGCATGACTCGCCCAGCGCGATTTTTTTCGCTGCGACGACGGCCGGTCGATCCTGGCGCGGCGCGGTGCTCGAAGCCGAAGCGCGTGCCCGCCAGGGCGCACCGACCTGGGTCTACCAACTCGATTTCCCGTCGCCGCTGGAGGACGGCAAATTCGGTGCGATGCATACGCTGGATATACCGCTGGTGTTCGACACCATCCGCCAACCGGGATCACAGACCGGCGCCAGCGCCGATGCGCAATCAGTGGCGGATGCCATGAGCGAGGCACTGATCGCATTCGCGCGCAGCGGCGATCCCAATCACCCCGGGCTGCCGCAGTGGCCCCGCTACGACCTGACACACCGGTCGACAATGCTGTTCGACACGACATCGCACGTCGCGGACGATCCGCGCAGCGGAGAACGGCAACTCTACGAACGCGCACCCTTCGTGCAGCGCGGCACGTTCTGATCAAGCGAAGTCGCGTCGCTTCAGCGCGGATGGTCTACTGCCCAGGTCTCGTATGCGCGCAGGACGGCTTCCCCCGCAGTGTTGTACTGCGCATAGCCACGGCGACGTTCGGCCGAGACCGCATTGACCGAATCGAACACCAATCCATAGGCTTGGCTGTCATGCGGCTGCGGCCGATCCCCGAACAGAGGACGCACGCGCACATCCACGGCTTCCGCCGATGGCGCGTAGCGATCGAGCGCATAGAATCGCGACCACACGGCGCCTTGCGGGTCATCGGCTAGTTGACCGTTCTCCCAGCGTTTGCCTTCGATCCGGCTGGCGCGAAGAAAGGCGACCGCGTCATGCACAGCCGCGCGCTGTGCGGCTTCCGGGTTCGGCAATGTCATCAGGAATGCAATGACCCGCGCGCTCTCGAACGATGCCAGCGCGGGCAGCTCGAACGCACGGGCAGCGGTCGGGCGCTGGGTCAGCACGTCGTGCTGCTGCCCCCACAGCGTGCGCCGTCCGTCGATCCGCACCTGATGCTCGACGAACCACGCGATGCCGGCATCGGCCGCCGTTACCGCACGTGTTCGCAAATCGTCATCGATGAAAGCGAACGTCTCGTCCTTGCGATGGCCGATGTCGTACAGCAGCTGCACCACATTCAGCATCGCATCGTCGTTCAGCGTGATCGCATCGCTGTAGCTGCCAGACAGCGGGTAGTTCTGCGGCCAACCACCATTCGGGTACTGCGCCGCGATCAGCAGCGCAACACCACGGACGATGCTCTCGCGGATGGCGGCGCGGTCGGTTGTCTGCGCACTCTGGACTTTGGCGAGAAACCGCAGCTCGGTCGTGGTGGCATCATTGTCGAACGTACCGACATAGCGCCAATGACCTGTATTCGGGCCGTCCGGATGAATGTCATCCGCGATATAGGATTGACCACGGGCACGTGCGACACCGGTCCTTCGCATGTTCTTCCCCCATCCGCCAGACGGCACCTGGAAGCTCACCAGCTCACGCGCAATCTCAAGCGCGGCATCGCTGGCGTAATACGCGTCCGCTGCGTTCAGCGGCAGATCGTTCGCGCCGCCGTGACCTGGTGCACGCGGTGCAGGGATTGCTTCCAATCCTTCACGCTCGATGCGCAATGCGGCACGGTCGGCTTCGCGCGCCGTGTTCGATGCTTTCAGATAACGCACGAAGGCATCGCGATCCACCTTCTCGACAACTGAGATCCTCGCCTGCGTCAATGGCTCGGCAGGCAGGTTGACGCCTATCAGTCCTTCACAATCGCGACTACATTCCGGCGACATCAGGGCAGCCATTGCCGTTGGCGTTGCCAACGCCAGAATCAATATCCACTCAACCAGTCGCAGACCATATTTCGATGACGTGATCAATGCCATGGCAGTGTCCAGAAGTCTTCGAACGTCACAAGACCGCTTTTGAAGAACCCAAAAAAATGGCGGAACCGTCCACGCGCACACAGGACGGTTCCGCCAACAGGGATCATGCGGAGAGATCAGAACGAATAGCGCGCACCGATGAAATACTGCCGTCCGGTGTGATGGTAGACCGAGGCACGATCGCCCGTCGTGTCGACGAACTGATCGTTGTATTCGTCGGTGAGATTGATCCCTTCCAATGTCACTGACAGATGATCGTTGACGTTATAGGTCATATTGGCGTCGACGTTGAAGGTTTCGTTCTTGCCTTCAAAGTCGTTGCCGTTGCGGCCGGGCACCGTCTGCAGATAGCGATCACGATACGAACCGGAAACGCGCGCGCTGAAACGCTTGTTCTCGAAGTAGAGCGTCGCGTTGTAGGCATCCGGCGACAGATTCACCAGATCGGCATTCACATACAGGCTGCTGGTCGGCGAAATCGCGTATTTGATCTCGGATTCGACATGCGTGTAGTTCAGCAACACGCCGAAGCCACTCCAAACGCCGGGCAGGAACGAGAACGGCTGCTGATAATTGATCTCGAACCCTTTCAGCGGGCCGCCGGGCGTATTGATCGGCGAAGTGATGTCGAACGGCGTATCCGCCGGCAATCCCGATACCGTCAACAACTCCAGCGGCAGACCGGTGGTATTGAACGGACGGGTTTCGCGCAGGGTCTGGATATAGGTGTCGATGTCCTTGTAGAACAGGGCGACGCTGATCAGCGAGTTTTCTGCGAAATACCACTCTGCAGAAAGATCGTAGGTCTTGGCGCGGAAAGGTTCGAGCAGTGGGTTGCCCGAGGTGATCGTCCGCAGCGTGGTGTTGACGGTGCCGCCCGGATTGAGGCTGGGCAACTGCGGCCGTGCCATCACTTTGGCCGCGCCGAAGCGGAGCATGACGTTATCCGTAACATTCCACGCAAGGTTCAACGACGGCAGCCAATCGCTGTAGTCGTTGTTCACGACCACCCTGCTGCCGTTGTTCGTGGCGAGATAACCCGTCGCGGCGATCGCCGTGGACGCATAGCGCACGCCCACGTTGCCGCGCAGACGACGGCCGACGAAATCGGTATCGAAATCCATCTGCAGGTAGCCGCCCTGATCGGTCTCGCGCACGCCGAAGTTGTTGCCGCGTGCGTTGCCGACGGTGATACCACCGAGACGGAAATCATCGCCGTCGCCGGCGGTCCCCGGCGTTGGATCGCAGTTGCAGTAGATGTTGAACAGTCGCGCGATGGCGTTGAGGTCAGGAATCAACCAGCCGTTGTTGTTGCCGGAGCCGAAACCGCTGAAGGTTCTGCTGATATCGGCAACGGTCACGCCCGCCGGCAGAGTGGGCACACGGGTTTCGCTGGTACGACGCATCTCGAATGTCTCGAATCCGTACTCCTTCCAGTTCATGCCTCCTTTCAGAGCGATTTCGGGGCTGACGTCGTAGACCAGATTGAAGCGCGCATTCTGGAACTTGTTGTCGGTGCCGAGAGGACGGATACGGATCTCGGAACCGGTCGAATTCGACGGCGGACTGCTGACCCACTGCCATGCGGTCGGACTGTTGACGTCGAAAGGATAGGTGATGACCGGCTCGCGGTCGTTGCCGCGAAAATCCCATGAATAACCATCGACGTTCTGGATATCCAGGGTGACCGTGGTCTGTACCGGATTGCGGAACTCGGATTTTGACAAGCCGGCCTGAGCATTGAAGGTCAACCTGTCGGTGAGACGTGTCTGGAAATCGAAATCAAGCTGCTTGAACGTGGTTTCGAGTTTGTCGAAGCGCGATTCGGACCGCACATCGACATTGTTGAACACGCCGTAGACCAGGTTTCCGCGACCGTCGACTTCAGCTGCCACGACCTCGGTCTGCGGTTTGCCTCCCTGCGCCGCAGTACGGCTGAAGGAAATGCTTTCCAGAAAATCTTCCTGGCGGGTCGCTTCGAGCTTTGAATAGAGCGCGTCCACCGACACCGTCGTGTCGTCATTGATGCGGATCTGGAACGAACCGGTCAGGCCGCTACGCTCCTGTTCGTGCGTCAAGCGGCCGTAGCGCGGCAAGCGCGGCGCGAACACGCCGGGTGCCATCGCGGTGTTGTAGGCATCCACATTCGATGCCGTATTCGCCGGACGCGGGATGCCCGTCGCGCAGTTCGCTGCGGAAGAACCGGACCCCGACGAGGCCGGCGTCACACCCACCGGGCTGCAGAAGCCGCCCGAAGCGGTCGTCGGTTCCCAACGCACTGCGCTGAAACCTTCTTCCAGCGATCCGCGCTTGCTGTAGGCTGCCGACAATGCAGCACCGATACGACCGTCCGCCCACGTATTGCTGATCAATCCGGCGAAACGCGGATCCCATGAACCCGACAGGTCGTTGTAGCTCATCTGGCTGCTGACCGTGGCGGTGAACTTGCGGTAATCGAACGGCCGGCCGGTGCGCAGGTCGACCGTCGCGCCGAGCGAGCCTTCGTCGATTTCCGCCGACTGCGTCTTGCGTACCGTGAGGTTGTTGAACAACTCCGACGCGAACACGTTGAAGTCGAAACCACGGCCGCGATTGGCGCCACCCGAGCTGTCGGTACCGCCGGTCGTGGAGAGCGTTTCCATCCCGTTGAGACGGACACGGGTGAAATCCGGCCCCAGACCACGAACGGTGATTGAACGCCCTTCCCCGGCGTCACGATCGATCGAAACGCCTGGAATGCGCTGCAGTGATTCCGCGAGATTCTGATCCGGAAACTTGCCGATATCCTCGGCGACGATGACATCGACCTGTTCGGCAGAGTCCCGCTTTTCGTCGAGCGCTTTGATCAGGCTCGCGCGGAAACCGACGACCGCGATCGTGTCCAGTTCAGCGCTGTCGGGGGCGTCTTCTGCAGGCGCTGCTGTCTGCTGTGCCGCCGCAGACAACGCGAGCAGCTGCAGCGCGAGACCGATCGATGTCGCCAGAATGGTAACCGGTGTCTTTTTACCGCTGTGTTGGCTTTGCATCTATTCCCCCTCCCGGAAAAATAAGGCCTGTTATCTGCGGGACATGTCGATTGGCTGCGCGTTATGATGTTTTTGTGCCAGCCAAAAATGACACCGCTGGCCAAACCCTAACAAAAGACAATCCCGGATGCATGCTGCGGCGCAGCAGCCACCGGATCCACTCAAGTCTCGGAGGTCTCATGCCTGCTCGGATCGTATGTTTCGGCGAGCTCCTGCTCCGCCTTGCCGCCCCGGGGCGGGAAAGGCTGCTCCAGACACCACGCCTGGACGTCCAGATCGGCGGCGCGGAGGCGAATGTCGCGGTGTCGCTGGCAAGATTCGGCCATGGCGCCGTCCTCGTCGGCACAGTCGCCGAGAATGCGCTCGGCGACGCCGCCCTTGGCGAATTGCGCCGGCATGGCGTCGATGTCGACGGCGTCCTGCGCCGACCCGGGCGCATGGGCCTTTACTTCCTTGCAACCGGCGCCGGCCACAGGCCCAGTGAGGTTCTCTACGATCGCGCCGATTCGGCATTCGCGCGCACCGGCGACGCACATTACGACTGGCCTGTCCTGCTGCAGGATGCCGAGATCTTCCACGTTTCCGGTGTGACGCCGGCAGTCGGCCAGGCCACGGCGGACGCGGCCATCAGCGCGGCAC
>JBGSID010000033.1:0-16528 GCA_041751895.1 Lysobacteraceae bacterium | reverse complement strand
AACGGCGGCTCGCCGGTGCGCGCTGCCGCCGACGGTGTGGTGGTGTACTCCGGCGCCGGTCTTGTCGGCTATGGCGAGCTGATCATCGTCAAACACGACGAACAATGGCTGTCGGCCTACGGCCACAACCGCGCGCGGCTGGTGAATGAGGGGCAACGGGTCAAGGCCGGCGAACAGATCGCCGAAATGGGCCGCAGCGGTGCCTCCCGCGACATGCTTCATTTCGAGATCCGCTACAACGGCAAACCGCAGGATCCGCTCTTGGTGCTCCCGAAGCGATGACCATCCCGGTGCCGCTACCGAAGCCGTGATGGCTGGTCACGGATCGGGTGGTCGCCACCCGGTCGGGCACGGCCCACAAGATCCCAATTGATTCAGCGCAAGACGCGACCGCATACCCACCATCTATCATTCCGCGACATGTCGCCCCTTCGCCGCCACCGCCCACTGCTGCTCTCGCTTGCATTCGCCGCGAGCCTGCTGCTGTCGCTGTTGCCGACGGCGGGGCGGTTGTATCAGACGTTCGATCCCGACCCGTTTGCGTCGGGTTGGCGGGCGCTCTGTACCGCGCAGGGTCTCGCACTTCGTCCTGTTGATCCGATTGCCGTGCTGGCCGGTGAAGAGGGCTCCGGCGGTCAGCGTGGCGGCTCCGGTCATCCTGGCGATGATTGTCCCTATTGTCCGGTGCTGGCATCGGTCAGCATGCCCGCCTTGCTGGTGTTGCCGGCATTCCCGCCGCATGTGGGCGAAGCGGCTGTCGCCGCGCGTCCTCAGCCACGACTTCCCGAACGCCGCCGCCCCGGCTGCGAACCGCGCGGCCCGCCGGTCACTGTCTCCGCGACCTGATCGCATCCCTCTGAGGTTGTCGTCGTCCTGTCTCGTCGTGCCCGGCGCTCCGCGTTCGTGCGCGCGACGTCTTGCGTGCGCGTTCGCGCGCGATTCCCAAAAGTTTTGGAGTTTCCATGTCTTTCCGTCCCGCACCGCTTGCCGTGGCGATCCTCGCCGCGTTCCCTCTCTGCGCCTGGTCGTCTGAGCCCTCTGCGCCTGTTGTTGCCGATGGCAACGAGACCATCAACACCCTGCCCAAGGTGATCGTCGAGAACGATCGCGCGGCCATCGCACCTGCCCGCCGGATCGAAGACGACGTTCGTCGCGCGTGGCAGGCCGCGACCAGCGACAACGCCGCGCTGCTGGATCATCTGCCCGGCGTTTCGGTCAATCAGGCCGGCGGCGTGTCCGGTCTGCCGTCGATCCACGGCTTGGCCGATGACCGTCTGCGCATCCTGGTGGATGGTGCCGATATCAGCGCGTCCTGCCCGAATCACATGAATCCGGCGCTGTCCTACGTGCCGCCGGGCGACATCGGCCGGATTACCGTCTATCCGGGCATCACCCCGGTGTCCGTGGGCGGGGATTCCATCGGCGGCAGCATCGTTGTCGAGACCGCGCCGCCCGTGTTCGCGGCGCCCGGAGAAGGTCATCTCCTGGTCGGCGAGATCGGCGCGTTCTATCGCAGCAACGGCGATGCGCGTGGTGCCAATGTGGCCGCGACCTTCGCCACCGAACGCTTCAGCGCGCGCTACGCGGCGTCCACTGCGGAGGCGGGCAACTACCGGGCTGGTGACGACTTCAAGACCTACACCTTCACGGGTCGTGCCGGCCATGCGCTCGATCGCGATGAAGTTGGCTCGACCGCCTACGTCACGCGCAACCAGAGCCTGGATCTCGCCTATGCCTGGGGCGATCACCTCCTCGAAGCGACGTTCGGCTGGCAGGACATGCCCGAACAGGGGTTCCCGAACCAGCGCATGGATCTGCTCGACAACCGGCAGCATCGTTTCAATCTGCGCTATCTCGGCGATTTCGGTTGGGGGCAGTTGCAAGCGCGCGGTTATCGCGAAACGCTCGATCACCGCATGGATTTCGGTGACGACAAGCGTTACTGGTACGGCTCGGCATCGGGCGGTGCGAATCCCCCCGGTGGCGACGCCACCGCGTGCGCGCCGGTCGGCATGGCCTGCGCCGCCGGCATGCCGATGAACACCGACAGCGACACATCGGCGCTGTCGGTCGATGCCGTTATCGCGCTGGCCGGCGACGACCGCCTGCGGATCGGCGCAGAACATCGCCAGTACCGCATCGATGACTGGTGGCCGCCGGCGGGCGGAATGATGATGGCGCCGGAAACGTTCTGGAACGTACGCGACGGCGAGCGCGACCGCAGTGCGACCTATGCGGAGTGGGAGCACCGTTTCGACCCGCGCTGGGTGGCGGAGCTCGGCGTGCGCTACGAGCGCGTGCGGATGGATGCTGGCGAAGTGCAGGGCTACAACCCGGCCAGCAACATGATGGGCTCGTACCAGATGCGCGATGCGACTGCATTCAATGGCCGTGATCATGCACGCAGCGACGGCAACTGGGATGCGAGCGCGATCTTCCGTTTCGCCCGCGATGCGCGGACCGATATCGGTTTCGGCATTGCCCGCAAAGTACGTGCGCCGGGCATCTACGAGGTCTACCCGTGGTCGACCTGGCAGATGGCGGCGTTGATGAACAATTTCGTTGGCGATGGCAATGGTTACGTCGGCAATCTCGCTTTGCGGCCCGAGCGTGCGGTCACGGTGTCGGCGACCTTCGACTGGCACGCCGCCGACCGGCGCTGGGAACTGCAGGTGACGCCGTACTACACGCATGTGGCCGATTACATCGACGTCGTGCAGTGGGATGCCGCGACCGATGCGCCGCGTGCGGTGCCGGTGGTCGGCGCGTACAGCGTGCTCAAGTACGTCAACCAGAGTGCCCGTCTGTATGGCGTGGACCTGTCCGGCAAGGTCGCATTGGGCGAAGTGCGATTCGGCGCGTTCGGCCTGGAAGGCAAACTCGGTTATGTCGATGGTGAAAACACCCAGACCCGCGATGGCCTGTATCAGCGCATGCCGTTGAACGGGCGCATCGCCCTGACTCAACACGTCGGCCATTGGGACAATGCCTTGGAAATGGTGGCGGTCGCGCGCAAAGACAGTGTTTCGCGCGTTCGCAATGAAGTCGAGACTGCCGGCTACGGTCTGCTCAATCTGCGTCTGGCCCGCCAGTGGGACCGCGTACGCTTGGATGTCGGCATGGAGAATGTGTTCGACCGCTTCCATTCACTGCCCACCGGCGGCGCGTACGTCGGGCAGGGGACCACGATGATGAATCCGCTGTTGCCGAACTACCCGCAGTGGGGCACGGCGGTCCCCGGTCAGGGGCGTTCGATCTACGCCGCCGTCAACGTGAAATTCTGATCGGACCCGTGATCCACAACGTCTTCGCACCCGCCGGTCATGGCGGGTGCGAAGACGATTGGGCAGTAATGCACAGCGATGTTGCGCGATGGTGGTCGTCGCCCCAGGTGCGGAAGCCTGCGGTATCGAGGTGAATGGCGGTGGGGCTGTAGAAGCCCAGTCCGAGGTTCAATGCCGGCCCCTGCTCGCGCCAGAAGGCACAAAGCCGCGCGACATTGTCAGGTGATGACGGCAGATCGAAATCGATGGCGCGGTTTTCGAGATGTCGACTGCCCGCGCTGCCGCCGGCACAGCGGTTGATTCCCGCATCGCGATACGCCGAACGCGCCAACGCTGGCTGGAGAATGCCGGCGTCGCGCAGTTGCGCTACCACTCGCAGTGTTGGCGGCATGTTCCGCCAGAGCCCCGCAGGCGGAATCGAGAACTCGTCGTGCCGGCAAAGCCGCCAGCGCCGAGATGTCCGCAGCAGCGCAGGCATCGGTACGACATCGCGGGTGCCATCCACTTGCAGCGATGCGCCATAGCGCAGGACATCGGTCCGATGGCCATCGTCGAGCCACAGGCGGTATCGGTGTTCGAGGCTTTGGGGGCTTTGGGGCGAGGGGAGGTCGGCGGTGCACGATATGACCAGTGCAGCGAAAACGACCACCAATGCAACGGAAACGGTCTTCGCCATGCGCGACACGGCGCGGGATCAGCCGTTCAGCACGAAACCCGTGACCAGCCGCCGACCTTCGCTGGCGAGCACGTTGAATGTGCGCGCGGCGGCGGCGTTGACCATGCTTTCCAGACCGATGCCGCGCGACAGGCAGGCGGCCATGGTCTGGGCCGGCGGAAACCGTTGAACGGCCCCGCAGCCGATGATCACGAGTTCTGGTTTGAGCGCGAACAGGAGATCGAGGTCCGCAGGCGTCATCAGGGTGACGTCGCGCACAGGCCAATCTTCGATCAGATGGTTCGGTGCCAGCGCGAAGCTGGCGGTCAGGCGTCGGTCATTGACCAGTGCGCTGCTGCCATCGGCGCCGCGCAGGAAGTAGGCATAGTCGGGGCGCTCGAGATGCAGCTGCATGGCCGGCGATCAGCCCCGGGGCAGCACGATCTGTCTGTGGTCCGTGCTCTGGCGGTACAGGATCGCCACGTTGCCGATGCGCTGCACCAGGGCGGAGCCGCTGCGCTCGGCGAGGTCGGCCATCATCGCGTCGCGGGCCTCACGGTCTGCGGCCGCGACCTTCACCTTGATCAGCTCATGGTGTTCCAGGGCGGCATCGATTTCGGCGATCACCGCCTCGGTGACGCCTTTGGCTCCGATCTGCAACATGGCCTTCAGGCCGTGGGCGTGGCCGCGGAGAAAGCGATTCTGGGCGTTGGTGAGCTTGATCGACATGCGTTGGAGACGTCTTTCGTGACAGGCAGGAACCGGCGGGCAGGGTATCATGGCCCGCAAGCCATGCCGTCTCCAGCATGCTGCCCCCTGCCGAACACGCGGCATCGGTCGCCTCCGCCTCCTTTCCGGCCTTTCATCCGTAACCATTTGAATGACCCGCACCAAGAGCAGTCAACGTTGGCTCAAAGAGCACTTCTCCGACCCCTACGTCAAAAAGGCGCAGGCCGAGGGGCTGCGGTCGCGGGCGGCTTACAAGCTGGAGGAGTTGGTCGAACGCGACCGCTTGCTCAAGCCGGGCATGACCGTAGTAGACCTGGGCGCAGCCCCGGGCGGCTGGTCGCAGTGGGTCCGGCAGGCGATGGGCGACAGCGGCCGGGTCGTGGCCCTCGATATCCTGGAGATGCCTGGCCTCGCCGGAGTGGAATTCATTCACGGCGATTTCCGTGAAGACGAGGTCATGGCGCAACTCGAAGCCCTCCTGAATGGTCAGGCCGTGGACCTTGTGCTCTCCGACATGGCCCCCAATATGAGCGGGGTGGATGCGGTGGACCTGCCTCGGGCCATGTATCTGGCGGAGCTGGCGATGGATTTCGCCGACCGTCATCTGCGGCCCGGTGGCGCCTTCCTGATCAAGCTGTTCCAGGGAGTCGGGTTCGACGATTACGTACGGGCCTTGCGCAAGCGCTACACCCGTGTCGTCATCCGCAAGCCGGCGGCATCGCGCAAGCGGTCGACGGAGGTTTACGCTCTGGCACAGGGCAAGCACCCCAGCGTGGTCGAGTGACCTCATTGGGTTTACACATACACGTCCTGCGGGACAGGTAGCGAAGGATGAACAACTTGGCCAAGAATCTGCTGCTGTGGGTGATCGTCGCCATCGTATTGATGGTGGTGTTCCAGAGCTTCACCCCGTCGGGCATGGGAACGGCCAACAAGCCGCTCACCTACGATCAGTTCGTGGAACAGGTCCAGAGCGACCGGGTCAGCAAGGTCGTCATCGAAGAAGACGGCATGACCATTCACGGCCAGAACAAGGACGGGAGCCAGTTCTTCACCTACAGCCCCGGCGACCGTGACATGGTCAACGACCTGATCAAGCACAAGGTCGAAATCCAGCAGACGCCGCCATCCTCGGGCAAATCGATTTTCCTTGGCTTGTTGTTCAATCTGCTGCCGATCGCGCTGTTGATCGGCGTCTGGCTGTACTTCATGCGTCAGATGCAGCAGGGCGGCACCAAGGGGGCGATGTCCTTCGGTCGCTCGCGAGCCAAATTGCTCAACGAAGACCAGACCAAGGCCACCTTCGCCGACGTCGCTGGCTGCGATGAAGCCAAAGAAGAAGTGGCCGAGCTGGTCGAATTCCTGCGCGACCCCGGCAAGTTCCAGAAACTTGGCGGCAAGATTCCGCGTGGTGTGCTCATGGTCGGCCCGCCGGGTACCGGCAAGACCCTGCTCGCCAAGGCCATTGCTGGCGAGGCGCGGGTGCCGTTCTTCAGCATCTCCGGTTCCGATTTCGTCGAAATGTTCGTCGGTGTCGGTGCCAGCCGCGTCCGCGACATGTTCGATCAAGCCAAGAAGCACGCGCCCTGCATCATCTTCATCGACGAAATCGACGCGGTCGGCCGTCATCGTGGTGCCGGTCTCGGCGGCGGTCATGACGAACGCGAACAGACGCTCAACCAGTTGCTGGTCGAGATGGACGGCTTCGAGGGTGGCGAGGGCGTGATCGTGGTCGCTGCGACCAACCGTCCCGACGTCCTTGATCCGGCGCTGCTGCGTCCAGGTCGCTTCGACCGCCAGGTCATGGTGGGGCTGCCGGATGTGCGCGGCCGTGATCAGATCCTGCGTGTCCATATGCGCAAGGTGCCGCTGGCCGAAGATGTCGCGCCAATGGTGATCGCACGGGGTACTCCGGGTTTCTCCGGCGCCGATCTCGCCAACCTCGTCAACGAGGCCGCCCTGTTTGCCGCACGCGAAAACGGCAAGGAAGTGCGGATGGAGCACTTCGACAAGGCCCGCGACAAGATCATGATGGGTACCGAAAACCGTTCGATGGCGATGAGCGAAGAAGAGAAGCGCAACACCGCCTATCACGAAGCCGGTCATGCCATCGTCGGTCGTCTGGTGCCGGATCACGACCCGGTCTACAAAGTCACGATCATCCCGCGCGGCCGTGCATTGGGCATCACGATGTACCTGCCGGAAGGCGACCGTTACAGCATGACCCGCGAAGGCCTACACAGCCGGCTGTGCTCGCTGTATGGCGGCCGCGTCGCCGAAGAGTTGATCTTCGGTGCCGACAAGGTCACCACTGGCGCTTCCAACGATATCGAACGCGCGACCAAGATGGCCCGCAACATGGTCACCAAGTGGGGCTTGTCCGAAGAATTGGGTCCGATTGCCTACGGTGAAGAGGAGGACGAAGTGTTCCTCGGACGGTCGGTGACACAGCACAAAAACGTGTCCGACGATACCGCGCGCAAGATCGATGAGGTCGTGCGCAGTATTCTCGACAATGCGCATACCCGGACGAAAAAGATCCTCACCGACAACCTCGACAAGCTGCACACGATGGCGAAGCTGCTGCTGCAGTACGAAACCATCGACGCGCCGCAGATCGACGCGATCATGGAAAACCGCGAACCGCCGCCGCCGATGGGTTGGGATCGTAATCCGCCCAAGGACGACGCACGTCCGCCGGCGCCGATGATCGGCGGACCTGCCGCGCAGACCTGATCGCCGGTATTGCGTCACAACACCTGAAAGGCCAGAGTTTCTCTGGCCTTTTTTACGGATGGAAACTTCGATGTTCGATCTTTCGCCCCAATTGGATTGCGCCGGCCGCATGCTCGTGCTCGACCACCCGCGCATCATGGGCATCGTCAACGTAACGCCCGATTCGTTTTCCGACGGCGGCGAATATGCGACGACCGATGCCGCGGTCGAGCAGGCATTGAGGCTGGCGGAGGAGGGTGCGGACATCCTCGATATCGGCGGTGAATCGACGCGCCCGGGCGCGGACGATGTATCTCTGGAGGAAGAGTTGCGCCGGGTGATACCGGTGATCGAGCGTCTCGCGAAGGAATCGGTGTTGCCGATCAGCATCGATACTTCCAAACCCGAAGTGATGCGTGCCGCGGTCGCCGCTGGTGCCGGCATGATCAACGATGTGTATGCGTTGCGCCGTGAAGGTGCGCTGGATGCCGCGGCGGAGTTGGGCGTGCCCGTAGTGTTGATGCATATGCTGGGCGAACCGCGATCGATGCAGATGGCGCCGGACTACGATGATGTTGTCGCCGATGTGCACCGTTTTCTCGCCGAACGGATCTTCGCTGCGGAAATGTCGGGAATCCCGAAGAAAAAGATCGTGATCGATCCTGGTTTTGGTTTCGGCAAGACCACCGCACACAACCTGACGCTGCTTGCGCAGCTCGAACGCTTCACCGATCTCGGCGTTCCGCTGCTGGCCGGGTTGTCGCGCAAGCGCACGATCGGGGAACTGACCGGTCGCGACGATCCGCATGATCGAGTCTACGGCTCGGTTGCCGCGCACGTCATTGCTGCACAGCACGGCGCAAAACTCCTGCGCGTGCACGATGTCGCTGCGACCGTCGACGCGTTGAAGGTGTGGCGCGCGGTGTCCGACGTCCCTATGCCGAAGAAGTTGTCTTCTACTGGCGGTATCCGCTGGCCGGATGAAGATCTGACCTGATTGCGATGCTTATCGCACACGACTTGCGCGTATGCGCTGCTGATTGCGCGCGGGTACGTGCGCACGCTCCGTCACCAGCGATGAAGCGTTCGCAGTGGTCGCTGACGTCGCTGTCGGCGTGCGTGGACGAAGTCTTGGAGCGGAACCATTGCGTTCGATCGGAGCGAGATTCTGCTTCCAGTACCGCAGCAGTTCGCGCAGCGCTTCCGGCTTGTTGACCGGAGAAGGCTGGCCCGCCTGATTCTTGGTGTTTTCGCCGTGGCACCCGGCACAGGTACGGATTTCTCCAGGCTGCATGGTCACCCACACGCGTTCGCGCACGATCGCCGCACCGCTGCTGTCCGTGGTCTGCCAGGTCAATGCACGATTCGCGGGAACGAATGCGGCGGTGGAGCCGTCGGCGGCGATCTTCACGCTGCCGGCAGGGCCTGATGCATTGACCGGATTCATGGAGTTCACCAGCGGCTGCGCGAGCAGGCGTCGACCTGCTCGGAAATTAGTGTAGCCGCGCACCTGTTCGGCCTGGAAAATCTGGTAGTGCGCAATGTCATACACGCGCCCGCCATCGCCAGTGGTCTTGAGCCCGGATGGGATGCGCAGATTGAACGGCTGTTGGCGGTCGGCGCGATCGCGACTGGTCTGGTTGCGGGTGACGATCAAGGCGAGTTGATTGGACTTCAACCATTCGCGGAACAGGTGTTCGTCGATGTGTTCTTCGTCCAATACCGATTTCTCGATTGCTTCGATCTTCGAAACGCCGGCGTCGGGTGGTGTTCTTGCGACGACCTCGACCGCTTCGAGTTCCCATAGCGGGCCGTTGTAGGTCAGTTTGACGTCGGGGCTCCACCAGGTCACGGCCTTGTTGATGCCAGCGGTCAGCGGTGTGCCGGCAGTGAACAGGCCGTTGCCGTCGGTCGCCAGCTGATGCAGGCGGAACTGGATGCCGTCATGCACGGTGGCGCTTGCGCTGTAGGACGCCACCATCTGCCCCGTCGTCATCGGCAACGGGTTGCGAAAACGGCCGCCAGCGAGGCTGCCATTCACTTCGGGTGGCGAAGCGTCGACGATTGTCATCTGCTCGGGATTCAGGCCGGGTGCGCCTGTGAATCGCACGATCTGACTTGATGTGAGTGAATTGAATTCTCGCGCGTAGATGCCGTAATAGATGCCGGGAATCTGCGGGTTTTCATGGATATGGAAAATGCCGGCGTCGTCGTTGATGCGCTTGCGATTGGCGATGATCGCCTCGTTCGTGAACTCCAGCAGCGATGGATCGCCGTCGAAGGATTTGCTCAGGTAACCGAATGACATTTCGTGCCTGCCGATGTGATTCAGCGAGAGTTCGCCGGTCCCGTCCTGCTTCATTTCCCAAGGTGTGAACAGGTTGTAGGTGAACCCCCTGACCTGGCCATACGGGCTGGACATGCCGAGGCGCGATTCGGGAAAGGCTTCCGCCTGCGTGCTCTGAGCGGCGTTCGCGGCTTCGCTGGCGTAATTGAATGCCCCGTACGTACCGGCATCCGCCTGCTGATCGCGTTGCAGGTGATCCCAACGGGTAAAGAGAATGCGGCCGAAGCTGTCGATGAACGGTGAGAACGCACCGCTGGGCGTGTGATTCAGGATCGCGACTTGGCCAGTTTGCGGGTCGAGGCTGTAGATGCCGGTGATTGTCGCGGTGCTTTCGTATTCGTCCAGCTGCGGATACAGATGCGCTTCTCCTCCACGCGGCCGGTCGGATGTGAAGAGGATGCGATCGTCGCTGGCATAGAACGGCGAGACGTTGTTGTAGCCAGCGGGTTGGCCCGGTACTTTTGTGATCGCCACGGCTTGGCCTTTGCCCAGTCCCGTCACTTCATACATCTGCCACTGTTTGTCGATCTGCGTGTACTGGCTGGGTGGTGCGCCGATCACCATGCTGAAGATGGCTTTGGTGCCGCTCCAGTGCACGCTCGGTTCGCGGACGGCGATCGCACTGGTGCTTTGTTGGCCGTCCATGCCATAGCCGGCTTCCCTGGTGAGATTGCGCAGGGTGCCGTCCGGATAGAGGATCATCAGATCGCCGCCGCGTGGCGCCGAATTGATGCCGCCGAGATGGTTGGCGAACGTCGATCCGCGCGTCGCGAAGACTTCGCCGGGTGTCGGCACCTGGGTCACGAACAAGATCGGATTCTGGATCGTCGCTGTAGCGCTTGCGCGGGAGGCAAGGCGAAATCCGGGCGACTGATTCGAGGATGCCCCCATAGAAGCCAAGCTGTTTTTCGTCGCCATGCCCGGATCGTTGTTGGAACTGCAGGCGCCGAGCAGCGTCGAAAGCCCCACGGCCATGCACAACAGGATGCTGCGCCGTAGAGCGTTTCTGGTCGTCATGTCCATTTGAATGCCCCGGGGGATGGCTGTGCGCGAATGCATTCGCGAAGCCCACGAGGCTAGCAGTGCGATCGATCAGCGGTTGCTACATCGGACACGCTGTTGACGTGATCCAGTGCCCGAAATCGGACCTCGGCTTTGGCTTTCCTGACTTTGTAGCGATTTCGATGCGCCGAATGCCGAGCGATTCTGCTCCTGCATACCGTCGGCAGCGAGTGAGACTATCGTTCGCCGCGGAACGCCCGCACCCGCGGGTCCACGACGCGGAACCACAGCGGTGGGCACAGCGCGAGCAGGAACATCGCGGCATAACCGCCCGGGAGCTGCGGGCTGTCGTCGTGATGCAGCAGATTCTGATAACGACGGCGCGGCGTTTCGTGGTGGTCGGAGTGTCGCTGCAGGTGAAACAGCAGCAGGTTGCTGATCAGATAATCCGAATTCCAGGAATGCAGATGGGTCGTGCGTTCGTAACGGCCATCGGCGGTGCGCTGCCGTTCAAGTCCGTAGTGTTCGATGTAGTTGATGATTTCCAGCGAGCATGCGGCGAAGAAGCCCTGCACGAGAAAGAACGCGAGTCCGATTGTTCCAAGCCACACGGTGAATGCGACCATCAGCGCCAGCCAGAGCAGACTCCAGCGGATCAGTTCGTTGTCCGCGCTCCACCAGTGTTTGTCGAGCCTGGCGAGACGTGCCGTTTCGAGCCGCCACGCATTCGACGTATTGCGGATCAGCGCGCGCGGCAGGAAATGCCACAGCGACTGGCCGAAGCGCGCGCTCGATGCATCCTCGGGTGTGGACACGTGCACGTGATGCCCGCGCACGTGTTCGATCTTGAAGCCGTGGTAGCCGACGCTGGTCAGCAGCAGGCCGCCTGCGGCGCGTTCGAGCGCCGTGTCCTTGTGGATCAATTCGTGCGCGACATTGATCGCGAGCACGCCGCCGACGATGCCCTGCGACAGCAGCCAGCCGGCGATGCCAGCCGGGCCGAAATCAGCATGTGCGAAATGCCAGCCAGACCAGGCCAGAACGCCCAATTGGGCCGGCAGTGCGGCCAAGGTCATGACTTCGAACCAGCGGTCGGTTTCGAGCGCAGTAGCCTGTTGTGTCGTGGGGTTCTGCGGATCGTGGCCGAGGCCGTAATCGGCCAGTGGCAACAGCACGAACAGGAAGAACAGCGGAAACCATGCCATGAGGTCGGGGTGGCCGCTGCGCGCGCCCAGCCACGCGGCCGCCGGCATCAGTGCCGGCACCACGAATACGAACAGGAACCCGAGGCGTTTCCACAGAGGCATCGCGCAAGCCTACGCCATCGCACGGACCTTTCAAATGCATGCCGGGCCAAAGGCATGCCAGCACGTTCCGCTGCGGCGCGGCATCGTCCATGGTGGTGCTCGGGGTATGCTGCGCGCTCCACGAACTTTGACCACCTTCACGGGGACATCCATGACTGCAGGCCAGCCGCTACTCATCACCTTTGGCGTCTATCTGTTCGCGATGATCCTGATCGGCTTCTGGGCGTGGCGTTCCACCCGCAGTTTCGACGATTACATCCTTGGCGGGCGTTCGCTGGGCAGCGTCGTCACTGCATTGTCGGCGGGCGCTTCCGACATGAGCGGCTGGCTGTTGATGGGTCTGCCGGGTGCGCTGTATCTCGGCGGCGTGTCCGAGGCCTGGATCGCGCTCGGGCTGATCGCCGGCGCCTGGTGCAACTGGAAATTCGTCGCCGGCCCGCTCCGTGTCTACACCGAACGCACACACAATGCGTTGACGCTGCCGGATTACTTCACCCATCGCTTCGCGGACAAGAGCCGCATCCTGCGTGTGCTGTCGGCGATCGTGATCCTTGTGTTCTTTGCGGTCTACTGCGCCAGCGGCATCGTCGCTGGTGCGCGGTTGTTCGAGAGCGTTTTCGGCGTGCCGTATGCGCAGGCGCTCTGGTGGGGTGCAGCGGCGACGATTCTCTATACCCTGATCGGCGGCTTCCTCGCCGTAAGCTGGACGGACACCGTGCAGGCCTCGCTGATGATCTTCGCGCTGGTGCTGACGCCGATCATGGTTGTGCTCGGAAGTGGTGGTGTCGATGCCAGTCTCGCGCTGATCGCCCGCAACGACCCGATCAAACTCGACTGGTTCAATGGTGGTGCGCTCGGTGTGGTCGGCATCGTCTCGCTGCTGGCGTGGGGGCTCGGTTATTTCGGGCAGCCGCATATCCTGGCGCGGTTCATGGCGGCCGATTCGTTGACCACGATTCCCAAGGCGCGCCGTATCGGCATGAGCTGGATGGTGCTGTGTCTGTTCGGCGCGATGGCGGTGGGTTTCTTCGCCAATGCCTATTTCGCCGAACATCCCGAACAGATCGGCCCGGTGGCCGAGAATCCGGAGCGCGTCTTCATCCATCTCTCGACGTTGCTGTTCAATCCTTGGGTTGCGGGCGTGCTGTTGTCGGCGATTCTTGCTGCAGTCATGAGTACGTTGTCCTGTCAGCTGCTGGTCTGTTCCAGTGCGCTCACCGAGGATTTCTACAAAGGCTTGGTACGCCCGGGCGCGAGTCAACGCGAGCTCGTGTGGTTCGGACGCAGCATGGTGTTGATGGTGGCGCTGCTGGCGATCTGGATCGCGCGCGATCCCGACAGCAGTGTGCTCAAACTCGTTTCCTATGCATGGGCCGGTTTCGGCGCAGCCTTCGGCCCGGTGGTGTTGTTCTCGCTGTTTTGGCAGCGGATGACCCGCAATGGCGCATTGGCGGGCATGTTGTCCGGTGCGACGACGGTGATCCTGTGGAAGGAAATCGCGGTGAAACAGCACGGCAGCGCGCTCTATGAAATGGTCCCGGGCGTGATCGTCGCGTGTGCCGCGATCTACGTGGTCAGCCGCCTCGGTAAAGCGCCTTCCGATGAAGTCCAGTTTCGGCACAAGGGTGTGATGGAGACGCTGAAGACGCATGGGTATTGATGGGCAGATGCGGGTGATGATGTCACCGCTCGCCCCTCACCCGGCTTCGCCACCCTTTCCCCTCCGTGCGGGCAGAGGCAAGAGCGCGCATGGCGCTCGCGGGTGAGAGGCGATCATGACTGCTGATATTCGCCCGCTCGCCATTGCCTTGATGGGCCCGACCGCCTCGGGCAAGACTGCGCTCGCGCTCGATTGGGCGGAGCGCTACGGCGGTGAGATCGTCAGTGTCGATTCGGCGCTGGTCTATCGTGGTCTCGATATCGGCGCTGCAAAACCGACGGCAGCCGAGCGCGCAGCGGTGCCGCATCACCTGATCGATGTGCGCGAGCCATGGCAGCCGTATTCGGCGGCTGAGTTCGCCAACGATGCGCGCGTTGCGGTCGATGACATCCTTGCGCGAGGCCGCTTGCCGATTCTTGCGGGCGGTACAGGGCTGTATTTCCGTGCGCTGTTGCAGGGGCTGTCTCCGATGCCTGAGGCCGATGCCGATGTGCGCAGGCAGCTTGAAGCCGAATCCGTCGAACGCGGATGGGCGGCGATGCATGCCGAACTCGCGATGGTCGATCCGGTCGCGGCTGCACGCATCCACTCGACCGATCCGCAGCGCATCCAGCGTGCGCTTGAGGTCTATCGCATCAGTGGTCGGCCGATCAGCGAATGGCAGCGAGAGGCCACCACGGCGGCACAGCGATTCCCGTGCCGTGTACTTAGAATCGCGATGGCACCGAGTGATCGCGCGGTCTTGCACTTGCGTATCGAACGTCGCTTCGATGCGATGCTGGAAGACGGTTTTCTCGACGAAGTCCGCACGCTCCGCAGCATGCCGTCGTTGCGCGAGCATCCTGCACCACTGAACCTTCCCGCGCTGCGCGCAGTCGGTTACCGGCAGGCGTGGGAGCATCTCGATAGCGTGCTGTCCGTGACCGAATTCCGCGACCGTGCCATCTTTGCCACCCGTCAGCTTGCCAAGCGCCAACTCACATGGTTTCGCAGCGATCTGGGCCTGCAATGGTTCGATCCACAGGTCGATGCCGTACGCATCGATGGCGCGCTGCGCGGCTTTCTGGGTGGCGATTGATCGCTGATCGGCTTCCGGTCTGCGCGCAGTTGTGTAAACATCGGGGGGCTGGCAGGGGAGTGCCGGGTCGCGCAGCGACCGGACATGCCGGTTTCATCGAGTCACGCAGATCGACTCATGCAAGATTGACACGTGCAATATTGAGTCATGCAATTCTTTCGATCCACGTTGTATCCATATGTCGCATTCGATAACAAGACCCAAAATGGGGAACACCATGTCCAAGGGGCAGTCCTTGCAAGATCCTTTTCTCAACGCATTGCGTCGCGAGCGCGTGCCGGTCTCGATCTATCTCGTCAACGGCATCAAATTGCAGGGCACGATCGAATCGTTCGATCAGTTCGTCGTCCTGCTGCGCAACACCGTGAGCCAGATGGTCTACAAACACGCGATTTCCACCGTCGTGCCGGCGCGCAACGTGCGTGTGGGGCCGGGCGGCGGTTACGTGCATTCGGGTGAACACGACGATGACACCTCCGGCGTGGCGACGGTCGGCAGCGCCGACTGAGCCGGTCGCCATGATCGAGCACATGCCCGCCCGGGGCGATGTCCCGGGCGCCGGTTCCGCTTTGCGAGTACATTGTTGACGTGGAACTGTTCGAACGATCGCGCAAAGGCGAAATCGCGCTGCTGATCCAACCGCATGCCGGTGGACCACCCGAGCCCGATGTCCTGGAAGAATTCGCCGACCTGGCCCGCTCTGCGGGCGCTACGGTCGCGGCGTTGCTGCATGCCCGCATCGACCGGCCCAATGCCGCCATCCTCATCGGCAGCGGCAAGCTGGAAGAGGTCAAGGCTGCGGCCGATGCCACCGGCGCCGATCTGATCCTGGTCAACCACAGGCTCAGTCCGGTGCAGGAGCGCAACCTGGAAAAGGCGCTCGGTCGTCGTGTCGTTGATCGCACCGGCCTGATTCTCGACATCTTCGCCCAGCGTGCGCGTAGCCACGAGGGCAAATTGCAGGTGGAACTCGCCCAGTTGCGGCATATGGCCACGCGCCTCGTGCGCGGCTGGAGCCATCTCGAACGCCAGCGTGGCGGCGCCATCGGCCTGCGCGGACCCGGCGAAACCCAGCTCGAAACCGACCGCCGGCTGTTGCAGAAGCGGGTGGAACAGCTGCAGAAACGTCTCGAAAAAGTCGAGGTGCAGCACACGCAGATGCGACGTGCACGCGTCCGCAGCGAACTGCCGCGCGTCGCCTTGGTGGGTTATACCAATGCCGGAAAATCGACGCTGTTCAATGCCTTGACCGGTGCCGAGGCCTACGCTGCAGATCAGCTGTTCGCGACGCTTGATCCCACGGTGCGTCGGATCACACTGCCCGGCGGGGCCGCGATGTTGGCCGACACCGTCGGTTTCGTCCGCGATCTGCCCCACGATCTGGTCGCCGCGTTCCGTTCCACGCTGTCGGAAGCGCGCGAAGCCGATCTCCTGTTGCATGTGATTGATGCCGCTGATCCGCTGCGAGACGAGCGTATCCGCCAGGTCGATGAGGTACTTGTCGACGTCGGGGCAGGCGAGATCCCGCAACTGCTGGTCTACAACAAGATCGACCGGGTTGAAGGCGCGATGCCGCGCCACGACCGCACCGTGCTGCAGACGGAAGGCGGCGAGGGTGCCATTGCCGATCATGGCCTGGAAGAAATCGCCCGGGAACGGGTCTGGCTGTCTGCCCGCGATGGCGTCGGGCTCGACCTCCTGCGCGCGGCGCTGGTGTCCCGGCTCGGTCTGCGGCGGGTTGCGGGCACGGT
>JBGSID010000032.1:0-2704 GCA_041751895.1 Lysobacteraceae bacterium | reverse complement strand
CAGCAGCAGCGCGTGGCAGTCGCGCGAGCGGTGGCGGGGCGCCCGTCGCTGATCCTGGCGGACGAGCCGACCGGCAACCTGGACTCGAAGAACGCCGAAGCGGTGATCGAGCTGCTGGACAGCCTGCACCAGGACGGGGCGACCATCTGCATGGTGACGCACAACCCGGAGACGGCGGCGCGCTGTCCGCGCCAGATCGAGCTGTTCGACGGACGGATTGTGACCGACCGGTCGCGGAACGCCACGTTGCAGGCGATCAGCTGAGGAGCGTGCGATGTCGTACTGGACGGATGTGAGATACGCGCTGCGCCTGTTGCGCAAGACGCCGGTGTTCACCGTGACCACGATCCTGGTGTTGGCCGGCGGTCTGGCGGTGAGTCTGTACACCTTTGGTTTGCTGAACACCGCGCTGTACAAGCGGCTGCCGATTGCCGAGGGTGAACGGGTGATGCGCCTGGAGGGCCGTTGGCGCGGTCTGCCATCGCAGACGCTGGATAGCTACGAGTTGGCGCAGATCGCGCCGCAGGTGAAGGCGCTGGAGGCGATCGGGGTCTACAACGACACCGACGTGGAAGTGAGTGATCGTGAGCTCAGCCAGATGGTGCCGGCCACGTACGGGCCGTGGGACATGTTCAGCTTTGTCGGGGTGCAGCCGCAGCTGGGGCGCAGCTTCGTGCCTGCCGATACGATCGGCGGTGCCGAGCCGGTGGCGATCGTCAGCCATGCGCTGTGGCAGTCGGCCTTCGCCGGCTCGCAGGACATCGTGGGGCGGGTCATCCACATCAACCGCAAGCCGGTGCGGGTGATCGGCGTGATGCCTGCGGGGATGACCTTCCCGGTGTGGTCGCGGCTGTGGCTTCTGATGCCACAGAACGAGGCGCAGCCGGTGAACGAGGCGGCGTCCATCGCGGTGGGCGCGTATGGCCGGCTGCGCCCGGGTGCGACGCGGGAGTCGGCGTCGGCGGAGCTGACGGGCCTGTTGACCGGGCTGCACAAGGCGCATCCGCGCGTGGACGGCAAGCCGTACGACTACGACGCGATCATGCTGGAAACCTTCCAGATGAGCCTGGCCGGAGGCGGCGCGGGGAACGTGATGTTCGCGGTGCTGAACCTGATGGCCGGCTTCATCATGCTGCTGTCGTGCGTGAATGTGGGCAACATGCTGCTGGCGCGGACGCAGGAGCGTTTGAAGGAGATTGCGGTGCGTGTGGCGATCGGTGCGCCGCGCGGCCGTCTGCTGTGGCAGATGATGCTGGAGAGCCTGCTGATCTGCGTGGCGGGCGGTGGACTGGCCCTGCTGCTGATCGCGTACTGGCTGAAGGCGACCGACCAGTTCCTGCATGCGTGGAGCGACCGTCTGCCGTTCTGGGCGCGCTGGGGCGTGGATACGCAGTCGGTGCTGATGACGTTCGGGTTCGTGCTGTTTGCGGTGTGCATGGTGTCGATCCTGCCGACCTGGCGGGTGCTGCGCATGCCGACTACGACTTTGCTGCGCGACGGCACGCGTGGCGCACGGGGCCGCTTGAGCGGGCGGCTGTCGCGGCTGCTGGTGACGGTGCAGATCGTGCTGATCTCGGTGGTGATGGCGATCAGCAGCGCATTGACCTTCGTGGCCTATCGCACGTCGAACCTGGACACGGGTATCAATGGCGATCGGCTGCTGGCGCTGGACGTGGCCGCGCCCAAGAGCAGCGATGACACGCTGGCCAAGAGGGTGCAGTACCACGACCGCCTGCTGGCGAGCATCCGTGCGCAGCCGGACTTTGAGGGGGCGATGCTGTGGAGTGGCGCGGGCAGCCGGCGCTTCGGGGTGGACGGCATGCGCTATCCGCTGGCGGAAGATTATCCGGAGGCGACGGTGCGTCTGAGTTCGGATGCGCCGGTATCGCTGGGTGCCCGGTTGCTGGATGGACGCTACTTCGACTCTCGCGACGGCAGCGACGGCAGCCGTTCGGTGCTGGTGAGCCGGACACTGGCGGAGCGTTACTGGCCGGGTGGCTCGCCGATCGGCCGGCCGATCCAGTTGTTCGATGAGGATGGCAAGGTGCAGGAGCAGCGCGTCGTGGTGGGCGTGGTCAGCGATGTGCTGGACGACAGCCAGATGATGCAGGCGGACGCGCGTGCGGTGACGGCGATCTACCTGCCGTTCGCCCAGGCGGCACAGGGCAGTGCGCGTTATCTGGTGCGTTACCGCGGCGATGAGTCGTCGGCGCGTGCGACGCTGCTGAACTTGGCGTGGCAGGCCAATGCGGCGCCCGGTGTGGCGGTGGATCGCTACACGGCGCTGCGTGACCGCACGGTGGCGCTGAGCCGAAGCCTGGCGAAGCTGTTCGTGTACAGCGGTCTGTTTGCGCTGTTGCTGGCGCTGACGGGCATCTACGGACTGTGCAGCAACGAAGTGATCCTGCGCAGGCAGGAGGTGGGGCTGCGGCGGGCGATCGGCGCAACCGACGGATCGATCCTGCGTCTGTTCCTGAGGCAGGGCGCGCGTCGTCTGGTGGTGGGCCTGGTGTTTGCGACGCTGATTGGCGGTGCGGGGCTGTTCATGCTCTCGCGGCTGGCCGGGCTTGGGACCGTGGTGGCGGTGGTGATCGGGCTGGGTGTGGCGATCACGATCACGCTGCTGGTGGGCATGGCCACCTACTTGTCCACCCGCCGGATCCTGCGTGGCGAACCCGCCGAAGGGATGCGGTATGAGTGAGTT
>JBGSID010000031.1:0-3535 GCA_041751895.1 Lysobacteraceae bacterium | reverse complement strand
TCATGAGCTTCCCGACCGACCTGCGGCCGTCGCGCTTCGCGGCGTTCATGGCGCACTTCGGCACGGCGGCGGAGTACGCGATCCCGGTGATCCTCGTGCTGGGCTCGGACAGCCGTCGCTGTCCTGCCACGGCAGAAGTTGTGCCGAGACTGCGGCTGGATCCGGGCGGGCGCCGAGAAAGCCGAACGAATAGGCCGTGTGCAGGCGTTGATCGCCGGCGGTGTAGTCCTGCATCGTACGCAGCCCATCGACACCGCCGATCTCGCCCACCGCCATCCGCTCGCCAAGGCCATAGGCGTCCATCGCTGCGCGCAGTCGTTCGAGAAACGCCAGCGTCTCCGGCTGATCGGCGTTGTGCAGATGGCGCTGCATCAACACCGGCGATTCGCCCGCGCGCTCCGGCGGCAGCGGCGGGTTGTCGCGCAACAGACGGTCATGGAAGTAGAGATTCGCGGTATCGAGGCGGAAACCGTCGACGCCGCGATCGAGCCAGAAGCGCGCGGTCTCAAGAATCGCCTCCTGCACAGCGTGGCAGTGGAAATTGAGATCCGGCATCTGCGGCAGGAAGTTGTGCAGATGGTATTGCCGGCGGCGTGGTTCCCAGCGCCACGCGGGGCCACCCATCCAGCTTTGCCAGTTGTTCGGCACGCTGCCATCGGGCTTGGCGTCCGCCCAGACGTACCAGTCGGCCTTGGGGTTGTCGCGATTGCTGCGGCTTTCGACAAACCAGGCGTGCTCGGCGGCGGTATGGCTCCAGACCTGATCGATCAGCACCTTCAGCCGGAGCGCATGCGCGCGCGCCAGCAGGGCATCGAAATCCGGCAACGTGCCGAATCGCGGATCGACACCGCAGTGATCGCTGACGTCGTAGCCGAAATCGCGCATCGGGCTGGGGAAGAAGGGGCTGATCCAGAGTCCGTCGACGCCGAGGTCGGCGATATAGTCCAACCGCGCGGTCAGTCCGCGCAGGTCGCCGATCCCATCGCCATCGCTGTCGACGAAGCTGCGCGGGTAGACCTGATACAGCACCGCACCGCGCCACCATGGCGCGGGCGAATCAGATGCTGCGGCGGAGGAAGAATATGCGCTCGACATGGGCGTCAGTGTGCCCGCTCCCGGCATCATGTCAGAGGCGCCTCACAACCGATATCGATACTATTTCGACCGCCTTGGCAGGAATCCTGATCATTGCAAGTCGCTTGGGAGTCCATCCACGGTGACTCCGGTCCCTTCGGACATCACTCATCGCACGCCTTGCGCCTCACTGCCATGCACGGATGCCCGCTCCGACACCGCGCACCAGAACGCGAAAGACACCGCAAGACTCAAGGCGAAGAGCAGGAACATCCAGCGGTGTTGATCGAGTGCATCCGACAGCTTCAGCAATCCCGGCACCGCCAGCGCCGGCAGCACGAGGCTCGAATTGAACACGCCCATGCTCACGCCCATCGCGCTGGCATCCACCGATTCGGAAAAAATCGCGAACACGATGGAGATCAGCGACGACCAGCCGATGCCACACAGCAGCATGCCCAGATAGTAGAAAACTTCGTTTTGCGCGCCGAGGGCGGTGAACAGGTAGGCGGCGGCCATCACACCCATGGCGCCGCGATGCACGGCCACCTTGCCCCATCTCAAGCAGAGCGGCTTCAACACCAGCACCGGCAGGGCCGCACCCACCACATTCATCAACAGGAAACCCATCGACAGAATGCGGCCGGCGGTGTCAGCGGCCGTCGACGCAGTGGCGTTCGTCAGGCTGTACAAGGCGTCCGCCAGCACCGATCCAGCGGCGTTGGGGACGATGAAGTCGCGGACATAGAAGAACGCCATGACGAACATGCTCTGCACGCCCAGCCAGGCGAAGCCGTGGCCCAGCAGGAGGGTGCGCAGCCGATTCTGGTCGGACGGCTTCGAGCGTCCCTGCCAGACGGTATGGGCACCCCAGGCGAGGGTCGCTGCGACGGTGGCAAGAAACAGGGGCACCGCCAGGTCCGCGAGTGCGTCGTCCAGGACGAGCTTGTCGACCGCGATGAACACGCCGTAGAACGCGAAGCCGCTCATCGGCAGCAGCGCCCGGAACGCAGCGATGTCTTTCCAGCCAGTACGGTCTGTACTTCGTCCACCCTCTGGCCGTTCGGCCGGCGCGCGCTCTTCGATGAAGAACATCGGCACGACAGTGAGGAAAAAGGTCACGGCGACGGTGGTCAACACCAGGACGTGATTGCCGAGGAAGATCGAGATCAGGTACGCACTGATGCCGAGCACGCCGGACACCACCTGCATCCACGCGTAGCCGCGGACGCGGTCCGGTCCCTCCGGAGTCAGGTCTGCGACCAGTGATCGCGCCGGGTTGAAGGTGACGTTCGTGCTCAGGTCGCACACCAGCACGACAAACACGGCCACGGCCAGCAGGCTCAGGCCGGTCGCAGCGGCGATGGTGTCCAGTTGCAGCATGGCGAAGGTCGAGATCGCGCCAGCCGCGCCACCGGCCAGCAGATAAGGTCGCCGACGACCGTTCAACCACCACGTGCGGTCGCTGAGCGCGCCGACGATGGGCTGCACGAGCAGCCCCATCAGCGGGCCCATCAGCCAGATCAGCGCGATGTTCTCGAGATGCAGGCCATAGCGGGTGCTCAACAGCCAGGTCGTCGAGGCGACGGCAGACGACAGGCAAAAGCCGATGGCAGCCGTCGGCAGGCTCAACAGGATGAGAAATCCGGTCGACAGGTTTTTTTGCGCGTTGAGCATCGAGGCGACCTTTCAAAAAAAGCCCACGGTCGACACCGTGCTGGCTGGACGGGTGTGTTTGAAGCTCATGCGCTTGTCTCCGGACGCGTACCGATGGCGTCCGCGACGAAGGCGAGATAGAGCGGCGGCAGCGCCGCGCCCGGTGAGCGTGTCGTCCATCGTCTGCCCCAGATCGGTCAAATCGACGCCATGCGTACGCTCGCACAGCAAGCCACGGCCGCGCTGGCACTGCGGGCAGCGTCCGCAGGGAATGGCCCAATTCAGTAGCACCGGCTGATCGGGCCAGTGCAGCGAGGCGTGGTCGGTGTGACAGATCCCGGCGGCGCGCATGCTCACACGCACTTCCCCCGCCTTGGGCGCACGCACGAGGGTCTCGTCGATAACGAAGCTCCCGCAGCCGTCGCCGATGGCAGCCGCGCTGCGCAGATCCCGCGATGGCAGACCACCTGATGTCATTCGCGTACCTTCGTGGGCCGGGTGATGTCTCGGCCTTGAGCCGCAGTGTGCCCGCCCCATACCTTGCGCAAGGCGTGCCACACAACCAATATCGATACTATTTCGACCGCCGCAGCAGGAATAGTGACCAATGAAAGTCGCTTGGGAGTCCATCCAGGCCGGAACCCAGTCTGCGCGACTGATGCGGCTACGGCTGTCGTCGTTCGCGGGTGCGCTGCACGCGCATGAGGCGCTGGAGCTGACCTGGATCGAGCGCGGCGAGGGTGTCCGTATCGTCGGTGGCCGCGTGGAGCCGTTCGCGGCGGGCGATCTGGTGCTGATCGGCCCC
>JBGSID010000030.1:0-2785 GCA_041751895.1 Lysobacteraceae bacterium | reverse complement strand
CGCTGATCCACGAGTTGTTCGAGCAGCAGGCAGCTGAGCAGCCGGATGCGGTGGCGGTACTGTGCGGCGAGTCCACGCTGCGCTACGGCGAGTTGAACGCGCGCGCCAACCAGCTGGCGCATGAGCTGATCGCGCGCGGGGTGCGGCCGGATGATCGCGTAGCGATCTGCTGCGAACGCACCGTTGAGCTGGTGGTCGGCCTGCTGGGCATCCTCAAGGCCGGTGGCGCCTACGTGTCGCTGGATCCCGCTTATCCGGTCGAACGGTTGGCCTTCATCCTGCAGGACAGTGCGCCCCGGCTGCTGCTCTCGATCACGCGCCTGGAGGGGCATCTGCCCGCCGGCGAGGTGCCCGTGCTGTGGCTGGACCAGGCGCCGGCCACGCTGGCGAGTCATCCGGTCGACAACGCCGACGCGCGAGGGCAGGGGCTGAACTCGCGGCACCTGGCCTATTTGATCTACACCTCCGGTTCCACCGGCACGCCCAAGGGCGTGGCGATCGAGCATGCCAACACGCTGAACCTGTTGGCCTGGGCGCAGGCCAGTTTCACGGCGGCGGAGCTGAGCCACACGCTGTTTGCCACGTCGACCAATTTCGACCTGGCGGTGTTTGAGTTGTTCGTGCCGCTGTCGTGCGGGGCGACGGTGAGCCTGCGCCCGGATGTGCTGTCGGTGACGGCGCAGGACACGATGACGCTGATCAACACGGTGCCCTCGGGCATCGATGCGCTGCTGCGTTCGCAGCGCTTGCCGGGGACGGTGCGCACGATCAACCTGGCCGGCGAGGCCTTGAAGCCGTCGCTGGTGGCGCAGCTGTTTGCGGGCACGTCGGCCGAAGAGGTGGTGAACCTGTACGGTCCGAGCGAGACCACCACGTACTCGACCTGGGTACGGATGGGCCGCAGCCATACGGGACAGGTGCTGATCGGCCGTCCGATTGCGAACACGCAGGTGTACATCCTGGATGCGCGTGGCGAACCGGTACCGGTGGGCGTGGCGGGCGAGTTGTACATCGGCGGCGCTGGTGTGGCACGCGGGTATTTGAACCGGGCGGAGCTGACGGCGGAGCGTTTCGTGCGCGATCGGTTCAGCGCCGATCCGCAGGCGCGGATGTACAAGACCGGCGACCTGGGTCGGTGGTTGCCGGACGGCAACATCGAGTATCTGGGGCGCAACGATTTCCAGGTGAAGATCCGGGGCTTCCGGATTGAGCTGGGCGAAATCGAGGCGAAGTTGTCGGCCTGCGAGGGCGTACGCGAGGCGGTGGTGCTGGCGCGTGAGGACGTGCCTGGCGAGAAGCGTCTGGTGGCGTATGTGGTGCCGTCGGCCGGAGCGGAACCGACGGCGCTGCAGTTGCGCGAAGCGCTGCAACCGCAGTTGCCGGAGTACATGGTGCCGAGTGCCTTTGTGGTGCTTGAGGCGTTCCCGCTGACGCCGAACGGCAAGCTGGATCGCAAGGCGTGGCCGGCACCGGACGGGACGTCGCTGACGCGGCACGAATACGAGGCGCCGCAGGGCGAGCTCGAGCAAGGGCTGGCGGAGATCTGGCAGTCGCTGCTGCAGGTCGGGCAGGTGAGTCGCCACGATCACTTCTTCGAACTGGGCGGCCATTCACTGCTGGCGGTGCAGTTGGTGTCGCATGTGCGCGAGCGGCTGGGGGTGGAAGTGCCGCTGCGTGAGCTCTTCGTCTATCCGGTGCTGCACGCGTTTGCGCAGGCGGTGGGCCAGGCTGGCGCGAGCACATTGAGCCGCATCGAGCGCGTCGATCGCAACCAGCCGCTGCCGCTGTCGCTCGCGCAGCAGCGTCTGTGGTTCATCGACCAGCTGGATGCATCCGCGAGCCGCGCGTATCACATGCCGGCGGCGCTGCGTCTGTCCGGGCAGTTGAATCGTGCAGCCCTGAAGGCTGCGCTCGATCGCGTGCTGGTCCGCCAGGAGGGCTTGCGTGCGCGGATCATCGCCGTGGATGGCGTGCCGCATCAGGTCTTCGCATCCGAAGACATCGGCTTTGCCTTGGCAGAGCACGACCTCTCGCAGCTGCCCGCCGAGGCCCGCGAGCAGGCGGTACGCGAGCAGGTGGAAGCCGAAGCCGTGGTGCCGTTCGACTTCGAACAGGGGCCGCTGATCCGGGGCCGGTTGTTGCGGACGGCCGACGAGGAGCACGTGCTGCTGATCACCCAGCACCACATCGTCAGCGACGGCTGGTCGACCGGGGTGATGGTACGGGAGTTCGCGGCGCTGTACACGGCGTTCTGCGCGGGAGAGGAAGATCCGTTGCCGCCACTGGCGATCCAGTACGCGGACTATGCGGCCTGGCAGCGCGACTGGCTGCAGGGCGAGGAACTGGGTCGGCAGACGGCGTTCTGGCGCGAGCATCTGGTGGGTGCGCCGTCGCTGCTGGAGCTGCCGACGGACCGGGCGCGGCCGGCGGTGCAGCGTCATGTCGGCGGTACGTTGCCGTTCGCGTTATCGGTGGAACTGACCGCGCAACTGAAACAGTTGGGTCAGCGGCAGGGGACGACGCTGTTCATGGTGTTGCTTGCCGGCTGGTCGTTGTTGCTGTCGCGGCAGTCGGGCCAGGACGACGTGGTGATCGGCACGCCAGTGGCGAACCGGCAGCGGCGCGAAGTGGAGGAATTGATCGGCTTTTTCGTCAACACGCTGGCGCTGCGCGTACGCGTAGGCGAGGCGTCGAGCGTGGCGGATCTGTTGGCGCAGGTGAAGGAAACGACGCTGGGCGCGTTCGCGCACCAGGAGCTGCCATTCGAGCAGGTGGTGGAAGCGGT
>JBGSID010000029.1:0-15194 GCA_041751895.1 Lysobacteraceae bacterium | reverse complement strand
ATGCGGCGGTGAATCGGGCCCTTGCCGAAGAGCTCCGCGAACGCACGGCCGCCGCCGCCCTCGGCGGTCCTGAAGGTTCACGCCAGCGCCAAGCGGCGCGCGGCAAGCTTCTGCCGCGAGAGCGGGTGATGCGCCTGATCGACCCGGGCTCGCCATTCCTGGAGATCGGCGCGCTTGCGGCCGATGGCATGTATGATGACGAGGCCCCCGCTGCGGGGCTGATCGCCGGGATCGGGCGGGTCAGTGGGCGCGAGGCGCTGATCCTGGCTAACGACGCCACGGTGAAGGGCGGGGCCTATTTCCCGACCACCGTGAAGAAACACCTGCGCGCCCAGGAAGTGGCGATGCAGAACCGCCTGCCGTGCATCTATCTGGTGGACTCCGGCGGCGCGAACCTGCCGCACCAGGCCGAGGTGTTTCCCGATCGCGAGCACTTCGGGCGGATCTTCTACAATCAGGCCCGAATGAGCGCCGAGGGGATCGCGCAGATCGCCTGTGTCATGGGCTCCTGCACCGCCGGCGGGGCCTATGTCCCGGCGATGAGCGACGAGACCGTGATCGTGCGCGGGGCGGGCGAGGAGAGCCAGGGAACGATCTTCCTGGGCGGTCCGCCGCTGGTGAAGGCCGCGACCGGCGAAGTGGTGGATGCCGAAGCGCTGGGCGGCGCCGACGTGCACACCAGCATCTCCGGCGTGGCCGATCATTTCGCCGAGGACGATCGGCATGCGCTGCAGATCGCGCGCAATCTGGTCGGCAATCTCAATCGCAGGAAAACGCTCCCGGTCGCAGTGCGGCCATCGGCGGAGCCGCGCTACGCCGCCGACGAGTTGTATGGCATCGTGCCGAAGGACACGCGTCGCCCCTTCGATATCCGCGAAGTGATCGCGCGGATCGTCGACGGCTCCGACTTCGACGAATTCAAGGCCCGCTACGGCAAGACGCTGGTCACCGGCTTCGCGCATCTGCATGGCTATCCGGTCGGGATCGTCGCCAACAACGGCATCCTGTTCGCCGAAAGTGCCCTGAAAGGCGCGCATTTCATCGAGCTTTGCAATCAGCGCGGCATCCCGCTGGTGTTCCTGCAGAACATCACCGGCTTCATGGTCGGCAAAAAATACGAAAATGCCGGCATCGCCAAAGACGGCGCAAAGATGGTCACCGCCGTCGCGTGCTCCAGCGTGCCGAAATTCACCGTCGTCATCGGCGGCAGTTTCGGCGCCGGCAACTACGCGATGTGCGGCCGCGCTTACGGCGCGCGCTTCCTGTGGATGTGGCCGAACGCGCGTATCTCGGTGATGGGCGGTGAGCAGGCCGCCAGCGTACTCGCGACCGTTCGTCGCGACGGCATCGAAGCCGCTGGCAAGGTCTGGACGGCCGACGAGGAAGAGAGCTTCAAGACGCCCATCCGCGACCAGTACGAAACCCAGGGCAATCCGTACTACGCCACCGCGCGACTATGGGACGACGGCGTGATCGATCCAGCCGATACCCGCCGCGTGCTCGGCCTGGGCATTTCCGCGTCGCTGAATGCACCGATCGAACCTGCGCGCTTCGGCGTGTTCCGGATGTAACGAAAAATGGCCCGCGTTCTGCTCGTCACTGGCGCATCGCGCGGCATCGGCGCGGCGACAGCACGTCTGGCTGCTGAGCGCGGATATGTCGTGTGCATCAACTACCGTCAGCAACGCACGCCAGCAGATGCACTGGTCGACGCCATACGTCGTGACGGTGGGCATGCCATCGCGGTACAGGCCGATATCTCTTCCGAAACCGATGTGCTGCGGTTGTTCACAACGATCGACGACACGCTCGGGCCTATCGACGCGCTGGTCAACAACGCTGGCATCCTCGACACACAGACGCGCGTGGAAGGCTTGGACACGGCGCGAATACGGCGCATCTTCGAGACCAACGTGATCGGTACCATGCTGTGCGCACGCGAAGCGGTGAAACGCATGGCGCGCAGCCACGGCGGACATGGTGGCGTGATCGCGAATGTGTCCTCCGCCGCTGCGCGCAGCGGATCGCCGGGAGAATACCTGGACTACGCGGCATCGAAAGGCGCGGTGGACACCTTCACGATCGGGCTCGCGGCGGAAGTCGCGGCAGAGGGGATTCGCGTGAACGCGGTGCGCCCGGGCTTCATCCGTACCGACATGCACGCCAGCGCAGGCGAGCCCGGCCGCGTGGACCGTCTGGCACCCATGATCCCGATGCGGCGCGGCGGCGAGCCTGATGAAGTGGCGCACGCGATCCTCTGGCTGCTCTCGGATGAAGCCGCCTATACCACCGGCAGCTTCATCGACGTCGCGGGCGGCCGTTGATGTAGCCGTTCATGTCTCTGCACATGTCTCTGCGCATGGATCGCCCACATCGCCGATGCCCGCTGAAACACGATAATCCTTCCTCTCCGCACTCCGTCTTCCCATGTACGCACCATGATCGTTGGCATTGACCTCGGCACGACCCACTCCCTGATCGGCGCATATACCGCCGAAGGCCCGACCCTCTTCCCGAATGCACTCGGCGATCTGCTGACACCCTCGGTGGTGAGCGTCGACGGCGATACCGTGCTGGTGGGGCAAGCCGCGCGCGAGCGCCTGATCAGCCATCCGCAGCAAACGGTGGCGTCCTTCAAACGCTGGATGGGCACGTCGCGTGAAACCCGCCTTGGCGACCGCAGCTTCCGTCCCGAAGAACTCTCATCGCTGGTCCTGCGCTCGCTATTGGCGGATGCCGAAGCGGCGCTCGGCGAGAAAATCACCGAAGCAGTGATCAGCGTGCCCGCATATTTCTCGGATGCGCAGCGCAAGGCCACCCGCAGCGCGGGCGAGCTCGCGGGCGTGCGCGTGGAGCGTCTCATCAACGAACCCACGGCGGCCGCGCTGGCCTACGGCCTGCAGAATCGCGAACAGGAAAGTCGATTCCTGGTATTCGATCTCGGCGGCGGTACGTTCGACGTCTCGATACTGGAAAGTTTCGACAACGTGTTCGAAGTGCATGCCAGCGCCGGCGACAACTTCCTCGGCGGCGAGGATTTTCTCGATGTCCTGGTGGACACGTTCTGCCAGGAGCATTCACTGCGTCGGCAGGCTATCTCCGCACAGGAACACGGACAACTCCGACGCAGACTGGAAGTGCTGAAGCGCGAGTTCTCGGGCGGTTCCATCGCACCGCTGCAGATCGCCATCGCCGGGCGCGACTACACGTGGAGCATCGACGAAACGCGCTTCGCGCGCGTGAGCGAACCACTCGTGCAGCGCATGCGTACGCCGATCGAGCGTGCGATGCGCGATGCGAAACTGCTGCCATCGCAGTTGGACGAGATCGTGTTGGTTGGCGGCGCAAGCCGCATGCCGCTGATCGCACGGCTGGTCTCGCGGATGTTCGGACGACTGCCGCTGCGGCACGTCAACCCGGATCAGGCCATCGCACTCGGTGCGAGCGTTGCCGCCGGGCTCAAGTCGCGCGACGCCAAACTCGAAGAGATCATCCTCACCGATGTCTGCCCGTACACGCTTGGCACGCAGATCGCGCGTCGCGATCCGAACGGGCAAGTCCACAACGGCTACTTCCATCCGATCATCCTGCGCAACAGCACGGTGCCGATCAGCCGTGAAGACGTCTTCTTCCCCGTGCACGACCAGCAGAAACAGCTGACGATCGACATCTTCCAGGGCGAAAACCCGCTGGTCGCGAACAACATCAAGCTCGGCGAAATCACGCTCGAAATCGACAAACGCCTCCGCAACGATGAAAGCGGCGTCACCGTGCGCTTCACTTACGACATCAACGGCCTGTTGCAGGTGGAAGTGACCGAACATGCCACACAGCGTCGTCATGAACTGCTGTTGGAGCAGAATCCCGGATTGATGAGCTCCGAGGACATCCGCACCCGGCTCGCCGCACTCGCCGAACTCAAGATCCATCCGCGCGACCAGCAGGAGAACATTGCCGTGCTGGCCCGCGCCGAGCGTCTGTACGAGGAATTCCTGCACGAGCGTAATCAGCTGCAGCAATGGATCCTGCATTTCCGCGCGACGCTCGACAGCCAGGATGTGGCGCTGATCGCCGATCATCGCGGGCAGTTGGTGGAGGCACTGGATGCGCTGGAAGCCAACGCATGATCGATACGCTGCATGAACTTGGTCTCGGCCCCGACGCCGATGCGCGCGCGGTCAAACGCGCGTATGCGTCGAGACTGAAGACGACGCGTCCGGATGCGGATCCCGAAGGCTTCCAGGCGCTCAACGAGGCGTATCAGGCGGCGTTGGCCTGGATCGCTGCGAACGCAGCCGAAGCCCCATCGGAAGCAACGCAGGAAGCGCGGCAGGAAACGACACAACCTGCGAGCGCTGCTGCCGAGACGCAACGACTGTCGGCACCAGAGACAGCGCCAGCACCGGACACCATGCATGACAGCAACGGGGACTTCCCGCATGACGACGACACGGACGCCTCGACGGTTGCGCAAGACGACGGCGACACCGTGGAGACCGTTCGTTTCGATGTCGACGGCTTCCTGGAGCGCTGCGCATCGCTGGCCGCACACAGTCGCGACGGCGAATTGTCGGCATGGCTGAACGCCCAGCCGATCCTGTGGTCGCTGCAGCACAAGGCGCAGCTCGGACAGTGGCTGCTGCAGTACCTCTACCAGCAGCGGCCGCCGATCGAAGGACGCCGCTTCGATGTACTCGCCAATTTTTTCGGCCTGCTGGAACTGAATTCCGGATACGACGCTTATCACATCCAACGCCTGCGCCATCGCCTGCATTTGGCCTGGGAGGTCCAGCGCGGGCATGCACATGCCTTGGCGGATCGAACCGGCATGGACAGCGGCAGCATCGAATCGAACCTGCGTCAGATCACCCGCATCCTGAAGCAGATCCAGTGGCCGTTGAACATGGCACAAGTGCTCTGCGTGGGTTTGATGCCAGCGTACCCGACGGCGATCCGCCGTTTCCTGCATCGACTGGATTTCGGCAACCTTGACGATCTGCCCGCCCCGATCAATCCGGCGCAGGTGGCGTTCTGGAATGACGCTGCAGACCGTTCGCGTTTTTCGAAGCCACGCTGGGCCATCCTGGCAGCACGATGGCTGGCATACACGCTGGCGATCACGCTGGCATTCGTGCTACTGACGACGTTTGACGAATTCCAGACCGTCGGCATCGTCGGCCTCGCCTTCGCTTGTTCAAAGGTCGCGGCGGCCTCTTTTGTCGGGTTGCCGCTGCTGTGGCTCACATCGGTTGCCCATAAAGCATTCAATGAATGGCAGGCACTGCCGGAATCCGATACCACCCGGCAGCCATGGCTGCGAACATCCGCACTGCCCTTGCTGGCCGTCGCGACGCTCACGGCGGATCGGTTGTTCGACCTCGGAGCGATCGGCGTGTCGCTGTCGACGATCATCTTTCTGTTGGCACTGCATCGCTATCGGCGTCGCAGCGGCCTGCTGTTCGGCGGGAAATACACGCTGCAAGCCTGGCACATCGTGTTCATGTTCGTCGCCGTAGTCGTACTCAACGAGATCAGCGACCACGCGCTCGGCTTCCTGACGATGGGCATCATCGGCGGCGCACTTGTCCTGTGGGCCACTGACGTGCGCAGGCAACGTGCCGCACTCGGAACCTGAATCCGACAAGTCAGATGCGTGAACTGCCGCGATTCTGCTGCGCAGATCACAACCTGCTTCGCAAGACGACGATATGGTTGGAAGTCCTGCCGTCGCCATCGGCTTATCCGGAGTCCCCCTGCATGGCCATCTTCAATCAATCCAGTTCCGGCAAGAAAGATGCCGCCCCCGCTGCGGCGGATACGCCAAGCTTCGCCGCCCGCGACACATCCGCGTCCCCGCCGCCCGCGAATACCGACTTCGCACCGGCCACGTTTCCGCGCACCAGCCCAGCAGCCGAGCCCGCGCCTGTCGCGAAGGAGTCGCTGATCGCCGCCGACCTCACCATCGAGGGCAAGATCGAAGGCTCCGGCCACGTCCGCATCGCCGGCAAGTTCAAGGGCGACGTCAATGTGCAGGGCGACCTCTCGCTGGAACGCGGCGCCAAGCTCAATGGCAGCGTGCGCGCGAAGAAGGTCACCGTGGCCGGCGAGCTTGAAGGCAATATCGAATCCGCCGCGCGCGTCGAACTGATGGAAACCGCTGTCGTGATCGGCGACATGAAAGCGGGTTCGCTCACCGTCACGGCAGGCTCGAAGATCCGTGGCCACATCGACTGCGGCTGGGAAGACAGCACACGCAAGGCGACCGGCGGCAAAACGGAATCGACGCCCAAGTCATGAGTACACGCCCGGGCACCGCGGGCGCCACCCGCGAGTGCCCGCACTGCAAGGCGAAGATTCTCGAAAGCGCGGTGATCTGCCCCGCGTGCAAACACTATCTACGCTACGACTCGGACGCCCATCCGGCAGCGCCAAAACAGATTCCACTGCAGGTTGAAGGCACGATCCGCCATCCGGCGGATGGCGACCCATGGGAATACTCCGTCGTCGTGGTAATCCGCGATGATCGCGGCAACGAAGTCGCGCGCCAGGTCGTCGGCGTCGGCGCGATGCATGCAGGCGACGAGCGCAGTTTCAGCATCACGGTAGAAGTGTTCGAGGCCAAGGGTGCGAAACCGCGCAAGCATTGACGGCCACTCCCGCCGCCTTGCATCGGATTTCGATTGACAACGCTAGCCACCGCCCGGACAGTCGACCCGTTTCCGCTGGTGGATGTTGGGGTGGCACCCAAGCGATCAGCGGTGACATCCATCCAAAGCAGGAGGCATGACATGAGCAAATCATTGATCGATGAAATCGGTCGGGCACGCGCGGAAGAGCTGATGACTGGCGCGGTGCAGGAAGCGGTACAAAAGGCCAACGACCTCGGGCTCCCGCAGGTTGTGCTGGTCGACGGCGCATGGGTCAAGCGCTATCCCGACGGCCGCATCGAACCAATCGAACAGGAGGGCTGAGCCATGGAAGAATTCGGCGGCCAAGAGCAACACGACAGGCCCAAGATGGTGGTACTGGCCGGTCCCAACGGATCGGGCAAGAGCACCGTCACCCGTGGCCTGAAAGAAAGTGGCCAGTTCCCCGACAATTACGTCAACGCCGACGACATCGCCAAGACGCTCGAAGGGCCGATCGCTGACAAGGCGACCCGCGATCGCTATGCGGCGATCATCGCGCCAAACATGCCCGATCTGCCGCTCGCAGGGCGGGTGTTCCTGAACGGCCCCAGCAACGGATTCGACGCCCGGCTCAGTCAGGAAACCATCGCCGGTCGCCTGGAAGCCGGCGAGACCCGCGATGACCTGCGCAACGCCTATGCGGCGATCCTGGCGGACGATCAGCGCAAGCAGTCGATGCGCGGCGGCGGCGATTTCGCATTCGAAACAGTGATGTCCACCCAGGGCAAGCTGGCGATGTTCGATGAAGCGCACAGCAAGGGCTACGATGTCGACATGGTGTTCGTCACCACCGAACATTCCTCGATCAACCGGCAGCGCGTGCTCAACCGCGTGCAGGAAGGCGGCCACGCCGTCGATCCGGACAAGATCGTGGAGCGCTATAACCGCGCGATGGGCATGCTACCGGCTGCACTGGAACGCGTGGATACCGCCAGCGTCTACGACAACTCGCACAAGGATCCGGTGCTGATCGCCAAGAAGGAAAATGGCGTCATCACCTTTCCGGAGGTGAACATGGAGAACCCCGAACTGCAAAAAGCAGTGCGCGACTTCCAGGGCAACCTCCGCGAAAAAGTGGAAAACCGCCAGCAGGACTATGCGGGGCTTACCGAGAACTTCGCAGACCGTACGCACAAACCGATCGAGCGCAGCAGCGTCGAACAGGGCAGCGAGTCCTACGGCCGCGTCGTGTCGATCACCGACCACCACGTGCTGCAATACGACCGTGAGAACGACAAATACGTGGCGCATGACCGCACGCTCATGACACCGGGTGTGATGCCAAGTCTGCAGAAGGCGATGGAGGAAGGCCGCGACGTGACGGTGGCGTACAACTACGGCTCGGACAGCAAATTGACCGACCAGAGCAAGAGCCTGAACCAGACGATGATGAGCCAGCGAGAACTCGACCAGTACATGTTCGATCCAGGTTCGCGCGAAGAGCCCAAACCGAAGCAGATGTGAGTGTTCAGCGACCGCGCCCCAACGGCGCGGTCGTTTCTACACGGTCATCCGCTGCACGGCTTGCAGCCATGCAGCCGCTGCAGCCCGCGCACCGTCGGCGACAACGACCGGTCATTGCGCTCGATACAACTCCGGCAAGAGTTTCTGCAGCGCGCTCACTTTCGGCGCATCGTTGATGACGATATAAGGCTGATTCGGATTGAGCCGGGCGTAGTCCTGATGGTAATCCTCGGCAGCATAGAACGCTTTCAGCGGGCCGACCCTGGTCACGATGGGCTGCGAGAAACGTTTGGCGACCGCAAGTTGGGCGATATAAGCCGTCGCGATCTTCATCTGCATCTCACTGGTCGTGAAGATCTCCGAGCGATACTGCGGGCCGCTGTCGGGGCCCTGCCGATCGAGCTGGGTCGGATCGTGCGCGACCGAGAAGAACACTTTCAGCAACTGGCCGTAGCTGACCTGAGCGGGGTCGTACACGATCCGCACCGATTCGGCGTGGCCGGTACGCCCGCTGCCGACCAGTTCGTAATGCGCTGTCGACGCGCTGCCGCCGGCATAGCCAGACTCGACGCGTTTGACGCCCCTGGTGTGTTCGAACACCGCTTCGACGCCCCAGAAACAACCACCGGCGAACACGGCGACCTGCGCCTTGCCCGCAGTCAGCGGCGCGTCGATCTTCGCATCGGGCAATGCGACGGGCTTGCTGCTGGCGATGCAGGCCGACATTGCGGCGACGCCCGCAAGCAGCAGAAAAACGTGAACAACCTTGCGCATCGGTAACGTGGATTTCATGACGGTTTCCAGAAAAGTCAGGCGGAAGACGCGGGGGCAAACAACAACGCCACGGAGTTCATGCAATAGCGCAGCCCGGTCGGCTGCGGACCATCGTCGAAGACATGACCCAGATGCGCATCGCAGCGCACGCACAGGACTTCCGTGCGGACCATGCCAAACGTCAGATCCCTGTCTTCGACAACATTTTCGCGCGCGATCGGTCGCCAGAAACTCGGCCAGCCGGTGCCCGATTCGAACTTTGTCCGGGCGTCGAACAGTGCGGTCTCGCAGCAGATGCAGCGATAGACGCCGGCCGCATGGTTGTCGACGTATTTGCCGCTGTACGGGCGCTCTGTGCCGGCCTGACGCGTGACCTGGTAGGCGGCCGGCGGCAATTGCTTGCGCCATTGCGCGTCGGTCTTGACCACCTTGGCCAGAACTGCGACCTGCAGGCGTTTGCCGGCATTCGAAAACTCGACCACATGAACATCTTTAAGCTGAGCCGCTGACTTCGTGGCGGCCTCGCTCTTGCGCGTACAGCCAAGCACGACGGCGGCACAGGCGAGCGTGGAGGTGAACAGGAATCCGCGGCGCGAGAGATACACGGGCACGTCGGTGGGCAGTTTGGCGGGATTGGTTCGCATGTCGGCAGGTATCGGTATTGGACGTTTGAATTACGTATCACCGCCTGCAGTGGATGCAGGGCCTCGCAGCGGGCGTATCGGTATCGACGCATCCGGCTGACAGGGTTATAGAGCCGGCCCGAGAAAGAAACGGTGCGCGTCGGGCATGCGATGGTGTCGCAGATGTTCGTGAGGGAGCGATTTCAGCCGCAAAGACAGCGCGCATCCCGCTGCGTCGACATTGGTCGTCTCCAGCGTTTTCTGATGAAGCATTCCCTGATGAAGCGTTTTCTGATGAGGCGCTTCCTTGCCAAGCGTTTTCTTGTCCAGCGCCGCGCGCATGGTGCAGTCATCGTCTTCGCGGCTGAAGCCGCGCCTACAGAGGCAAAGCAGACATCTCTCAGCGGGTTTTGCCCGTGTCGCAGCTGTTGCAGCCACCACAGGCATCGGCGCCGACCTTCGGCGCCGGCGCGATGCGCTTGCCGAAGGCGCGCAGCCATGCCGGCCGACCTTCGCGCAACAGCGGCAGCGCGATCGTGATACGCAGGCTGCGCGCAGCGTCCGGCGCCTGTTTGCGGAATACCACCCACGCACTGACCAACACCGCCAACGCGATGACGACGTACTGCAGCGTCAGCGACAACGTCGACATCAGCCTGCCCCCAGCGCAACGGAGACCTGATAGGTCACCAGTGAAGCGAAATAGGCAAGGCCGAACAGATAGACCGTAGCCACACCCATCTGCTTCCATGAATTGGTTTCGCGCTTGATCGTGGCAAGCGTGGACATACACATCGGCGCATAGATGTACCAGACCAGCAGTGACAGCGCGGTCGCCAACGACCAGTCCTGCGCGATCAGCGGCGACAACGCCTGCGCGGCGGCGGTGTCGTCGACCACGGACAGCGCATAGACCGTCGCCAGTGATGCCACCGCGACTTCACGCGCGGCGAGTCCGGGAATCAGTGCAATGCAGATCTGCCAGTTGAAACCGAGCGGCGCGAAGACGGCCGTCATCGCATGGCCGATGCGGCCGGCGAAACTGTAATCGATGTCCGGGCCGACCGCGTCTGCCGGGGCGCCCGGAAACGACAGCAGGAACCACAGCAGAATCGTCAGCGCGAGGATGATGCCGCCGACGCGCTTGAGGAAAATCACCATCCGTTCCCACAGGCCGATCACAAGATCGCGCGGATTCGGCACACGGTACGAAGGCAACTCCAGCAACAGTGCGTGCTCGCCCTTGTCGCGGCGCCAGCGCTTCATCACCCACGCCACCAGCAAGGCACTCAATATCGCCGCCGCATACAGGCCGAACAGCACCAGCCCCTGCTGATTGAACAGGCCCCACACATCGCGACGCGGAATGAACGCGCCGATCAGCAGCGCATACACCGGCAGCCGCGCAGAGCAGGTCATCAACGGCGCCACCAGGATCGTCGCCAGACGGTCGCGCGGATCTTGAATACTGCGCGTGGCCATGATGCCTGGCACGGCACAGGCGAAACTCGACAGCAGCGGAATGAAACTACGCCCGGACAGGCCTGCCTTGAACATCAGACGGTCGAGCAGGAATGCGGCGCGTGGCAGATAACCGGATTCCTCCAGCGCGAGAATGAAGGCGAACAGGATGAGAATCTGCGGCAGGAAGATGATGACCCCGCCGAGCCCGGCGATGATGCCGTCGACGAGCAGACTTTTCAGCGGCCCATCCGGCATCAACGATCCGAGCGCGCTACCGAACCAGACGGTCGCCGCGTCGATGCCGTCCATCAAGGGCGCGGCCCAGGCATACACCGCCTGGAAGATCAGGAACATCACCACGGCCAACGTGACCAGGCCCACGACCGGATGCAGGAGCCAGCGGTCCAGGGTGTCGTCGATGCGCGCAGTGCGCGTGGGCATGCTCACCGCGAGCGTGAGCAGACGGCGTGTTTCGCTGTGAAGATCCGGCGCTTCGGTCACGAGGCGCGCCGGCGGCGACAACTTGCCAGCAACCGCATCGAGCTGCGCCAGCAGCGCCTTGCCGCCATCGCGACGCACCGCCACGGTTTCCACCACAGGCACGCCGAGTGCATGCCGCAGGGCGTCAAGATCGATTTCAATCCCGCGACGCCTGGCAGCGTCCATCATATTGACCGCGACGATCATCGGCCGGCCCAGTTCGCGCACTTCCAGCGCAAAACGCAGATGCAGGCGCAGATTGGTGGCATCGACCACGCATATCAGCAGGTCCGGCGCGGGCTCGCCGGGATAGAAGCCACGACAGATGTCGCGGGTGACCGCTTCATCGAGGCTGGCGGCGTGCAGGCTGTAGGCACCGGGCAGATCGAGCAGTACCAACGACCGCCCCGCCGGCGATACCAGGCGGCCTTCCTTGCGTTCGACCGTCACGCCCGCGTAATTCGCGACTTTCTGGCGGCTACCGGTCAGCAGGTTGAACAGCGCGGTTTTGCCGCAATTGGGGTTGCCGATCAGCGCGAGTCGCAGCGGCTCGGCAGCGATGTCGCTCACGATGCCGCCCCCGTCCGCAACATCACACGCCCCGCTTCGCTGCGACGCAGTGCGAACCGGGTGAAACCGATCTGCACCAGCAGCGGTTCGGCGCCGAACGGACCGTTCGCGACCACTTCGACACGTTCGCCTGCGACGAATCCGAGTTCGCGCAGACGACGGGCGATGTTGTCGTCCGGCGTCTCATCCAGCACGCCCTCGACAAACGCAGCGGTTCGTAGCGGCAACTCAGTCAGTTTCACGCCCAGATCCATTCGAATTTCCCAAATGGGAATTGTTCTCATTCTACACCACCCACTACATCGCCTGCGTAGATCCAGATCAAATTCTGCCGCCCTCGGGCCGACCGGATATCATGCGGACGACCGAAAAGCGGACCAAGGGCATGACCGACTCACTCCAGCACCATCACAGCGGCCCGGTGGCATGGCTGCGTCTGCACCGCCCGGACCTCCACAACGCATTCGACGCCGACCTCATCGACACGCTGACCGCTGCGCTGGTCGCCATCAGCGAAGACGCTTCGATCCGGGTCGTGGTGCTGGAGGGCGCAGGCCCGAGCTTTTCCGCTGGCGCCGACCTGAAATGGATGCGCGGCATGGCCGCAGCGACCGAAGCCGAAAACCGCGCCGACGCCCTCGCGCTCGCACGCCTGATGCGTACGTTGGATGAGCTGCAGCGGCCGACCATCGCCCGCGTCCATGGTGCGGCCTTCGGCGGAGGCGTCGGCTTGATCGCCTGCTGCGACATCGCCATCAGCGTGCCGGAAGCGAAATTCGGCCTGACCGAAAGCAAGCTGGGGCTGCTGCCGGCAGTCATCTCGCCCTACGTGATTGCCGCCATCGGCGCGCGCCAGGCACGTCGCTGGTTCGCGACTGCTGAAATCTTCGATGCCGCTGAAGCCCTGCGCATCGGTCTGCTGCATGCCGTCGTACCGGCGAACGAGCTCGACGCAGCGGTGCAGCGCCAGATCGACCTGCTGCTGAAGGCCGGCCCGTATGCCTCCAGTCATGCCAAGACGCTGGTGCGCCGCGTCGATGGCGAAACCGATCGCAATCGCGTCGACCAGGACAATGCAGATCTGATCGCCCGTCTGCGGGTGTCTCGCGAAGGACAGGAAGGTCTGAGTGCGTTCCTGGACAAACGCAAACCCGGATGGTCGCCCTGATCGGGCCCACCGGACACTATCAAGGAGACCCTCGTGTTCGACCATCTCGGCATCACCGTCAATCACTACCCGCGCAGCCGCGCGTTCTATGAACAGGCCCTCGCGACGCTCGGCTATGGTGTGGCGATGGAAGTCACCCGTGAAATGACCGGCGCATATGAAGGCTGCGGCTTCGGTCCTGCAGGCCGACCCCGGTTCTGGGTCGGCACGAGCTGCGGCGAAACGCATGGTGGCGACGCCTGCAGCGGCATCCATCTCGCCTTCACCGCGCAGACACGGGCCGAAGTCGATGCATTCCACGCCGCCGCCCTCGCCGCAGGCGGCCTGGACAATGGCGCACCCGGTCTGCGTCCGCACTATCACCCCGACTACTACGGTGCGTTCGTGATCGACCTCGACGGCAACAACGTCGAAGCCGTCTGTCACACGCCGGAGACGGCCGCATGACCTCCCCCGTTCTGAATATCGCCGATGTCGAGATGCTCGATCTGGCTGAACGCGCACGACAGCGCGGCACCGAGATGCCGACCGCGCGCTACGGCGGACGCATCGGTCCGATCGGCCCGAAGATCGGCGCGCAAAAGCTCGGCTACAACCTGACCGAGGTCGCGCCCGGCAAAGCCGCATTCCCGAAGCATTCGCACCGCGTGAATGAGGAGATGTTCTTCATCCTCGCAGGCACCGGCGAACTGAAGCTCGGCGATGCGACCTACCCGATCCGCGCCGGCGATGTGGTCGCCTGCCCGCCGGGCGGGCCGGACACGGCGCATCAGCTCATCAACACTGGCACCGAAGCACTGAAGCTCCTGGCGGTCAGCACCATGGAGTACCCGGATGTCTGCGAATATCCGGATTCGGGCAAGTATCTGGTCCGCACCGGCTTCGGCGCGGACGACTTCAACGTGATCGGCCGCAGCGCCGACAGCCTCGATTACTGGGATGGCGAAGCTTGAGCACCACCAAGAGTACGACCAGCACCGCAATGTTCACCAAGATCCTCATCGCCAATCGCGGTGAGATCGCCTGCCGAGTGATCCGCACCTGTCGACGGCTGGGGATCCGCACCGTCGCGGTGTATTCCGACGCCGATGCGAATGCGCAGCACGTGCGTCAAGCCGACGAGGCGCATCACATCGGCGGCGCCCGCCCGCAGGAAAGCTATCTGCGCGGCGATGTGATTCTCGAAGTGGCGAAACAGACCGGCGCGCAGGCGATCCACCCCGGCTACGGCTTTCTCAGCGAGAACGCGGACTTCGCCGATGCGGTGGAAGCGGCCGGCATCGTCTTCATCGGCCCGAAAGCGGCCTCGATGCGCAAGATGGGCAGCAAGGCCGGTGCCAAGGAACTGATGCAGGCCGCCGGCGTGCCGGTGGTGCCCGGCTACACCGGCGAGGACCAGTCGCCGGACCTGCTGCATCGCGAGGCCGATGCGATCGGTTATCCGCTGATGATCAAGGCCGCGCACGGCGGCGGCGGCAAGGGCATGCGCATCGTGCGCGATTCGGGCGAATTCCTGGCGAACCTGGAAAGCTGCCAGCGCGAGGCGCGCAACGCCTTCGGCCGCGACCGCGTGCTGCTGGAGCGCTACGTCGAGAAGCCGCGGCACATCGAGATCCAGATCTTCGGTGATGGTTTCGGGGATGTGATCCATCTCAACGAGCGCGAATGCTCGGCGCAGCGCCGCTATCAGAAAGTGCTGGAGGAATCGCCGTCGACCTTCCTCACGCCCGAACTGCGCGCAGCGATGGGCGCGGCGGCGGTGCAGGCTGGGCATGCGATCGATTACCAGAACGCCGGCACCGTGGAGTTCATCGTCGGCCAGGACGGCAAGTTCTACTTCATGGAGATCAACACCCGCCTGCAGGTGGAACATCCGGTCACCGAATATGTCACCGGTCTGGATCTGGTCGAATGGCAGCTGCGCGTCGCCGCCGGCGAGCGCCTGCCGAAACAGCAGCATGA
>JBGSID010000028.1:0-15714 GCA_041751895.1 Lysobacteraceae bacterium | reverse complement strand
CGATTCAGCAGCAGCTTTGGCGGCATCGGCACCGGCGTCACCCGTGGCTGCGGCATCGGCGGCAGCGTCGGCGGCTTCGCTGGAAGCGGTCGCGGCTTCGGCAGCCGAATCCTGCGCCTGTTCAGCGTTGTTGCAAGCAGTCAGGGCAAAGCCCAGGGCCAGGGCGATCAGAGCCTTGTTCAGAGTCATGGCGGATGTCCTCGTCAGATTGAGAGTGGCGTGGGTGATAAGTCGTACGCACTTCAGTGCGTGTGGTCACATGATGACAAGCCGGCGCCGAGTGTCAAGTCGGCTGTCCGGTTTTTTTCTGTTTCTGCGTTGCGGTGACTTATGGCAGCTCTATTGCGATCGCGGTGGCTTCACCGCCGCCGATGCAGAGGGAGGCCACACCGCGCTTGCCGCCGGTCGCACGCAGTGCTGCGATCAGCGTCACTACCAATCGCGCGCCACTCGCGCCGATGGGATGGCCGAGTGCACATGCGCCACCGCGCACGTTGAGTTTCTCGTGTGCGATGCCGAGATCTTTCATGGGCGCCATGGCGACGCAGGCGAAGGCTTCGTTGACTTCGAACAGATCGACGTCCGCAACGCTCCAACCCGCTTTTTTCAACACATTTTCGATCGCGGCGACTGGTGCCGTCGTGAACCATTCCGGCGCCTGCGCGTGCGTCGCGTGTGCGACGATTCGCGCCAGCGGCTGCAGGCCACGACGTGCCGCTTCATCGGCGGACATCACGACGGTGGCGGCGGCGCCATCTGAAATCTTCGACGACGAAGCGGCCGTCAGCACACCGTCTTTTCCGAATGCCGCACGCAGGGTCGGGATCTTCGCCGGATCGATTTTGCCGGGCTCCTCGTCACCATCGACGACGACTTCGCCTTTCCGTGTAACCACTGTAACCGGGACGATTTCGTCCTTGGTGGCACCCTCTGCGATGGCTTTCTGGGCGCGAGCTGCGCTTTCGGCCGAGAAAGCGTCGACTGCGGCGCGGTCGAAACCGTACTTGGCACAGGTCGCGTCGCCGAAGACGCCCATGGCCTGCTTGTCGTAGGGGTTGGTCAGGCCGTCCCAGGCCATGTGGTCGAGCAGTTCGCCACTGCCGTAGCGGATTCCGGTACGCGAGTTGTTGAGGAGATGCGGCGCGTTGGTCATCGACTCCATGCCGCCAGCGACGACGACCTGGGCCGAGCCGGCCTTGATCAGGTCGTGTGCCAGCATGATTGCCTTCATGCCGGAGCCGCAGACCTTATTAATGGTTGTGCAGCCGGCAGACGTGGGGATCTTGGCGGCAAGCGAGGCCTGGCGGGCCGGAGCCTGGCCGAGACCGGCTGGCAGAACGCAGCCCATGATCACTTCATCGACCTGGTCAGGCGCGACCCCTGCATGCTGCAGAGCACCGGAAATGGCGGTAGCGCCCAGCGTCGGCGTCGGAACACCGGTGAACTGGCCGAGGAAGGAACCGATGGCGGTGCGTTTGGCACCGACGATGACGATGTCGGACATAAGAAACTCCATGGCGATTCGCGCAGCCGCTGCGCAGGTCTTCAGCGAGGCCGGCTGCGGGCGGGCCGCTGACCGGTGGATAAACGAAACGCCGATTATGCGACTCATGCTGCACTGCGGCAAATCGGAGGGCGGCTGCCATTGTGGGGAAAAGCCAAAAAACTGCGCCGTTCACGTACGCCTTGGACCAAGGTGCAAAGCGGCCATGCCCCGCGTCTCGGCCAATGCCTGGGTGGCGTTTTTCGTGAAAGCGGATCAGAGCAGCCGTTGTGTGATCGCTTTCAGCACCGCATGGGTGCGATCTCGGCAATCCAGTTTGACCAGCAGCTCGGACATGTAATTCTTCACCGTGCCCTCGGACAGGTGCAGGCTACGTCCGATTTCCTTGTTGGAATAGCCGCCGGCCACCAGTCGCAGGATCGAACGCTCGCGTTCTGTCAGGCGGACGGAATCATCGGTCTGCGTCGTATCGCTCCAGGCGGCCCGCACGGGCCCGAGACTGACCGGTTGCAGCAGGGTCTCGCCGCTGGCGACGCGGACGATCGCTGTTTTCAATTCTTCAGGCGATGCATCCTTGAGCAGAAAGCCCTGCGCGCCGGCCTCGACCGCTTTGAGCATGAGATCAGGGTCGTCGAACGTGGTCAGCAGGATCACCGGTGTGGCGTCGCCGCAGGCGCGGAGTTCGCGCAGCAGCCCCAGCCCGCCGAGCCCCGGCATGCGGATGTCGCTGACGATCAGGTCCACCGGCCTCTGCGGCAATGCGGCGAGCAGATGTTCGGCGTCGGGGGCTTCCAGGGCGATCTCCACGCCAAGATCGGTCAGCAAACTCGAGAGGCCGCGCAGGACAAGTGCCTGATCGTCACAGAGCGCGATCCGCACCGAGCGCATGGTCGACAGAGTATTCATGCGACGCTCTCCGCCGGGAGAAGGAGGGGGATTCGCGCCACGACGCGCAGACCACGCGGCCGTGTTGGCGTCACGTCGAGTACGCCACCGACCGCGTCGAGTCGTTCACGCATGCCGCGCAGGCCATTGCCGAATTCGACTCGCGAAGGGGCGATGCCGTCGTTTTCGATCGACAGTTCAAGCACACCGTCGCGTCGATGCAGGCCGAGTCGGATCGCACGTGCGCGCCCGTGGCGAATGGCATTGGTGATCGCTTCCTGCGCGGAACGCAGGAGGGTTTCGGCCTGATCGATATCGTCCACGCGCAGGTCGTCTTCGATATCGAGCGAGACACGGACGCCGGGCAACGGATGCGCCAAGGCTTCCAGTGCGGCACGCAGATCGAAGCCATCGTGCGCACGCAGTGTGCTCACGACCTGACGGATCTGAGCCAGCAGGTCGTCCGCCAATGTCGAGGAGATCTGGAGTTCCTCGCGTTCCGCGAGGGCAGGGTCGCGTGCGAGCCGGGCAAGATTGAGTTTGAGTGCGGTCAGGCTGTGGCCGGCGACATCGTGCAGTTCGCGCGAGAGTTTGAGGCGTTCGCCGGCACGCGCGGATTCCTCCAGCAAACGGCGCGTGGCGAGCAACTCGGCGTTGACCTGCGCGAGGTGTTCGCGGGCGCGTTCGCTGTTCCCCGCGAAATGTCCTGTAAGCGCGGCGAACGCCTGGAATCCGAGAACAGGCAGCAGCGACAGCAGGATGGCGGTGAAAGAGCCTTCATGCGACAGCCACACGGCGGCGATGCCGGCATTGAAGGCGAGCATGAGCGCGAGGAACCTCCCCGTTGGCATCAGCAGCACCATTTGGCTGGCCACGACGATCAGCAGGATTACGGTCTGCCCGCCGCGCAGCAGCCATTCCGCGACGACGACCAATACCCCCTGTGCAATGACATTCGACGGCAACCAGGCCGGGTCGCTGTGCGTGCTGCGGCCCGCGCAGCCGATGAAAAGCCCGAGGATCGCGAGCAGTGCCGCGAGGCCTGCCCATTCGCCCGGATCTGCGGCGCGGAGCCGGTGCAGATCGATCACCGACAGGCAGACCGCAATCCAGGTGACGTAGGCGGCGATATTCAGCGGCGAGATCAGGCGCTGCAGCAGCGAGCCCTCGCGGGCGTGCAGGTGGCTGCTGATATTCGGAATGGTGTCCATGCAGTCAGCATGGCAGTGCATGGCGTCGTACGGAAGGATATACGCCGACAGGGTGACTTTTCTCACCCCCATGCGGTGACGTTGGGCAGGTGCCGCCGGAGACGCCGGATCCGGAAACTGTGTCCATCGCCTCTGGAGTCATGCCATGGATACTGTTTACCGATCATTGTTGCTGGTCCACGGCCTCTGCGGTCTTGTCGCATTGGTCACGTACTGGATCGCGGCGTTCGCGAAAAAAGGTTCGCCGCTGCACGTGCGCATCGGCAAGACCTACATGCTCGCAATGCTCGGGATCGTCATTACGGCGACGCCGATGGCGATTATCACCGCGTTGCAGGGCAAGCCGGGTATTGCGACGTTTCTCGCCTATCTGGTGGTGATCACGGCCACGGGCATGTGGCTGGGCAGGCGCGCGATCAGGCGCAAGCGTGACCAGAACGCGTTCCGCGACAATGCCTATCTGACTGTTGCCGTGTTGAATTTGATGGCTTCGGCGGCCGTGTTCGCCGTTGGCTGGCAGATGTCGCAGGCGCTGCTGATGGGCTTTAGCGCGGTCGGTGCGATCACCGGCGTGCAGATGCTGATGCGTCGTGCGCGGCCGTTGGCAGAGACGCGCTGGTGGCTGCGTGAGCACTTTGCGGCGATGATCGGCTGTGGCGTCGCAACGCATATCGCGTTCCTGTCGATCGGCTTGAGTCGGCTGATTCGTGCCGTCGGCATCGATCCGCCGTCCTGGTACAGCCTGATCGCCTGGTTCCTGCCGTTGTCGCTGTCGTTCGTCGTCGGCGCCTGGCTCAACCGGAAATACATGCCGAAGGCGAGTGTCGGCGCAAGGGTCGCCGGTCGGGTTTGATCGGTGGATACATGCAGTAACGAAAAGGCCGCAGCGTTTGCTGCGGCCTTTGATCGTCCGGAAGCATCGCGACTCAGCTGTGGCCGTTGAACAGTTCGCGGCCGATCAGCATCCGCCGGATTTCGTTGGTGCCAGCACCGATTGCGTAGAGCTTGGCATCGCGCAGGAGGCGTCCGGTCGGGTATTCGTTGATATAGCCGTTGCCGCCTAGCGTCTGGATCGCTTCCAAGGCAACCTGCACCGCGCCTTCGGAGGCGTGCAATAGACAACTGGCCGCATTGATGCGCGATGTGTAGCCAGCATCGTAATCGCGTGCCACCTGGTACGCGAACGCGCGACTCGACTGCATGGCGGTATACATGTCGGCGATTTTCGCCTGCATGATGCCGAAGGTGCCGATCGCCGCATCGAACTGTTTGCGTTCGCGCACGTAGGGCAAGGCGATATCCATGGCTGCCTGCATCAATCCGATCGGGCCGCCGCTGAGTACCACTCGCTCGGTGTTCAAGCCACTCATCAGCACTTTGACGCCGTTGTGGGCCTCGCCGAGGATATTCCCGGCTGGAATCTCGCAGTTCTCGAACACCAGTTCGCAGGTGTTGCTGCCGCGCATGCCGAGTTTGTCCAGTTTCTGCGCAGTGCTGAAGCCCTTCATGCCTTTTTCGACGATGAAAGCGGTCATGCAGTTGCTGCCTGCTTCCTTGCCGGCGGTGCGCATGTAGACCACGAGCACATCGGCCTCGGGGCCGTTGGTGATCCACATCTTGTTGCCGTTCGCGACCCACGTATCGCCATGCAGTTCGGCGCGGCAGCTCATTGAGCCGACCACGTCCGAGCCCGCACCGGGTTCGCTCATCGCCAAAGCGCCTTTCCATTCGCCGGAACAGAGTTTCGGCAGGTATTGCTTGCGCTGTGCATCGTTGGCATTGGTGAAGATGTTGTTGACGCACAGATTGGAATGCGCGCCATAGCTCAGGCCCACGGAGCCGGATGCGCGCGAGATTTCCTCCATCGCGATCAGATGTGCGAGATAACCCATTTCACTGCCGCCGTATTCGTCGGCGACGGTAATGCCCAATAAACCCATCTCGCCGAGTTTCGGCCAGAGGTCCTGGGGAAATGCGTTCTCTTCGTCGATCTTCGCGGCACGCGGTGCGATTTCGGATTCGGCGAAACGGCGGACCGTGTCGCGGAGGGCGTCGATGTCTTCGCCAAGAGGGAATGGGCGCATGGTTTGAGGGAGTCCTTGGTTGACGGCGTCGTATGGGTGCGACGCTTTTAGGGCGGGTTTCCGACCCGCTGCCTGTTGTGCGGGACCACGACGCGGTGGAAGCGAGGACCGTGTCAGTGGCGGTACGAGTGAATCGTCGAAATATTGCAGGAGATCGCGAAATGACAGCAGCGGGTCAGTGACCCGCCGCCATCGGGTTCCGGATCAATGTCCGCGCATGCGGCCAAGGAAACGTGGTGCGGTCCGGCCCATCGGCAGCTTCAACTTGCCGATGGCTGCGATGCGTTCTTCGGCCAAACGGTCGGCGGCGCGGTAGGTCGGAATGCCATCGCGATCCGAGATTTCGTAGATGCGGCCAAGATTATGGTAGATCGTACGCATCATGCGCATCGCGCGTTCGCGGTTGTAACCGTCGATTTCCAGCGACACGTTCATCACGCCACCGGCATTCACCGCGTAGTCGGGTGCGTAGACGATGCCGCGCTTCTGCACTTCATCGCCGATGGCATTGTTGGCCAACTGATTGTTGGCGGCACCGCAGATGACTTTGGCTTTCAGGCGCGGCAGCGTCAGTTCGTTGATGGTGCCGCCGAGTGCGCATGGCGAATAGACATCGGCAGGCACGTCGTAGATGTCATCGGGCTCCACGGCTTCTGCGCCATATTCGTCGGCGGCCTGTTCAACCAGGGCCTTGTTGATGTCGGTGACGAAGATCTTCGCGCCGCGCTCTTTCAGCAGCTTCACGAACTCCATGCCGACGTGGCCAAGGCCCTGCACGGCGTAGCTGTGGCGACCGACTTCTTCGTCGCCGAATTTCTTGTTGAGCGTGGCCATCAGCCCCTGCAGCGTGCCATAGGCGGTGAATGGCGAGGGGTCGCCGGAGCCGCCGTGGACCTGGTGCACACCGGTCACGTACTCGGTTTCGCGATAGACATATTCCATGTCGTTGACGTCGATGCCGACGTCTTCTGCGGTGATGTAACGGCCACCCAGCGAGTCGACGAATTTGCCGAACGCGCGGAACAGCGCTTCGGATTTGTCCTTCGACGGGTCGCCGATGATCACCGCCTTGCCGCCACCGATGTTCAGACCGGCCACGGCGTTCTTGTAGGTCATGCCGCGCGAGAGCCGCAATACATCGTTCAGTGCGTCCTGCTCGGTCTTGTACGGCCACATCCGCAGGCCGCCAAGCGAGGGGCCGAGCACGGTGTTGTGAATGGCGATGATGGCCTTCAGGCCAGCATCCTGGTTGTGACAGAACACGACCTGTTCATGGCCGTAGTTCTCGATGTGTTCGAAGATCATCGGTAGCTCCATTGCGCTGGCGTCGAAAGGTTTCGATACGCCAAAGTATGTGGCAAGTCGTTGAATTGTTTGTGGTCAGCGACTTGGTGTGTGGCCGATCCCGACCGTAGGCGCGACAGTTTAATGGAATCGTATGCAATGGTCCCGGGCCCCTCGTCAGCACCGGTATCGGGTGGCCTCAGAAGCTGCGGTAACGACGCTCCCGGATCCACAGCGTCGCAAGCCATTTCTCGCCAGCTTCCACGGGTGTGCCTGCGTGGAGTGATTCGGGCGCGGCGGCGCCATCGGCGCCGAGATTGTCGAAGATCACCGCGCGGCCCGGTATCGGGTCAATCCGCAGCCCCGGTACCGGGAATTCTGTCGCGCCACCGGCCTCGACGGCATTCAGATAGACGCACACGGTACGCATGCGGTTGCCGGCATGTGGTCGATCCCTCTGCAGCGTGCCGGGCGGCAGATAGTCACGATGCGGGCGGTATTGCTGCCCCGGCAGATAGCGCAGCACGGTCAGCTGTTCGGCATTCGGCAGATCGATCCCAGCGGCGGCGGCCATCCGCAGTTGTGCCAGGCGCAGAGCCCCGTTTTCCATGAGCGGATCGAAACTCGCCTCGCTGCTGGTGCGCAGCGGATTGTCGTGGGCGATACCGGTCAGCGGATCAACGGTTTTCGATTCGTGCAGATATGGATGGGCACTGGCGATCAGGAGTCTGCATTCATCGGCGGAGAACAGGCGCTCGATCACCGCGACGCGCGGCTGCGCGCTCAGGGGTGTCGCGGCCGGTGGCTGCAACACATCCTCCAGCGTGAGCTGCCGAGTCGGCGTGCCTGCCGCGACCGGCGGTGGCAGCGTGAAATCGGGGAGCTTTGCGACACCATTCGCGCTGAGCTGCGCCCACAGGTCAGCGGCGATATCCGGCTGCGCTTCACAGCCTTCACCGTGCGCCAGACGTTCAGCCAGCAAGGCCGCCGCGACGGTATTGCCTTGACTCGCGGCGCGTTCCAGCAACTGCATGCACAGTTGTTGATCTTCCGGATGCGGTTTGCGGCCGAAATGGATCGCAGCCGTGAGCAGCGCAGGCGGATGACCGGCCTCCACCGCGCGATGCAGGCGTTCGTTGATGCGTTGGTCGCGCGGCATCATCACGCCGCCGACCGCGATCTGCATCAGCAAGTCCGTGGCTGCGGGATACCCGGCCTGTTCGGCGCGTAGCAACCATTCCGTCGCTGCCTTGGGGGCAGGTGCTCCGGCGATGGCGTACAGCCGCATCCGCGCGTATTCGATCTGCGCGCCGGCATGTCCGGCTTCGGCTGCGCGCAGATACCAGCGCTGTGCGTCTTCCATCCGATGCGCATCCACCAATGTGTGTGCAAGCAGGTAGGCGTGTTCGATTGATCCGGATTCTGCGGCCGCCTGCATTTCGGCGAGGGAGGCATGCGCGTTCACAGCTGTGATTCCAGTGGCAACCATGAGATGACCTCTGCGCTGAATCGCTGCCAGCGGTCGGTGTCCGGGGCTGTCGATACCAACGTCGGTGGTCGTGAGGCACGATCAAGCCAGCGTGTCTCGCCCTGCGAACCCAGCGTCATCCAGTAGCTCAGCTCCGGGCTCGACAGCCGCAGATATTCCTTGCGCACAGCGGTCGCCAACGGCGCGTCGTCGAACATCACGCCCATTTCGGTGTTGAGATAGGCCGAACGGGCGTCGAGATTGAACGAGCCAATGAAGCCGCGCGCATCATCCACGCTGTAGGCCTTGGTGTGCAGACTGGCGCCGCTGCTGCCGAACAGGCTGCTGTCCGGGTGGCCTTGCGCGCGCAGCTCGTACACATGCACGCCGCCGCGCAGCAGTTGGTCGCGATACGGATGATAGGCGCCGTAAACCGCAGCAACGTCGTTGGCGGCCAATGAGTTGGTGACGACGCCGACCACGATGCCCTTGTTGACCTGGGCGGTCATCGCGGCGGTGTAGTCCGTGCCGGGTACGAAATAGGGCGAGATCAGCAGCGCCTTGCGTGTAGCGCTGGAAAGATCGCGTTCGATCCGGCGTACCAGCCAGTCTTTGCCTTCGTCTTCTTTCCATTTCAGCGGTGGGTCGCTGACTACGTGGATGCGATCGCTCCAGAACGGCTTCAGTCGTTCGTCGACATAGGCCTGCACCTTCGGTGATGCGGCGACATGCTGCAGATAATGCTTCGCCTCGGCGCTATGCGCTTCTTCATCGATCGTCTGCATGATCTCAGTGAATTTGCCTTTCGGTGGCCGCGCCAGCCCAGACAGCGGCACCGCCGCGTCGCTGTTCCAGTAGCTGTCGAAGATCGCGCTTGTTTCACTGACGGCCGGCCCGAACAGCACCACGTCCAGATCGCGGAAATTGACTTCATCGCCAGCGCCGAAATACTCCACGCCGATATTGCGCCCGCCGACCACCGCCACGCGGCCATCGGCGATCCATGCCTTGTTGTGCATGCGGTGATTGACGCTGACGATGCGTTGGATGAGCTCGATGATCCGTGCCGGTCCGGTGCGGTTGCGGAACGGGTTGTAGAGGCGCAATTCGATGTTCGGATGGCTGTCGAGCAACAATAGTTTCGAGTCCATGCCTTCGGCATTCAGGTCGTCGAGGAGCATACGCACGCGTACGCCGCGTTCGGCGGCCAGCCAGACTTCGCGGCCAAGCAGTCTGCCGGCCAGGTCGTCGTGCCAGATGTAGTACTGCAGATCAAGGCTGCGTCCGGCCTTCTGCGCAGACAGTGCCCGCGCGGCGAATGCATCCACGCCTTTGCTGACCAGCAGCGCGCCCGTCTGACCGGGATGTTCGGCCAGTAGTGGCGCCAGCTCGCGATCGAGTTCGGTGGCGTCGGCGTCCACCGGTAGTGCGGTACTCGGCGCCCCGTTCGCGGGCGGAGTGAAATGGTTCGCCAGCAATAGACCGCTACCGATCAACGCTGCCAGCGAAAACGCTCCCCATCGCGCAATGCGCCAGAATCGTGTCATTGAACGCATCCGGACATTCTCCCCATTCGGCGCAGTATCCACGCCGTGCAGGTCGATGGGCAAGGTCGCCGGGCCGAGGTGGTCGCTGCCGGAGCACGGCAAGCTCTACAATACGCACCAGCCTTTTCCAGCACGGAGCGCGCCATGAGCACGCCAGCCGCAAATCTACCCGCCACGCAGAGCGAGCAATCGCCGTTGCGTTTCGTCACCGCCGCCAGTCTGTTCGACGGCCACGACGCCGCCATCAACATCATGCGGCGGCTGATCCAGGCGCAGGGCGCGGAGGTCATCCACCTCGGCCACAACCGCAGCGTCGAGGACGTGGTCCGCGCCGCGCTGCAGGAAGACGCCGACGCCATCGCGCTGTCGAGCTATCAGGGCGGACACGTCGAGTACTTCAAATACATGGTCGACATGCTGAAGGAGCGCGGCGCCGGACACATCAAGGTGTTCGGCGGCGGCGGCGGCACCATCACCCCGGAAGAAATCCGAGAGCTGCAGGCCTACGGCGTCGAGCGCATCTATCACCCCAACGACGGCATGCACATGGGCCTCGTCGCGATGATCGAGGATGTCGTCCGTCGCGCCGGCGCCGCGCGCCAGCCGGTCGAGACACCGCATCGCGTCGAGTTTTCCGATGAGATCGCCATCGGTCGCATGCTCAGCGCCATCGAAGAGAGTGCGCTCGACGAATCCGAACTCGTGCATCTGCGCAAGGAATGGCAGCTGGCCGGCGGCAAGACCCCGGTCGTCGGTATCACGGGCACCGGCGGCGCCGGCAAGTCGTCGGTCACCGACGAGCTGCTGAATCGTTTCCTCGCCAGTTTTCCTGACATGCACATCGCGGTGATCTCGGTCGACCCCACGCGTCGCCGCACCGGCGGCGCGCTGCTCGGCGACCGCATCCGCATGAATTCGCTGCGTTCCAGCCGCGTCTTCATGCGTTCGATGGCGACCCGCCGCCAGCATGCAGCAACGAACATCGTGCTCAAGGATTGCATCAGTTTCCTGAAGTCGCTGGGCTACGATCTGGTCATTGTCGAAACCGCCGGTATCGGCCAGAGCGACTCCGAGATCGTCGATCTCGTCGATTTCCCGATGTACGTGATGACCAGCGACTTCGGTGCGCCGAGCCAGCTCGAAAAAATCGACATGCTCGACTACGCCGAACTGATCGTGCTCAACAAGTTCGACAAACGCGGCGCGGAAGATGCGTTGCGCGATGTACGCAAACAGTGGAAACGCAATCGCGTCGCCTTCCAAATGGCCGACGAAGACGTGCCGGTGTATCCCACCATCGCCTCGCAGTTCAATGACCCCGGCATCAGCTGGATGTTCGCGAATCTGTGCCGGTTGATGCGCGACAAGCTGTCGCTGCCGCTTGAAAAATGGTCGCCCACCATAGACACGTCGCTGAAAGAACCACGCGCCACGGTGCTCATCCCCGGCAATCGCGTGCGCTACCTCGCCGAGATCGCTGAGCAGGGTCGCGGCATCAATCGCCAGATCGAGACGCAGGCCGAAACCGCAGATCGCGCGCAGTCGTATTGGCAGTCGTTGCATGATCTGGGTGATGACTTGCTACCGAAATCGCTTGAGATCTACAGCACCGACGCCCTGCTTCCTGTGGGAGCGGCGGGAGCCGCGATAGGTCATGCCTCGGGCCAAAAGATCGCGGCTTCCGCCGCTCCCATAACAGACAAGACACTCATCACCCTCCGCCAGCGCTACAACGACGCCGTCCAATCGCTGACATCGGAAGCATTGAAGCTTCTCCGCGAATGGCCCGCGCGTCTGAAATCCATCGTCGACGACGTCACCGAGTACCAGGTCCGCGACAAGACCATCCGCGTCGAAAACTATCGCGAATCATTGTCGTACCAGCAGATTCCAAAGATCGCCGCGCCCACCTACAAAAGCTGGGGCGAGCTGCTGACCTTCTTGCAGAAAGAAAATCTGCCCGGCTATTACCCGTACACCGGCGGCGTGTATCCGTACCGCCGCACCGGCGAAGATCCGATCCGCATGTTCGCGGGCGAGGGCACGCCGGAGCGCACCAACCGCCGCTTCCACTACCTTAGCGTCGGCCAGCCGGCCGCGCGTCTGTCCACCGCGTTCGACAGCGTCACGCTGTACGGCGAAGACCCGGCGATCCGCCCTGACATCTACGGCAAGATCGGCAACTCCGGCGTCAACATCGCCACGCTCGACGACATGAAGAAGCTGTATTCCGGCTTCGATCTGTGCGCACCGACCACCTCGGTGTCGATGACCATCAACGGCCCCGCGCCGATCATCCTCGCGATGTTCATGAACACCGCGATCGATCAGCAGGTCGAAAAATACCTGCGCGCCGAGCAAAGCCGCTGGGATGCCGCGCACGAGAAGATCGAGGCGATGTTCGCCGACAAGCAGCGCCCCGAATACAGCGGCCTGCTGCCAGAAACCAACGGCGGCCTCGGCCTCGGTCTGCTCGGCGTCACCGGCGATCAGGTGGTCGATGCCGAGACCTACGCAAACATCAAGGCCAAGACGCTTGCCAGCGTGCGCGGTACGGTACAGGCCGACATCCTCAAGGAAGACCAGGCGCAGAACACCTGCATCTTCAGCACCGAATTCGCGATGCGGATGATGGGCGACATCCAGCAGTATTTCGTCGACAAGAACGTCCGCAACTTCTACTCGGTGTCGATCAGCGGTTATCACATTGCCGAAGCCGGTGCGAACCCGATCTCGCAGCTTGCCTTCACGCTCTCGAATGGCTTCACCATCGTCGAGTACTACCTCGCGCGCGGCATGAAGATCGATGACTTTGCGCCCAACCTGTCGTTCTTCTTCAGCAACGGCATGGATCCGGAATACACCGTCATCGGCCGCGTCGCCCGCCGCATCTGGGCGCGTGCGATGCGCGAACGCTACGGCGCCGACGCCCGCAGCCAGATGATGAAGTACCACATCCAGACCAGCGGCCGTTCCCTGCACGCGCAGGAAATCCAGTTCAACGACATCCGCACCACGCTGCAAGCCCTGTATGCGCTGTTCGACAACTGCAACAGCCTACACACCAACGCCTACGACGAAGCCATCACCACGCCGACCGAAGAAAGCGTGCGCCGCGCCGTCGCCATCCAGATGATCATCAACAAGGAACTCGGCCTCAACTTCTGCGAGAACCCCTGGCAGGGCAGCTTCATCGTCGACAAGCTCACCGACATCGTCGAAGAAGCCGTCTACAAGGAATTCGAAGCCATCAGCGAGCGCGGCGGCGTGCTCGGCGCGATGGACACCATGTACCAGCGCGGCAAGATCCAGGACGAGTCGATGACCTACGAACACAAGAAACACGACGGCAGCCTGCCGCTGATCGGCGTCAACACCTTCCTGCCCAAAGACCACGGCGGCGATATCGTCACCGAGATAGAACTCATCCGTTCCACCGAAGGCGAGAAAGGCCAGCAGATCGACAACGTCGCCAACTATCAGCGGCTGCGAAATGCGCTCTCTGTAGGAGCGGCGCAAGCCGCGAACGCGGCCCCTGGTCTCGCCTATCTGCAGAAAACCGCCCGCGACCGACAGAACGTCTTCACTGCGTTGATGGAAGCTGTGAAGACCCACTCACTCGGCCAGATCAGCCATGCGCTGTATGACGTGGGTGGGGAGTATCGGCGGAATATGTAGTGGCTTCCTGGCGGAGCGGTCATCTTGCCGTCATCCCGGCGAAAGCCGGGATCCAGCTTCAGACTTGTCCGCGTCCCCTGTCTCCATGGCTGCATGGATGCTGAGATTGAACGCCGGGGTCATCACGATGACTTTTGTCGGAGCGACGGAAGTCGCGACTGATCTGGTCGGTCCACGCTGCCCGGTTTGTTGACTGCGCAGTACGCGCGGCCGTAGCGTGTGGGTCGTCGCTTTCACGACAGGGAGCCCATGCCAATGCTGACGTTGCGTTTTCCAGTCCTGCGGGCGCCGTCCGCGTTGGCCCTGACACTGCTGCTGGGCGGATGCGCGTCCATGCCACCCGCTCACGCCGGAACCCCGCCGTCCTTCGAAGGCGCATGGATGGCCGAATGGTGCGACAAAGCGTCTCCGGAACGCGAATGCGGTCGATTCGAACTGTATCTCGTCCAGGAGCGGGGCCGTCTCTGCGGCCAGCATTTCGCCGCCACGCCGGGGCTGTCCAGGCTCGACGAGGGCGATCCGGCATCGGTGCTGGGCATGCAAGACGGGAAGAAAGCCAGCTTCATCATCACCAACACGCGCAACGGATCGAAACTCATGGCGACCGCAACCCTGGCTGGCGGCCAGCTGCGATGGCGCCTCGAAGGCATGGTCGTGCCCGGCACCAATGACGAGCCAGCGATCATTCCGTTGGCCCAGACGCTCACCCGAAACACCAGTGAGTACGCCGTCCGTCAGTGGCGCGACATCAAGCGCACGCCCTGCCGGTGGCCGGACGACTTGCCCAGGGAATGACCGCGCGACGGACACAGCTCGAAAGGAGGCAGCATGGACTATCACGCATTGACGCACGACGAATACACGCGGCGCGCCAGCACCGCGATCATGAATTTCGAGGGTTTCCGCAATCGGCCCTATGACGCGGGCGACGGCATGGCGACGATCGGATTCGGCTACACCTTCAACCGCAACGATAATGTGGCGCTGTTCGATCAAGCAGGCGTCCAGCTGTCGCAAACCGAACGCCGCCAACTGGCCGCCATCGATGCCGCAGCCCCCGCCGACAAAACGCGATTGGGCTTGGCGTTCCCGGTCCAGATCAGCCGTGAAGAAGCGCGCGGCCTACTGGAGATCGCCAGCCTTCCGCAGTACGAAGGTCCAGCCAATCGGCTCGGCATGCCCGACTCCAACGAGCGCGCGGCGCTGGTCTCCGTCACCTATAACCGGGGTGGGGCGCGCGTCAATCAGAGGATGCAGCCATTCACGGAGGCGGTCGGTGCCGGGGACCGGGCCGAAGCTTGGTACCAGCTGCGCTACAACAGTTGGGGGTCGAGTGCCCCCGATGAGCTGGGCCTGCGCAAGCGACGCGGCATGGAAGCGCAGATGTTCGGCCTGTACGACGATCCCCAGAACGTGACTGCGGACGAAGCCAGGAGCGTCTATCGGATGTTCCAGCTGCATCGCGACGATATCGCCAGCGTCGAGAACAACTGGGGCGTGGGCATGGACGGCGTCGCCAGCCGTGGAAATCGCAACGTCGTTGCGATGGCGAACCGCGACTATCCGGATCTCGTCCGCGAATACGGCGCGGTGCCCACCATCACCGAGGCGCTGGAACCCGCTCGCCATCGCCTGCTGGCCGACCTCCGCGCCGAGCATCCCGATCTGGCCGATCGTCTGCGCGATCAGGATTTCGCGACCACGGCGATCTTTCTCGATCCCGGTCGCGACCTGCGTCAGGGCAGCGGCTTGCGCCCGGACCAGCGCAATGCCACCACTCAGACCGTTGACGACGATCACGCCTCGACCATCGATTCCAGGCGCATGACCCGCGGCAACAACCCGCGCGAAATCGACAGCAACGATCTGTTGATCGGCGAAGGCGGCGACGACACGCTGCGGGCGCATCGCGGCAACGACATCCTGATCGGCGGCGCCGGTCGCGACCGGATGGAGGGCGGCATCGGGCAGGACACGTATGTCGTCGGTGCTGGCGACACGGTCATGGACAACGACGGTCACGGTGAGCTCCGCTGGGGCGGGCGCGCACTCA
>JBGSID010000027.1:0-9803 GCA_041751895.1 Lysobacteraceae bacterium | reverse complement strand
CGCGCGCTGCACGGCAGCTGTCAGGTGCCGGTGGCAGCGTTCGCGCAGCTGCGCGAGGACAACACGCTGCATCTTGCCGGCCTCGTCGGCTCGGTCGCCGATGGCCGCGCCGTGCGCAGCGAGGCAGTGGGCGATGATGTCGATGCGCTGGGGCAGTTGGTCGCGCAGCAGTTGCTGGATCTCGGTGCGGGCGAATTCATCGCATGATCACGATCATGCGGTAGAGCGGCCTTCAGGCCGCTACAAATAGATCCGCATCGATTCAGCGGCCTGAAGGCCGCTCTACCCTCAGCTCTATTGCGCGGCTCAGTAATACAACGTCACCAGATGCTTCGCTTCGGCGAAGAACAGCCATCGCTCGACGACAGCGCCCAACTGGAACGACACTGCAGCGACCCACAGCAGCGGCGTCACATCGCCGTGGGGCAGCAGCCATACCGGCAACGCGCATAGCGCCGGGATCACGGCGAACAGCACGACGGCGATCGTGCGCAACTTGCGCGCATGCTTGCGGGCGACCACGAAGCCCATTTCGCGGGTCAGATAATTCGATTCGGTATGCGGGCGCTCGAAACTGGAGACACTGCGTCCTGGCAGGCCCACGGCGTCGCCGGTATCGAGCGGCAGCGGGTCGCGGTCGATATCCCGCCAGTAACGTCGTTTGATCAGCCAGAGTGCGATGGCGCCGATGACGATGCCGGCGCCGACCATGTTCGGCGCATCGAGCGTGGTCCCAGCGAAGGGCCCGAACAGGATGCCGCCGCCGAGCGCGGCGCACAGCACATAGCCCGCTACGACCAAGGCGTGCCGCCAAGCCGGGACCGGTTTCAGCGAGGCGTAGATCATGGCGGTGGAATACACCGAAGCGACACACAGGGCCGCGAGCAGGGCAGCGACCATGCGCACGCCCATTCCGCGACCGGAGACCCATGTCGTTGCGAAGAGTGCAACGGCGGAGGCAAGGCACAGGATCGAGAACACGCCCTCGCGGGACATCCACGAGGACCGCCATTGCGAGAGCGCGCGCCACACCCGCATCGGTTTGCCGAGATGCCAGAGCGACGCGATCACGCCTGTGCCGACCAGCACCGCGCCGGCGATCAGGCCGAACATCCAGCCGAGGCCGTCGAACCATTCCGGGCGGTCGCCCAGCGCGACGCGCAGCGCGAGCCAGAACCACAGGCCGAAGCCGGTGCCGGAGAGGGTTGTGAAGAGGATGACTGAAAACGCGGGATTCATGCGGTACCCGCTTCCCTGACAGCACTGGGTGATGTGCAGGTTGTCGTCATGGATTCGAAGGAATGCATTGCGCGGGTCATCGGCTCAATACCCGATCCAACCAGCGCAGCAGCGGCGGCAATTGCGCGGTATCGAGTGATTCGTCCTGTTGCGGTGCTTTCACGATCTCATCCTGACCCGCACGCCGTGGCCGTTGCGGCAGATAGCGATTCACCGGCGCATAGCCCAGCTCCGGCATCAACGCCACGCCACCACGCTCGGCCACGAGCTTGGACACGTCGGACTCGGGGTCGCCGAGATCGCCGAAATGACGCGCTTTGGTCGGACAGGCCTGCACACAGGCGGGCTGTCGTTCTGCTTCAGGCAGGTGTTCGTTGTAGATGCGATCGACGCAGAGCGTGCATTTCTTCATCACACCTTCGATCGCGCTGTACTCACGGGCGCCGTACGGACAGGCCCACGAACACAGTTTGCAGCCGATGCATTTGTCCTCATCCACCAGCACGATGCCGTCTTCGCTGCGCTTGTAACTGGCGCCGGTGGGGCAGACGGTGACGCAGGCCGGCGTTTCACAGTGCAGACAACTGCGCGGGAAGTGAAGCGTGGTTGCGGGTTGTGCCGGAAGCGTGTCTTGCGCGGAGCCGCAGCCCGTGGTCGCGGCCACTTCATAGCTGTGTACGCGGTTGAACCAGACACCGGACGGATCTTTGCCGTACGGATGCTCGTCGGTGAGCGGCCCGGCGATGCCGCCTGCGTTCCACTGCTTGCAGCTGACCGCGCAGGCATGGCAGCCGACGCAGGTGTCGAGGTCGATCACCAGTCCGAGTTTGATCTTTGAAGGTGGCGGCAGGTCGGTCATCGGAGCACTGATTTCAGAACGGGAAGTAGCGCGGAATCAGCACGACCGCCATCGCCCAGAACAACAGGTTCAAGGGAATGCCGATCTTGGGGAAATCGATGAAACGATAGCCGGCAGCGGTGTAGACCATGGTGTTGGTCTGGTAACCCACCGGTGTCGCGAAGCTGGTCGATGCGGCGAACGCGACGGCGACCAGAAAGGGTTTGGCATCGACGCCGAGCGCTTCGGCGGTGGAGATCGCGATCGGGACCACCAGCACTGCCGCCGCGTTGTTGCTCATGACCTCGGTCATCAATGCGGTCATGAGATAGATCACCGCGAGCGTCGCAACCGGGCCGTAGCCGCCGACCCAGCCCAGTGCGTTCTTTGCGACCCAATCGGCGCCACCGGAATGTTCCAGTGCGATGCCGAGCGGCAGCACGCCCGCAAGCAGCACGATCACGCGCCAATCGATGGCGGCATAGGCTTCTTCGGGTTTCAGGCAGCGAAGCACGACCAGCATCGCGCACCCGAGCAGCGCCGAGGCAACGATCGGCATCCAGCCCAGTGCAGCAACGCCGATCGCCGCGACCAGCACCAGCATCGACAGCGACGCACGCCGCAGGTCGATGCGATGCTGTTTACGTTGCCCCAGCAGGACCACCGACGGGTTGCTGCGCAGTTCCTCCAGCGAGGCCGCAGTCGCATCGGCCAGCAGCACGTCGCCGACCGCGAGCGGGATATGGTCGATTCGTTGTCGAGGCGTGGCGCCGCTGCGCTGCAGGCCGTGAACGCGCATCCGATAGACGTGGCCGAAACGCAGTTGCGCCAACGACTGTCCGATCAACGGCGAACCCGGCGCGACCATCACCTCGGCATGAATGCGTGCTTCTTCGGGATTGCCCACGAGGTCTGCTGCGACGTCGTCGTGGCGGAGTTGCAGGCGTTTGCGGAGGCGCTGGATTTCGTCCCAGTCACCGCGAATCAGCAGGCGATCGCCTTCCTGGATCGTTTCGTTGCGCGGGTAGGGCAGCAGTCTGCGATCGCGCACGATCTCAAGCAGGAAGGCGTCCTTGGTGTCGAGCGGCAGCGCCGTGCTGCCCAGTTTCCCGATGATCGGTGATTTGCCCGTCACCTCAAGCTCGACCAGATAGCGGCCCCGGTGTTCGTCCGCGCTGATATTCGGAATACCCAGATCGGGCAGGAGGTAACGCTGGGCGATCATCAGATAGATCGTGCCTGCGGCGACGAACCACAGGCCCAATGAGGTGAATTCGAACAGCGAGAATCCAGGCTGACCGGATTTCCGCGCCAGCGCATCCACCAGCAGATTGGTCGACGTGCCGATCAAGGTGCAGACGCCACCGAATTGCGCGGCGAACGACAATGGGATCAGGAACTTCGAAGGCGCGCGGCCCTGCGCGGAAACGGCGGCAATCACCAGAGGAAGGAAAACAGCGACGATCGCGGTGTTGTTGATGAAGGCTGAACTGAACGCCGCCAGCATCATCATCAACAGCGTGAACAGCCAAGGCCAACGAACCCGGCTGAGCAGATCGCCGAGCCCCTGCAGCGCACCGCTGCGTTGCAATCCCGCGCTGAGCACGAACATCGCCGCGACAGTGATCGTGGCCTGGCTGCTGAAGCCCGACAGCGCTTCGCTCGGGGTGACGATGCCGAAGATGAGCAGGCTGGACAACACCAGCAGCGCCACCACATCCACCGGCAGTTTTTCGGTCACGAACAGCGTGACCGCGCCCGCGAGCACCGCCAACGTCAACAGCAGATCAATCCCCATGGGTACGCGGCCTCCGTTCGCTTCCAAGCAGCAGCCACAGACCGGTCGCAAGTATTCCCACGGTGGTCGCAAGCAACGGTATCGCGCCGATCCTCGTCAGAACGGTATCGATGTTCTTGTCGGCCTGTGGCGGCGTGATGTCGGCGCTTGTCAGCAGCATCCACAGTAACAGCAGCGTGCCGATTTTGCCCACGGAGATGAACGTCCAGCCGATGATGCGCCGACGCGCTGAAAGTCCTTCTGTCATGGACGCCCCCGCTTCCGCCATTCCGCTCCGTAGCGCAACGGTGCATCGCTTGCGGCCTCGAACGCAAGCGGGACGAACTGCGGCGCGCTCATGCCGGTGGTGTCGGCCCTGCGGATTGAGACGCGCAGATCGAACCACGCCGCCTGCCCGGTGACGGGGTCGGCGTTGGCGTAATCGCCGCGCGGGGTGATGTCGCTGATAAGATGGTTGAGCAGGAAACCCTGCTTGGCCTCGGGCGCGTTCTTCGCCAGACGCCATGCGCCCTTGCGTTTGCCAATCGCATTCCAGGTCCACACCGTGTCGGGCTGCATGTTGGCGGCGAACTTCGCCTGCACCGTGATCGTGCCGTGATGCGACGACACTTCGATCCAGTCTTCATCCGCGATGCCGTAACGCGTCCCGGTGTCGGGATGCAGATACAGATAGTTCCGCGCCGTGATCTGGCGCAGCCACGCATTCTGCGAACCCCATGCGTGGTACATGAACATGGGGCGCTGGGTCAGGGCGGAGAGTGGAAACGATGTAGCGTCGGTCTGCGCCGACTCGAAGGGCTCGTACCACATCGGCAGCGGATCGAAATACGTCGCGACGCGCTCGCGATGTTCATCCGGCGGCTGCAGCGCGCCATGGCCGTGCGCGGCGAGGCGGAATTTCTGCAGTGTTTCCGAATAGAGCTGCAACACGATCGGTTCAGTGGTGGCGATGAAACCGAAGCGATGCGCCCACTGCAGATAGTCGCGATTCGCCATCTTGTAATAGCGCGCGGACTCGGGAATCGGCGCGTGCCAGAAGCCGCCGTTGTCGATGTAGCGCTGCAGTTGTTCCGGATTCGGCTGGCCCTTGCCGGTCTCGCTGCCGTCGGCACCGCGCCAGCCGGCGAGCAGACCCACGCCTGGCGCGCGTTCGTGCCGCGTGATGTAGTCGGCGTAATCGCGATACGACGGCGTGCCGTCTGCGTTGGCCATCCCCGGCAATCCGAGCCGTGCACCGAGATCGAGCAGCACCGACTGGAAGCCGCGCACATCGCGCGGGCGCCCGTCACTGCCCAATTGCGTGGCCGGATCGAACACCGGGTGACGGATCGCATCCGATGCGCCGTCGGCATCGGAAATCGGCCGGTCGAGCAGGCTGATCGCGTCGAAGCGTTCCAGATAAGTGGTGTCCGGCAATACCAGATCGGCATAGGCCACCATCTCGCTGGCGTAGGCGTCGCTATAGATGATGTGCGGGATTTTGTAGGTGCCGTCGGCGTCCTTGTCGGTGAGCCAGTGCATGGTCTCGCGCGTGTTCATCGCCGAGTTCCAGCTCATGTTGGCCATGAACATCAGCAGCGTGTCGATGCGGTATGGGTCGCCGGCATGCGCGTTGCGGATGACCGTATGCAGCAGGCCGTGCGCGGACAGCGGATACGACCACGAGAAGGCATGGTCGATGCGTCGCGGCTGGCCATCGGTATCGACAACCAGGTCCTCGGGCCCATGCACGAAACCGAGCGGTGCGGCGTCGAGCGTGCCGTTGTCGCGACGAAGCTTGCCGGGGCGATTCGCTGGCGGCATCGGTTTCGGAAACGGCGGCTGGTAGCGGAAGCTGCCCGGCGTATCGACCGCACCGAGCAGCATCTGCAGGACATGCAGCGCGCGACAGGTGTGGAAGCCGTTGCTGTGCGCGCTGATGCCGCGCATCGCGTGCATCGCCACCGGACGGCCGACCATCTCGCTGTGTTCACGGCCCCAACTGTCGGTCCATGCGATCGGTAGCGTCAGACGGCTCTCGAACGCCGCTTCCGCCAATTCGCGCGCGATGCGGCGGATGGTGTCCGCAGCGATGCCGCAGCGTTCGCTCACCGCATCGGGCGAATACTGTGGATCGAGGTAACGCTCGGCGAGCAATTGGAAGGCGGGGACAGCGGTGCGGCCGTCAGGCAATGTGTATGTGCCGACGATCGCAGGTTCGATGTCGATCGCATTGGCATCGGCTGCAGCGTCGGCCGCACGATTCCAACAGAGCGCCTTGCCGTCGGCGTCGCGCGCGAACAGACCATCGTCCGCGCCGCCCAGATTACGTATCACCAGCCAGTGCGCATTCGCATAGCGCACGAGGTAGTCGAGATCGATGCGGTCGCTGCGCAGCAGTTCGTGAATCAGCGCGAATGCGAACAGACCGTCGGTGCCGGGGCGGATGCCGATCCATTCGTCGGCGATCGCGCCATAACCGGTGCGCACCGGATTGATCGCGACGATCTTGGCGCCGCTTGCCTTCAGTTTGGAGAGGCCGAGTTTGATCGGGTTGGAGTCGTGGTCTTCGGCCACGCCCCACAGCATGAAGTAGCGGGCATGGTCCCAGTCGGGTTCGCCGAACTCCCAGAAGCTGCCGCCGATGCTGTACAGCCCGCCTGCAGCCATGTTCACCGAGCAGAAACCACCGTGCGCGGCGTAGTTGACGGTGCCGAACTGCTGCGCCCACCAGCCGGTCAGCGCCTGCGACTGGTCGCGGCCGGTGAAGAACGCGAGTTCATCGGGATTGCGTTCGCGGATCGGCTGCAGCCAGCCGGTGGCGATGCGCAGCGCTTCGTCCCATTCGATCTCGCGGAACTCGCCGCTGCCGCGTTCACCCGTGCGCAGCAGTGGCTTGCGCAGCCGGGCCGGCGAGTAGTGCTGCATGATCCCGGCCGAGCCTTTCGCGCAGAGCACGCCCTTGTTGACCGGATGCTCGGGATTGCCCTGGATGTAGCGGATCTGGCCGTCTTTGATCCACACTTTGATGCCGCACCTGCACGCGCACATATAGCACGTGGTGGTTTTGACTTCGTCGCCCGGTGAAGGCGACAGATTCGGGGACGGCTGCTTCGGCGGACGTGCTGACATGCCGCCATTGTGCCTGCCGGGTGGCCCGGCAGGCGAGCAAGCGCTCTGCAGCGCTTACTTGGGCGTTGCGATCTTGATGCTCGGGTCGTTGAAGCGCGAGTAGTGGAGCGTCATGGTGCTGGCGGGTTTGCCGGCGGCAGTGCCCGTGGTTTCCATCTTCGCCGGATAGCCATCCATGCCGACCCAGATCAGGGAGGTGGTCGGCGTCTTGCCGGCCTGCGACATCCGGTATTTCCTCGCGGGTTTGCCGTTGACGGCATCCATGCCGAGCGCTTCGATCTGCATGCGGTCCATTTCGTGGAAGGCCCGGTCGGTTTCGCGCCACTGGCTCGAGGTGCCCTTGGGCATCGGGACCTTCATGGTGCGCCCCTGGATGTTCATGTACATGGTGTCGCCGATGACGTACTGCGTTCCCATCGGCATCTGCATGCGATAGCGATCGGGTGCCACGAAATCCATTTCCATCTTTGGCATGCGCTTGTCGCTGTTTTCCATGGTCACGTGATACGTGCGCAGCGCCAGGAACCTGATGCTCATTGCCTTCATGTCCTCTTTCGGACCGGCGCATGCGACCGCAGCGGCAAACAGCGAGAGCGGCAGGAGCAGCCAGGCGAGGCGGGGGGCAGAGCGATGCAAGGACAGGCGACACAAGGGCATGAGTGACTCCGAAATGGACATGGGCTGCTTACGGTCAGCGGAAAATGCAGCTCGAAGCGGCCATTCTGGGGCATGCTGGCGGCCGGAATCGACGCGGCATGACGTTCCTGGCGGCGGCTCACTCGCCTGTCTGCCTTGACCCGCACGTCCTTATTCTCATGTTCTTGCCCTCATGCTTCTTACCTTCATGTTCTTGCCACGTGACCGGCGATCCGTCCGGAGGAGTCCATGGAAACCAGCGACCCGACCCTGTGGCGTCTATGGCTGTTTCTCGGTCTGCTCGCGGGATTGTCCCTGCTGGAGCGCCTTCGCCCCGGGCCGAATCCGTCGCAACGGCGTGGGCGCCGCTGGCCGGCGCACATGCTGCTGGTCGCGCTGGATACCCTGCTTGCGCGGCTGTTGTTGCCCGCTGGCGCTTATGGCGCGGCGGTCTGGGCGCAATCGGCGGGCGTCGGGCTGTTCCATGCCGAGCTGGTATCGCATGCGTTGCCGTCATGGCTGGAAGTGGTGCTGACCATGCTGCTGCTGGATCTGGCGATCTACTGGCAACACCGGTGGTTGCACAGCATCGCCTGGCTGTGGCGCCTGCACCGGACGCACCATACCGACATCACGCTCGATGCCACTTCGGCGCTGCGCTTCCATCCGCTCGAAATCCTGCTCTCGCTGGTTTACAAGATGGTCCTGGCGGTTGTGCTTGGCGTCGATCCGGCGCTGATGCTCGTGTTTGAAGCGCTGCTGTCGAGCTTCGCCCTGATCACCCACGCCAACCTGCCATTGCCGCCACGGTTGGATCGCGCGCTGCGCTGGGTGCTGGTGACGCCGGCCATGCATCGGATCCATCACAGCACCGAGCGCGACGAACAGCAGCGTAATTTCGGGTTCAACGTCAGTGTCTGGGATCGGTTGTTCGGCAGTTACGCGGAACGCGCACGGGAGCAACCGCAGCATTTCGGTGTGCAAGGGATTGGTGTCGAGCGCTCCACGGGTCTCGTGGATTTGTTGCGTGAACCGTTCCGCGCGGTCGATGAGCGCTCAGAAGGTGAGCGCGCGTAACCAGGTGAGGAGCGCTGTCTGCTTCGGCGTCGGTGCTGGCAGCGCATCGAGCGTCGCCGCGAGCGCAGAGAGATCGTCGACGCTGTCGACATCGCGCAGTCGTCGCAACGATGCGACCGGATGCCCATCCAGCGCAGCGAGAAAGCGGGATGCGGTATCGGCCTGTGACCAAGGCGTCGTGTTCCACGCGTAGTCGGGCACCGCGACCCGGGTCGCGAAGAGCCAGAATCCACCGTCTTCGCTGTGCCCCAGTACGCAATCGTGGGTTGCGAGCATTTCACCGGCGGTGATGACGTCGTCCGCGCGCAGTTGCGGTGCATCCGCGCCGATCAGCAGCGCGCGCCCGTGTCGCTGGCGCAGGACATCGCAGACATGATGCATGCGAGCACCGAGATCGCCGTCGCCCTGCGCGATCCGAGGCAGATCGCGCCAGATCGGTGCATCGAGGGCATCGTCTTCAGCGACCGCCCAATACGCGGCGAGTTGCGGCATGGCGCGCTGCGCTTCGGCGATCACTTCGGCGATCGCCATGGCCGACAAACGATGGAATGTTTCCGCCGCATCCTGGCCGATCCTGATGGCGAGCCGGGTTTTCAGTGGAGAAAAGCCGGGCGTCTTGACGAAAACGGCGATACCGGCGGTCATCGTCGCGCCTCATGCCAGGCTTGTTCTGCGGTCAGACGCAGATGTCGGAACGTCGTGCGCAACCAACCGCATTCGGCGTATTTGCGCGCGCTGGTCACCAATGCGGCATCGATCGCGCGTAGCGGCAGTCCTGTGCGTTTTGCCCGCCAGACCAAGGCATGGTCTTCGCCGTATGGCAGCGATGGATCGAAACCTTCAAGGCGATCGAATTCCAGCCGTGGAATCAACAGGCCCTGGTCGCCGAACGGCAGACCCAGTCGTCGCGAGCGCCAGTTCGCGCCTGCGGCATTCGCACGCATCGCCCAGCGTAAGGCGCGCGGACTGTCTTCGGCGAAACGCAGCCGGAACCAGCCCAGTGCGGGTTCGTTGCGTTCGAGGAAGGTGCGCAGTGCGGGCAGTATTTCCGGCGTGAGGTGGGTGTCGGCATGGACGAACCACAGCCACGTGCGCCGCGCGGCA
>JBGSID010000026.1:0-29177 GCA_041751895.1 Lysobacteraceae bacterium | reverse complement strand
CAGAACACGCTGGCCCACGCGCGCGCTGCGGGCGCATGCGCGAGCAGACCGGCGCTGTCGCGCAACGGCAGCAGCGCGACCAGCAGCTTCGCGGCATCGTGATCATGGATACCCTTTTCGTAACCTTCGCGATAGCGCGGCGCGGCGAAATCGCGCAGGGTGCGCACCAACTGTTCCGGCTGCTTGGCCTGTTCGCGCAACAGATCCAGGTTCAAGCCGTCGCGACCGGCCTCGGCCGCCGACAGCACTTCGCCGAGCAGATACTCGCCGCGATACAACTGCGGCGATTCGGATTCGAGCGAGACCTGCCAGAACTCACGCAGCGCATCGAGTTCGACATCGCGCACGGGCGCGAAGAATTCGGTGCCGGTGAGATGCAAGCTCAAGCCATCGCCGCGCGGCAACACGGTCAGATCGAGTTCCTGCGTGTTCACACTGAAACGATGACGTGGGCCCAGCTTGATGACGTTGCCACCATCCTCGAACAGATCACTGCGGTCGCGCAGCGCACGCACCGCCTGATCACGCACGCCCTTGAGTCTGGCATCGACATCCTCGGCCTTCACGCTGTCCTTCAGCGCACGCAGGCGCTCGGACAGATCGCGCAGCTTGAGAATGAGCGGATCGCCGGCGAAAAACGCATTCAGCTCGTCCATGCCGGCGATGCGCGCCGTGCGACGACCCAGACCGTCGAGAATCCGCGCTGCCGCGTCCGCCAGGGATTGCGTCTTGCGCTGACGCTCATCGAGCAACGTCTGCTTGTGCGCCTCGAAGGTTTCGAGCATCTCCTCGCGCTTGGCGACGATATCGCCGAGAAACTGTTCGTGCTCGCCGAACTGGCTTTCGATCTCTTCGAGCTGCACCATCAGCCGCGACAGCTCCTGGTCGCAGCGCTCGGGATCGCGCGCGGTCGACAATGCACTGGCGATGCTTTGCCCGAACAGGGAGAACTGCGCACCGAACTGGGCGACGGCTTCGCCGCTGCCGAGCGTCTTGCGGCGCTGCTCGGCGCGCGCTTTCGCCTGATTGAGCTTCGCGTAGATTTCGGAAATCGCTTCAACGATCCGCGTGCGCTGGGTGGCATCGTCCACCCGCAGCGTCGCCATCAGCTCGGACAGCATGTCGAGGTCCGAGGACAGCGCCTGCATGCCGCTCAGGGGTTCCTTGAGCGCCGATACGCTGCCAGCTTTCTGCGCCTGCGCGTCGAACTGCTGCACGCGCTCGGCATAGGGATGCAGCGCCTTGTCGCCCGCAAGGAACACGCTGGTAGCGACACCGGTGCGCGCCTGCGCTTCCAGCAGCTCCGCCTCCATCGCATCGATCGCCGCGACATCGACGTAACGATAGTCCCGGATCGTCAGCAATCGTCCGCGCTGCGCGGTGATCGCACCGAGCGCATCGACGCATTCCTGCACGCGCTCCCAACTTTCGGGATGCAGGCCGCCCAACAACGCCTGCTGACGCTCCGCCGCTTCGCGCATCGCGTCGGCCGATTGCCTGCGGATGCTTTCGACCTTCTCGTATTCGTCGAGCACCGCCTCGCTGCTGGCGACGATCTCGCGCAACAGCGATGCAAGCGCGCCGCACTCGCGATCATCGACCCAGTGATATTGATCGAACAGGCGCCGCGTGGTCTGGGTCAGCAACTGATAGCGCTGCGCGGAGGCATCGCCGCCGCCGATCTCGCGCGCGAGACTCAGCAGATCGGAAATACCGCGCACAAGCTCCGGGTTGCCGATCCGGCCCATGAAACTGTTGCCCGGCGGTTGGCGCACGGCGTAATCATCGGACGCGAACGGTGTCTGCCAGACCTGCATCGGATGGATGCGGGTCGGCTCGCCGCTCTGCGCGCTGAAAATCACCATCCGCCCATCTTCGAGCCGCGCGTAGCCGTGACCGATCACCGGCGGCTGCATGCCGCGCTGGATCATGTTGTACGTGAACAACGCCATCCTGCCGTCGAGCGGTTCGTAGAACAGATACAGCACGTCCTCGCCGTTCGGCGAGCGGATCTTCCGCTTGAAACGCATGCCCTGCACGGCTTGGTCGAACGTGCGCGTCTCGCCGTTCTGCAGCATGTAGCCGCCCGGAAAGACGATGCCGTGATCTTCCGGAAGCTGCACGCAGGCCGAGCCGATCGCATCGATGCGATGCACTTTTCGCGACAGCGTGTTGTAGACCAGATGCCGCCACTCGCTTTCGCGGTACGGCAGCACGCGCAGAAGGATGAGACTGCCAACCTGCGCGAATTCGATCTGCGCATCGTCGAGTGACTGGGTCTTGTCTTCGACCGGCTCGCGGTAGATGCCGAGACCATCTTCGGTATTGTTTTCGATCTTGATGGTGAGATCGCCACCCAACGTCTCGACGAACACGGTGTCGAGGATATTGAGATGCGGATGACGGCCATTGACGGCCTGCTCGCGGGTTGCGCGGGTCCATTCGAAATCGTACGGCGCCGGCAGCGCGATATCGCGCTCGCCGCGATTGTCGATATAGCGGACGCCGTCATCTGCGACGGACGCACCCGTGTCGATCTGCCAGCGGAACACGCGGATATCTTCGATCCGTTCGCCGATCTGGAAACTCGCCAGCAGTTTCCCGTCGCGCACCACCAATTGCAGCAGCCGCGAATTCTTGTAGTAAGCGTGGAGTTCGGTGAATTCCTTCACGAACACCGGATCGCCCAGAAAGCTCGCCGAGGCTTCCACCGGCGTCACGTCGTAGCCTTCCGGGCCTTCGACCAGCCTGTACAGCGAGAAGATGTCCTCGACCCGCGTCTCCTTCTTCAGACCGATGAAGACGTTGTAGCCGAACAACAGGCAATCGCCGACCTGCACGATATCCCGCGCGATGCAGTTGTGTTCGGTGCGGATCCGCAGACGGCCGACGACCTCCATCCGGCTGCTGCCGAACTCCTGCAGCCGCTGCGCGTTCAGCGCCTCGGCGATGTCGTGCAACTGCTTGCCCTGATCGTTCAGACGGTGGCGCAATACTTCATACGCGCCGCCTTCGGCGACCGCCTTGTCGAGCAGATCGCCTGCCGTATCCGTCGATGGAGTGTGGGTCTCCGACATCGTTTCCTACCTTGCATGTTTGCGCAGTCACTGCTTCCGCAGTGTCTGCTTGCATAGAAGCCTGCTTTCGCAACGGCTCGCCCACCGGCCATCGTGTGCCGGTGCGGCGCGTGACGTCTTGATCAGGCGCTCTCGCCCTGCTCCGTCGCGGACTTGGCTGGCGCGTCCTTGCCGTTGCCGAGTGACATCAGTTTCTGTAGCACTTCCTGGACGATCGGGCTCTTGCCGGCCATGCCTTCCACCGCCTTGCCGACCGACAATGCCTTCGCGAAGGAGTCAAAGAACGCGCCTTCGCCACCGACGATGTCGATGTTGGCTTTCGCCAGTGCGGTCGACAACACTTCCGCCTGCTCGCGCGCGATGTCCTTGTTGGCTTCGATCGACGCGATCGCCTGTTCGAAGCCCTTCTCCAACTGCATCCGGAATTCCTCGTGCGTACGCGCTTGGTCGCTCATCGAACCCAAGGCCACGAACTTCTCGGTCAAGCCTTCGGCTTCCGAACGATATTTCTCGCGCATGACTTCCGCCTGCGAGAAGCCGACATCCTTGATGACCTTCGCTTCGACCACGCCCTTGTCCTGCGTGCCCTTGGCTTCGGCGGCCATGGTTTCGGCGACTACGCGTGCCTTGGCCATACCTTCCTTTTCCATCGCGGCGGCGGTGACTTCGCGAACGCGTGCGTCCGCAAGCCCCGGCGCGGCACGCTCGGCTTCGATGCCCTCGGCCATGCGCTTCTTCGCTTCGGAGTTTTTTCCGGCGGCTTCCAGTTCGGCCTGCGCGATCACGGTCAATTCGACCGCTCTGTGCTTGGACGACGTTTCATCCGCTTCGGCCTGCTTGACCTGACGCACCATCTCCTCTTCGGCCTTCGCCTGCGCGGACAGGATCTTGACCTGCTTCTGACGGTCGGCCTCGGAGACTGCGCGCACTTCCTTGATCCGCTCTTCTTCCTGCGCAACCGACTTCTCGACCACGATACGGTCGCGGATGACATTGGCGATGTCCTTGCGCTGGATCTCAATCGCTTTTTCCTTGTCGATCCGCTGCAGCTCGACCTCACGCTCGCGCGAGACGATTTCAAGATCCTTGGCGCGATGCACTTTTTCGACTTCGATTACCACCGCACGCTGGCGGTTCTGCTCGGCCACTTCGACCTCGCGCATGCGATTCTGCTCGCGGATATCCAGCGTTTCCTGCGTGGTGATGCGCGCCTGCTCGGATTTCAGCCGCTCTTCTTCCTGCACCTTCGCGGTCTCGGCTTCCTCGCGCGCCTGGATCGTCGCGATCTCGCGCTTCTGACGCGCTTCGGCATCGGCCTGCTGGCGCTCCAGCGCGAGCATCGCTTCCTTCGTTTCCACATTCTTCTTGGTGATCGCCAACTGCTCGTTGCGCTCGAGCTCGTTGGTGATGACGTTCTGCGCAGCGGTGAGCTCGGTGATCTTACGGATGCCTTCGGCGTCGAGGATGTTGCTCGGGTCGAGCGACGACTTCGGCGTCTGCTCCAGATAGTCGATCGCGACGTCTTCCAGCACGTAGCCATTGAGATCATTACCGATCACCGCGATGATCTGGTCTCGGAATTGCTGGCGATTCTCGAACAGCTTGACGAATTCGATCTGCTTGCCGACCGTCTTCAACGCTTCCGAGAACTTTGCATTGAACAACTCGTTGACGGCAACACGATCGGACGCACGATCGGCGCCGATGGCCTTGGCCACTTTCAGCACGTCCTGCGCGGTCTCGTTGACGCGCAGATAGAACGCAACCGTGATGTCCGCGCGCATATTGTCGCGGCAGATCAGGCCGTCCTTGCCACGACGATCCACTTCGAGCGTGATGAGCGAAATCTTCATCAGCTCTTTCTTGTAGATCACTGGGTAGACCAGCGCACCGGTGAAATGCACCTTCGGCTGCGACGACAGATCGTTGACGATCAGGGCTGTGCCTTGCGGCACCTTGTTGTAAAACGCCTTGAACATACCAACCATGCCAAGCAACAGCACAAGCGCTGCAACCACACTAACCGTTACACCAAGAATACCTGGATCCATAGCACGCTCTCCCTCATCTATATATGAACCACGATCCGATAGAACTACGTACCGGACACTCTAAAAATCACAACTTTTCGAAATCTTCACCGGACATCACACGGTAGGCGTTCTGATCTTCCAGATATTCGATCAGCACCACACGATCGCCGCGAACAAAAATTCCCGATTGTTCCGCCCGCACCTGCAGGATCAGACCGGCGCCGCCATCGTCGACCCAGACAGTGCCGTGACTCTGGGTGATCTCCGGGCTACGTACTTCGCCATAGCGGCCGAGCATCGGCCGCTGCGAGACGGGCGCGAAGCGGCGAAGCATGTGCCGCACCGGCGTCAACACGATTCTTGCTACCGGAATCGACAGCAGGAAGCCTCCGACGAAGGTCGCGAATTCGATGAGGCCGCCCAACGCGCCCAATTTCAGTCCGCGCAGCACGTTGAGATCGACGAAATAGCAGAATGACCAACCGACGATCGCAATGATCGTGAAGACCACCATCACCGGCACACCGTGCAGGCCGAATTTCATCAGCAGCCCGCCGACACTGCCGCCATCGGCGCCATCAACGCCGTCGATATCAAGGCCCAAGTCACCATCCCCGGGCAGCAGACCATCGATCGTGTCGATTTCAAGAATGCCCAGCGCCGACAACAACCAATGTACCGTCACCACCAGCAGCAGCACGGTGTAGACCGCCGTCGGAAACGACGTCGCCACCTCCAGGAATGTCTCCATCGCGCTTTCCCCTCATTCATTGTGCGGACGTCGTTGACGTCCACCGGAACATTTCAGTCTTCGTGCTGTTTCTTCAGGCGCGACAGCACCGCGTCGGCACGATCGTCTTCGGCGATGATGCCGGCTTGCCGCAATTTTCCTTGCAGCACCTGATCGTCATCGATGGCGACAGCGTCGTCCGTCGCCTCGTGGCGCGCGCTGCGTTCCGCCTGTCGGCGTTTGATCCGCGCCAGCGACTCCAACGCCGTGCTCACCCGTTGATCCGACGCCTGACGCCTGCTCGCCACGGCTGCCTGTGCGCGCTGCACACTCTCTGTGGCGCGCACGGTGTCGACCTGTTGTTTCAACCGTTTGATCGTCGCCTCATACTGCGCAGCGACTTTGCGCAGGTGAGCGACACCGTCGCTCAAATCCTGTACGCGTGCCGCTTCGCCGTCGCGCTCGATTTCGAGCAAAGCGATCTTGGCCGCAACTTCGCGCGCCAGTGCGTCTTCACCCGATTTCAACGCCTTCAGCGCATAGCCTTCGTACTCGCCGAGCTTCTGGTTCGTCGCCGCGAGACGATCCTGCGCGACCTTGTAGCGCGCCAGGGTTTCGCCCAGTGATGCGCGCACCCGATGCAGTTCCGCATCGTTGTCGCGGATTTCCTGATCGAGGATGCGCAGCGCCTGACTTTCGGCGATGGCTTCGCCGATTTCGCTCACGCCGCCGCGCACTGCAGTCACCAGCCGCTGCCATAGCGCGGAGGATTCGCTGACGGTGGCTTCCGGCGCGGGCGCAGCTTTCGCTTTTGTTCGCTCTGCTGATTTGCCTTTGGCGCTCATGCCGCCTCCCGCAGATGCCGTTCGTATGCTTCGGTGGCCCGGATGACGTTGTCAGCCAGGGTTTCGATCTCGAACAGCACATCGGCCAGCGACGACGACGCACTCAGCGCGCCGAACATGATGTAGACCGCTTCGCCGTCGATGGTTTCGATGCCGAGCGTCGACAGCGGGAAAAGCTTGTGTGTGCGCAGCACTTCTTCGTTGAAACGCGCGGCATCCCGCACCTGCACCACCGGCCACAACAAGGCTTCGACGATAATCTGCTGGCCGACCACCGCCATGAACAGCGGCAGATCGCCGTAGTCGTACATGGTCAGATACAGGCCGGGCTCGGCGCCTTCGATCAGCTCGACTGAAATGCCGCCCTCGCGCACCGGCTCGGCTGCTGCCAGCGCATCACACAGGCTTTTCGCAGTCCATAGCCACGCTCCGGAGGTTGAAGCGCCACGAATGGGAATCGCTCCAACCTGAAGCGCACTGCTCGCCACTGAAGCGGCCATCGTTGTGTCCCCATGTTCGTCATCAATCCGGCCCGTGTCACCGCGCGACCGGCGCATCTGCCGTTCGATCGCCACCAACTCATCGGCGTACTCGGGCAGCACCCAAAGCTCCTTCTTCAACAGCCCCTGCTCCCGCAATCGTTCGCGGTGGCGGCGCTGGTAAAAGGCGGAGGATTTGCGTTCCATGAACGAACGATATATGTCACATGTGATACCTGTCAATGTGTCACATGTGATGTTCTGACGAGCGGTTGTCCACGCCACACCTCCGTCGCCCGGCCACAACGAAAAACCCCGGCCGGAGCCGGGGTCTCGGATGTAGCAGGCAGCGGTTTGGCTGCTGCAGCGCTCAGACGCTCATGCCGTACTGCTGGCGAACCTGGTCGATACGGGCCTGAACGTCGGCGTCGACCCCGTCGCGCTCGGCGCGCGTCAGAATGTTGCCGAGGACGCGCTTTTCGTCCTCGTCGACAACCGCATCGCGGAGGGCGAGTGCCAACAGTTTCTCCAGCTCAGCGAGGTCGAGACGACCGTCGTCGCTGAAAACGCGGATCGATGCAACAGCGATTTCGTGGTGACTGCGAATTTTGCTCATGGAACATCCTTTGACCACAGGGCGGAAACGAAAGCCCCCGGCTAGAGCCAGGGGCTTGGTTCGACTTTACCCGTGATCGCAGTCGCCGGGAACCACTGCTGCATGACGACCGCTTACCAGACGACTTCAGCCATCGAGCAGTTCAGGCCGGAGCCGATGCCAAGCAGAGCGATACGGTCGCCCTTTTTCAGGCGACCCATCTCGCGCAGTTTGCTGAGCACGATCGGCACGGAAGCCGGGCCGATGTTGCCATGTTCGCCGAAGATCGTCAGCACCTTCTTGGGGTCGATACCGAAAGCGTCCAGCATCGCCTGGGTGTGGACCTTGCTGACCTGATGGATGACGAATTCATCGACTTCGTCCACAGCCCAGCCCAACGCCAGCTTGGCGGCGGCGAAGGTCTTGGCAGCCAGCTTCATGCCTTCAATCAGCAGCATCTTGGTGTCGGTCACCATGCGATCGAGGTTGCCACGGCACAGCGTATTCCACTGCGTGGCCGCACGGCTGACACCACCACGGTAGCGCGGGGCGCCCGGAGCGAGTTCGGCGCGGGCCAACACCATGCCAGCCGCACCACAGCCGAGCGTGAGCGTGGCCATCTCGTTGCGGAATTCTTCTTCCGTCAGGTCCGGGCTCGCCATGCGCGTGAGGGTCTTCTCGTAGGCGAGATTGGCAGTTTCGCCGTCGACGATCAGGGCGTAATCGATCTCGCCGCGCTCGATCATGCGGCTGGCGATGTCCATGCCGTTGAGGAAGGCGAGACAGGCGTTGGCGACGTCGAAGTTCTGACAGGTGTCGGACAGCCCGAGGTTGCCGCAGACAATGCTGGCGGTGGACGGCTCGAGATAGTCGCGGCTGACCGAGGTGCTGACCAGCAGGCCGATCCGCGACGGGTCGATGCCGGCATCGGCGAGCGCCTTGACGCCGGCGAGGGTGGCAGCATCGGACGCCTCGACACCATCGTCCCAGAGGCGACGGGAACGGATGCCGGCAATGTCTTCGAGCACGTTGGACTTGATCCCCAAGCGGTCGAGGGTCGGCTTGAGCCGGGCGTTGATCTCGGCGGAGGTCAGTTGGCGCGGGGCATCGATATGCGCCAGGCCGGCAATCGCGACGTGTTGAAACAGCATAGAAGAGCCAGCCGTATGACAGACAGGAACCGTATAGAGTACCGGCTTAGCCGCTGCAGCGCATGCCAAAACCACGTCAATCGTCGCAATTCAATGCATCTGACCGCAGATACCCTGCTGAAATGACGGCATTCCAGCCGCCAGCGGCTCACATTGCCGATCCGATCAGACACCGTCCCTGCGGGCTGAACCGGCAACCCGTTGATCTGGCTGACCGCATCGGGAACTCGAATCTGATCATCGCCACCCGGAATATCTCCGGCCGGGAGCCAGCCTTTCCGGCGAGTTCCCCGGCCACATACGCGGGCCAGCGACGCCTGTTTGATCTTGGCTTGGCGACCCCCGTTACTTCACGCAGCGCCAGGCGATGAAACGTTGTTCACCGGAAGATGGCGGCGCCACAGGCTGTACGGTATCGGCGCCGAGGCCCGGAGCCTCATTCCGCGCCAGGGTTTCAAGCTCATCGCGCACTTTGAGGTGATTGCGCTCATAGAAGGCAACGCTGTCCTTGACCGACACTTCGACCTCACCGCGCTTCTCGCAGCCGGTCGGTGCCTGTTCGACCACTTTCACGCGGGACGCACCGGGCGCCATATGCACCCAGGTGCAGGCAGTGGTGGCCGCGATCAGCAGAGCAAGCGTGATAATACGTATTGACATGAATCCGGCCCCAAAAAAACGATGCCCGCCATGATGGCGGGCATCGCGTGAGTACAGCAACAACCAATGCTTATTTCTTGACTGCTTTACCGTCGGTGTCGACGATGAAGACATCACCGAGCTTCAGGGCGCGTACCGGCTTTTCGATCTGTTTCAGATCACCGACGACGACCCAGGTCAGCACATTCGGGTCGATGGTGGCGGCTGCGGCCTTCACCTGATCCACGGTCAGCCCTTCGATTTCGGCCTTGCGCTGGAACACGTAGTCATCAGGACGACCGTAGCGCACGATGCCGCCGAGCGTACCGAGCACCGAACCCGCCGTCTCGTAGGAACCGGGCAGGCCCCGGATCTCGGTCGCCTGGATCTTGCTGACTTCCTCGGCCTTCGGCGGCGCCTTGCCGCTGGCGTACTCACTGATCTCGCGCCGCATTTCCTTCAACGATTCAGCGGTCTTGTCGATCTGCACCGCAGCGAATGCCATCCACGGGCGCTGACCCAGCGCACCGCTGGTCGTGCTGTAGGAACCGTAGGCCCAGTGTTTGTCTTCACGCAGATTCATGTTCAGTCGCGATGAAAACTCGCCGCCAAGCACGGAATTCGCGATGTCGAATTTCACCGCCCCGGCATCCTTGGTCGAAGGCACGAGTTGACCGACATAGAGATTGGCCTGCACGGCACCCGGCTGATCAATGAGATACACACGCGGTTTTTTCGGGCGGGCGACATCGGCGATGTCGAGACTGTCCGCCGCCGCGCCTTCACCGCTCCAGTCGTCGAAATGCTTGTCCAGCACCGGCACGATCTCTTTCAACGTGGTGTCGCCGACCACGAGCAGCGTCGCGCCTTCCGGACGCACCCAGCGTGCGTGATAGCCGAGCAGGTCGTCACGGGTGAGCGCGCCGATCGACGCCTCCGTGCCGGTGCCGCTGAACGGAATGGCATAGGGGTGACCTTCGCCGTACAGCAGCGGCGGCAGTACGCGCATCGCTGCGCCGTTCGGTCGGGCCTTTTCCTGCGCGATGCCGGCGATCCAGCTGGCCTTCACCCGGTCGACTTCGCTCTGATCGAAACGAGGACGTCGCAGCATGTCGGCGAACAGCGCGACCGACGGGTCGAGATTCTGCTTCAGCGCGGAGAGACTGGCGCTGGCACCATCGAGATTCGCGCTGGCGCCGAGATTCGCGCCCAGGGATTCGGCACGATTGCCGAAGGCGATGGCGTCGTACTTGCCGGCGCCCTCATCGAGCATGCCCATGGCGAAGCTGGAGGTGCCAAGTTTGCCGCCCTTGTCGACGACATAACCGCCCTTGAAGACATAACTCATCTGCACAACCGGCACGCCGGGACGTTCGGCGAGGATCAACTGCGTCCCGTTCTTCAGCGTCGTGCGTTGCAGCGAAGGAAACTTGAGCTCCGGGAATGTGGTGGTGATCGGCACACCGGTACTGCGATCAACCGTGCTGGCCGTCGTTTTGTACTTGGGGTCCACCGCCGGCAGCGTCAGTGCAACCGGCGTGACGGCGGGATCTTCAGGCAGCGCCTTGCGCTCACCGGGCGTGACCACCAGCGTATGGCTGCCCTTGCCCGTGCCCAGCCATGTGTTGCCGGCGGTTTTGATCTGGGCGATGTTCGCGGTGTTGGTCGTCTTGAGACTGCTGCGGAAACAACCGGGGTCGCCGGTGTAGACCGCGCATTCGGCCAGCACGTCGGCTTTGCCACCGAAGCCGCCGATACGTTCGACGCCACGGGTGAAGCCCGCCTTGATGACCGTGCGCGCCTGATCCAGTTCAACCTGGGTCGGGCCATCGCGAAGCAGCTTCTTCAGCTCATCGTCGATCGCCGCTTCCACCTTGGCCGGATCCACGCCCTGCTTCACGCTCGCGCTGATCAGGAAATTGGAACCGAGCTGCGAGGTGTAGATGGCGGCGCTGACGTTGTCGACAAGTTTGTCGGTATGGAGCAGGCGCTGGTCGAGACGCGACGAGCGGCTGCCACCAAGTACCTGGGAGAACAACTGCAGGCGATCAGCATCAACGCTGCCGGCCTGGGCGACATTCCACAGCCGATAGATGCGCGCCTGCGGCACTTTGTCGGCCAGGGTCGAGCGCGTATCGCTGGCCATCGGCGACACATCCACCTTGGGCTGCGCCATGGTCGGCGTGGCCGGAATCGAGCCGAAGTATTGCGTCACCTTTTCCTTGGCGGTGGCCAGATCGATGTCACCTGCCAGCACCAGCACCGCATTGTTCGGGCCGTACCAGGTGCGGAACCAGTTCTTCACGTCCTCCAGTGAAGCCGCATTGAGGTCGGCCATCGAGCCGATGGTGCTGTGGTGGTAGGGATGGCCTTCCGGATAGACGGCTTTGCCGAGGAGGTCGAAGACCTGACCGTACGGCTGGTTTTCGCCTTGGCGCTTTTCGTTCTGGACGACGCCGCGCTGCTCATCGAGCGTGGCCTGGTCGATCGCACCGAGCAGATGGCCCATGCGGTCGGACTCCATCCACAGCGCCATGTCGAGCGCGGTGGTCGGCACGTTCTCGAAATAATTGGTGCGGTCCTGGTTGGTGGTGCCGTTCTGATCGGTGGCGCCGACCAGCTCGAACGGCTCGAAGAACTCGCCCGGGTGATTTTCAGAACCGTTGAACATCAGGTGCTCGAACAGATGCGCGAATCCGGTGCGGCCCTGCGGTTCGTCCTTGCTGCCGACGTGATACCAGATATTCACCGCCACGATCGGCGCCTTGCGGTCGGTATGCACAATCACGCGCAGGCCGTTGGGCAGGGTGAACTGCTGGAAGGGAATATCGACATCGGCATTCCGCGTCGTCTTGGCGTGGGCGTCCAGCGGCACCAGGGACAGACTGCCGCCGAGGGCGGCGGTGAGCGAGAGTGCCAGCAGGCCATACTTGAGGGACGGCTTGAGGGGCGACCTGAGCGTCGACGGGCGCGAACGGGCGATGGACATGCATGACTCCTGGGAAATCGTGGAAGGACGGGCCCGGACCGTACCCGGATGCGGTGCGTCATCGCGCCGATGAAACGGATAGGGGGCATGGATCTGGTCGAGGGTTTTGCACACGACCGGGCCGACCCTGCATGCTAGCGACCCGGCCCGGGCACCGCACTAGGCCACAAGTCCCGGCGCTACGATGGCCCTGTCTCGGCCGCACACGGCCACACCCCTGCCAATCCGGAGTCCCACCATGAACAGACACTGCCTTGTGACCGGCGCCAATCGCGGCATCGGTCTGGAGTTCGTCCGCCAGCTGCTGGCGCGTGGCGATCGGGTGATCGCGGCCTGCCGTCAGCCGGGCAAGGCGACGGCACTGAACACCCTGGCCGGCGACTATCCGGGCCACCTGCACGTGCTGCCGCTGGACGTGGCCGATGCGAAGTCGCGCGCCGAACTGGTCCGCGAACTGCCGCTGGTCTTCGGCCAAGACCTCGGCAAACCAAGCATCGACCTGCTGATCAACAACGCCGGCGTCCTGCATTCGGGTGAGCGCTTCGGCCACCTCAGCGCAGAGAACCTCGACGACAGCTTCCGCATCAACGCCAGCGGCCCGTTGCTGCTGACCGAAGCCCTGGCACCGACGCTGGCCGACGGCGCCACCGTCGCGAACATCTCGTCGCAGCTCGGTTCGATCGGCAACAACCGCCAGTTCGGCACGCCCAGCTACAACATCAGCAAGGCCGCACAGAACATGGCCACCGTGCTGCTCTCCCACGCACTGCGCGACCGCGACATCAAGGTGGTCGCACTGCATCCGGGCTGGGTGCAGACGGACATGGGCGGCGCGGGCGCGCAGATCACCACCCTCGAATCAGCATCCGGGTTGCTGCGGGTCATCGACGGTTTGACTGCGGGCGACAGCGGCCGTTACCTCGACTGGCAGGGCGGGACGTTGCCCTGGTAAGACCGCACCAGACAATCAGGCAAACCACACACGCATGTTCGACGTCATCCTCCACCAGCCCGAAATCCCACCGAATACCGGCAACGTGATCCGTCTGTGCGCGAACACCGGCGCGCGGCTGCACTTGGTCCGCCCGCTCGGTTTCGATATCGACGACAAGCAGTTGCGTCGCGCGGGACTCGATTATCACGAGTACGCCGACATGCGCGTACACGACACGCTCGACGACGCGCTCAAGACGATCGCACCCATCCGCTTGTTCGCACTGAGCACACGCAACGCGACCCGTTACGATCAGATCGCATTCGCACCGGGCGACGCGTTCATGTTCGGCTCCGAGACCCGTGGCCTGCCCGATGACGTGCTGGCGACCATTCCGGACAGGCAACGTCTGCGGCTGCCGATGCGGCCGGGCAACCGCAGCCTCAACCTGTCGAACGCGGTCGCCGTGGTGGTATTCGAAGCCTGGCGGCAGCAGGACTTCACCTGACACCCGCCTTCACCGGAATTCCCCGGGAGTAGGATGACACCCCAGACCATTACGCCAGTGGGAGCCTGCCATGGTGAAGCCGACCCGCGCCAAAGCCAGCGATTTCGACCCCGAAGTCCTGCGTCTGTTCGACCAGTACGTCCACGGCATGATCGACCGTCGCGGTTTTCTGCTCGGCGCCGCGCGCTTCGCAGTCGGCGCCACGACAGCTGCGGGTCTGCTGACGGCATTGACACCACAGTTCGCAGCCGCGCAGCAGATCAAGCCCGATGACACCAGGCTGACGACGACCTCTCTGGAATTCGCATCGCCGCAGGGCTACGGCACCGGCCGCGGCTATCTGGCAAAACCCGCAAAGATCTCCAGTCCGCTGCCGGTGGTGCTGGTGGTCCACGAAAACCGCGGCCTCAATCCGCATATCGAAGACATCACCCGTCGATTGGCACTGGAAAACTACATCGCCTTCGCACCGGACGCGCTGTTCCCGCTCGGTGGCTATCCAGGAGACGAGGACACGGCACGCACACGCTTCCGCGAACTCGATCAGACCAGGACGCGTGAGGACTTCCTCGCCGCCGCTGACATGCTTCGCGACGTCGAGCACGGCAACGGGCATCTGGGCGTGGTCGGTTTCTGTTACGGCGGCGGCATCGCGAATGTCCTTGCCACACGCCTACCCGACCTCGACGCCGCCGCGTCCTTCTATGGCAGCCCACCCGAGTTGGCCGACGTATCGAAGATCAAAGCGGAAATGTTGATCGTGCTCGGCGACAACGATGAGCGCATCAACAATGCATGGCCCGCTTATGAGGAAGCGCTGCGCGCGGCCAGCGTGACGTTCACCATGCTGCGCCCGCCCGGCACACAACACGGGTTCAACAACGACACCACTCCGCGTTATGACGCAGACGCCGCGCACGAAGCCTGGGCACGCATGCTGGACCTCTTCGAGCGCCGCCTGCGCAACCGCGTTCCCGGCAACATCGAAAAAACCGGCCGCGAAGACTGAGTCGCCACGTCGGCGGCCTCATCCAGAACATGACACAACCGAAGGGGCGGTCCGAAGACCGCCCCTCGTCGCATCCTTGCCATCAGCGCCTGGGCAGCGCACGCATCTGTTTACGTCCCTGGCTGCTCACCGGACCTGGTGCCTTGACCCTTGCCGTTCATCGCAAGATAGGTCTTGTACTCATCACCGCTCAGCGAGCCATCACCATTGGCATCCGCCTGATCGAACACCGCCTGTAGCGACGGCACCGCCGCCGCCTCGGTCCTGTCGAGGTTGCCGTCCTTGTCGGTATCGAGATCCTCCCAGGTTTTCCTGCCGGAAGTATTTCCTGTCGACATGGCGGGCTGCCCTGCAGCGGCCTGTGCGGCATCGGTGCTGGCCGCCTCCTGTGCGAACGCCGCTGGGGCCATGAAGGCGGCACTGAAGGCCAAAAGGCCGAACAAACGAATATCGGAACGAGACGTCATGGTGTGATTCTCCGTATGTATGAAGGCGCGATCGACAGGGTGATCAGAGGCCGATCGAGGGCCACGATGCGAGACGCGGCATGAATCGAAACCACGCACCTGACGTGAACGCAACACGGCTTTAACCACGCGCTTCCGCAATCACGCTAAGCACACCATGAACACGACGCAGCGAGTGGGTTTGCACGACATAAAATGAATACGTGAAGGACACATCACGCTGAACGCAACACAACCTTCACGTTTGCACGCTTCACGAATGCATGCGGCATGGATACACGCTATGCGCCTGCATCATGGCAACGCAGACAACAGCGCATTTCAGACAGAAAAAGCCAGCGCGTCCTCGATCTGTTCTCGTGTGGTCGGACGCACCACCCGCGCCCGCTCTTCACCGTCATGCAACACGATGACCGTCGGCCACAGCAGCACGCCATACAGCCGACCCAAACGCCGTCCCGGGCCATCCTCGACCTTCAGATGACGCACATCCTCGCGTGCGTCGAGCACGGGCTGCAGCAACGACTGCGCAGCGATGCAATGCGGGCACCACGACGTGCCGAACTCCAGCACGGTCACGCCCGGCAACGCAGCGATCTCGGCCCGCGTGGGTACGCTGTCGACATGGGCGGCGGTATAGGGCACGGCTCGGTCGTGTTATTCGATCCGGGAGATCGCCGCATCATGCCATGTCCATGTAGCGATGCTGCTCCATGGATGCTGTTCCATGGAGGCTTTCCCTGCCCGCTCTGGATGCTCAATGCTGGAGGCGACTACGGGATACAAGCTCTCCAGCCGGCATTGCATGCCAAGGCTTCGACCGCACAAGCGTGCCATATCCCCGGCAGAAGCACGTGCACGCGATCACGCGGACACCGCTCGAAAAATCACCCTCCGCATTCATTCACAGGCATACTCCCTGCGTATCGATGGATGCCAGCCATGACACTCGATCACGACAACGGCCAGCCAACCGATCCGCCATATCGACTTTCAGTCACGGTCGAGGACGACATGCTTGTGGCCCGGGTCAGCGGCGGGATCGATGCGCAATCGGTGCGCATGGCGTATTGGCGTGAGATCTTCGAAAACGCACGCATCCGTCATTGCCGGAAACTGCTGGTCATCGACCGCAAGAAGGGCACCCCCGCAAGCCCCGAAGAACTCGCGTCCCTGGCGCATGCATTCGTCGTGGAGCGCGAGTACGTCGATCGCATCGCGGTGGTGGAGCCGACCGCTGAATTCGTCACCTCCCTGCAGCATGGCGAAATCCACGCCCGCAGCCTCGGGATCAACCTCCGCATCTTCGCCGAGAGCCGTAGTGCCATCCGCTGGCTGCGCTTCGGATCGGCGGATGATTGACCCGCGATCGGTCGGAACCGCATTGCATACGCATCCTTGCCGCGCCTGCACGGCTATCTCCGTATCGGCAGCGGGCGTCCATTCGCCAAGGAACGCCAGACCCACTCCACCGGCCCAAGACGGAACCGTTGCAGCCACCAATGGCTGAAGGCGATCTGCGCCGCGAACAATAACGCCCACACCAGCAACCGCGTGACGAAGCCATACGCCGGTCCAATACCAAGCCCGATTCCGTAAAACAGCCACACGCATATGCATGTCTGCATCAGGTACAGCGTCAGCGCCATGCGCCCCGCCGGAGCGAGCACACGCAACCCCCACTGCCACTGAGGCTGGGTGAACAGCAGGGCGAACCCTGCGAGATAGGCGAAGCCCATCCCGAGCGATCCGACACGGCGCAGCAGCCGCAACCCCCACTCCGCCGCACGTCCACCCTGCAGCAACGTCGTGGTCATGTCCGCCGCTTCGATCCATTCAATGACGACCGTAGCCGTCAAACCGACAACGCCGCAGACCAGCAGCAGATTCCGCAACAGTAAACGATGCGTATCGACATCCTGCAGCAGCCCCTTGCGACCGATCCAATATCCCAGCAGGAACCGCGCAAACACGAAAGGAAAGAGGCTCCACATCTCCCGCCACGACCAATGCGCGAACGCAATATTCGTCCGGACCACTTCCGTCAGCGACCCTGATGAAAACACGGCAAAGGCGTTTGCATAGGTCTCGGCCTGCCCGGGAAAATCAACCGGCTTCAAGCGGTCGGCGATGGGCGCGAGCAGAAACCAGAACAGCCCAAGACCGAGGCCGCCGATCAACAGCATCCGGTCGGACGCATGGCGGAAAGGCAGGACGACAAACGACAGCAGCGCATAGATCATCAGGATGTCACCCCACCAGAACAGGTGGGCGTGCATCGCACCAATGGCCAACAACACCGCAGACCTGCGCATGATCGGGCGAATACCATCGCCCGTCGTGTCCGCACGCTGCACCTGCATCGCCAGCCCGACCCCGAACAACAGCGAAAACAGCGTCAGCCCCTTGTCCTGCGCAAGGATCTGCACCGCCAAGGCCGCCCACGCGTCGAAACCCGCCGTCGGCAACGCGGCACGCGCGGCGGGGTCCATGAAGTAGTACAGCGAGAAACCGCCGAGATTCACCAGCAGCACGGCCGCCAACGCGAACCCGCGCAAAGCATCCATCAGCGCGACACGGCCTGTGGCTGTCGCCGGAGCGAGGGTGTTGCTCACGCCATCAAACGCCATCCGCATCGCCAGCGCGGATGGCCTCCTCGTACAACGCCTGCATGTCCTGGCGACGGATCGCTTTTTCCAATGCGGTCAGTGCTCGCTCACGCATCGCGGCATCGGAATGACTCGCCGCCACTTCTGCGCGACACGCCGCGTAGATCCGCTGGCGCTCAGCATCATCAGGCGTGCCTGCCGCCTGCAAACGATCGAACACCATTCGAATGACATCCATCGTCGACGCAGACTCATTGCCGGAAGACGCCGATTCTGCAGGAAAGATGATGTCGGGCAAAAGGTGCCACCGAGGCGTTCAAGCCGCGGCATGTCCAACGAGGCGCCAGCCGGTATCGAAACTTATGTCTTGTCCTTCGCAGTCTCCAGCACGATCGTGTGGCAGGCTTCGTGCGCAAGGATTCGTTAGAGACGACGCATCACACCCATACGGCTCAAGACCAGAACCGAATCAACAGCCACGCCGGAACACCGACATAGAAGAGCACGCGTGCGAAGAACTCGAGGCCCTTCCTGACGTCGATCGCCCGATCGGGCAGCAGTACGATCGCCAGCAGCGTACCTGTTTCGATCACGGCCCTCAGCCCCGCAGCGAACAGCATCAGGCTGATCGCCCAGGAGACCCACCAGATACCGAGGGCGGTGACGTAGGCCTGCAGGCCGAACGTCTGGTATTCGCCGAACGTTCCGCCGAATGCGATGTGCTGGTGCAACCGGAATGCAGGCAACGCCGGCACCAGCGGAAACAGCACGAATTTCACCACTGGATGATCGATGATTCTCCCGCGCGGAACCGCCTGGCGCACACGCGCATAAGCCGCCGCGCGGCCAGCCAATGCGTCCACCAGGGTAGGCCGCGCACCGGCACGGATCAGCACATCGACCAATGTCGCCGGATCTGCCAACGCAATGCCTTTGGACCAGCGTCGACCCGATTCCAACCTCAACCACACGCCTGCCGTCGGAAGCGGAAGTCTCCACGGCTCCACGGCGGCAATGTCCTTCGCCTGGATCTCGATGCGTCGCTCGCGCTGCTCCAGCACCAGGATGCCGCCCTCGACGCTGACCGTCGCGGCAAACGCACGCAAGATCGACCAGGCAGCGGCCTCCGGCGCCAGAAACAAGCCCGCGAACATCCACATCTGCGCCAGCGAATTCGTCTCCGGATTCTCCTTGAACAACAGCGCTGCCCCCATCCACAGCAGACTGCCGCGTGCGAAGCCACGAAGTAGACCCATCACGATGCGCCAGAACGGCGCAAGCACAATGGCATTGGCCCGGTACGCTTCCAGCGGCGTCTGCACCGGGGAGGAAGACGTTGCCGTGTTTCGCATCACACGCTTGGCGACCGCAGCGCCCACCAGCAACAACAGCAGCACGGTACCCGCGCGACCGACCCAGTCGCCCCAGGCCACCATCAGCGTCCTGGTGGGTTCGCGCACGGCGACCTCACCGATCAGCAGCTTCTGCTCGCTCATCGCGGTATTCGCAACCACCGTACCGGTCGCATCGATCACGGCACTGACGCCATTCGCGGTCACACGCATCTGCGGCAACCGGGTTTCGATGCTGCGGAACGCCGCCACGGTCAGGTGCAGTTGCGCGCCGACCGGGTGCTCGGTGAACCAGGAGTCGTTCGACATGCCCAGAATGACCCGCGCGCCCAACCGCGCGCCGTCGATCGCCAGACTCGAATCGACGTCGTCCAGACAGATCATCGGCAGGACCGGAATCTGGCGTCCGTCGGCAAGCCGCAGCGGAAACACGCGCGCACCGGATCCCGGCTGCCAGGTCCCGGCCCACGGAAACCAGCGCCGGAACGTCGGTCCATCGAGCCAACGCGGCACGAATTCGGTCAGCGGAAAGGGATCGGTCTTGCGATAGAAGCCCAGCGTCCCCGCCGTGGGTTCAACGAAAGCGGCCGCGTTGTATTCGCCATGGTCATCCAGGTCGTAGGTCCCGAACACCAGCGGCACACCGGCCGCCGTGACGAAATCCTTGATCTCGCGGTCCAGCTCGGCCCCGCCCTCGCTCTTGGGATGATCGAAGGTGGTCGGGTACACGGTCTCCGACCACAGCAGGGCATCCACCCGGTGCAGATCGATCGCCTCGCGCGACATCGCATAGTGGGTATCGAGCACATGGCGGACCACTTCGTAGGCGCCCATCTCCCGACGCAGCCGTTCGTAGTCGACGATATTCGACTGCACCATGCCGATGCGCAGTGGCTGATTGGCGCCCGCAGGCGCTGCGGCCAGGCTGGACAGACGAACCATGCCGTAGCCCGCCATCAAGACCACGATCGACGCAGCCATTGCCAACGAAACAGCAAGTGCGCGGGCACCATCGCGACGGCGCGCGATGGCGGCCGCGATGCCCTCGTTGATGAGGATCAGCAGGAAGGTGATGCCGGGCGCGCCGCCGACATCGGCGATCTGGCGCAGGACCAGCGACGGAAACAAGCCATGGCCGATGGTGTCGCCCAGCAGTTTGGGGACGAGCCATTCGGTCGCCACCCAGGCCGACGCAGCGGCCAGTGCCCGCAGGATCGGACCATGGCGACGTCCCGCGAGATGACGAACCAGTGCGAAGGCGAGGAACTGTGGCTGGAGCAAGGGCGCAGCCACCAGCAGCGCGATCAGACCTGTCGCCGAACCGATGCCCGTGTAGGCGCCGATCGCGACACCGAACCACGCGAACACTGCCAGCGCGAAGGCGATGCTCATCGCCCATCCGCTGCGCGCAGCACCGGCTATGGATCGAGTCGCATCGAGCGCAAGCAACCAGGGCACCAGGCCAACGAAGCCCAGCAGATATGCGTTGCCGCCCCGGGAGTAGAGGCCGAACAGCAACGCACTGGCAACGAGACCGGCGATCGCGCGCCAGCCAGGGTGTGAGAACCGGGACATGCTTCAGGGGCTCGGCGGATCCAGCGGCGGCGGGATCTCGATCAATCGGATCGGGAGCCCGGGCGGCGCCTGCCCGGGTGGAACCACCCGGTTCGGCGGAATGGCAATGGGGTTACCGGAGGCATCGAAGAATTCGAAATCCGGCGAATACATCAGGATCGGCTCGATACGCTGGCCGTCATCGGTCGCCTGGAAATGCCGGACATAGCCTTCCGGCAGTTCGAAACCCTCGGGAACAGACAACCCGACCAGCGGCGGGCTGGTGCCGGGCGGCGAAAATGCACCGATCCCCGAATAGATGCCGGCCTTGTGCAAGCGGTCGATGACTTCCTCGACTTTGGGCACCGGCTGTCCGGGCGAGATGTAGTTGGAGAGATCATTGGGGTCGCGCCGCGCTTCCGCAGGCCGCGCCGTCAGCTTGCGATCCGGCATTGCCGTTGTCTCGTATGAACCGGTCCCGGTCGCAGCGATGTCGCTCCCATCGGGAGCTTCAGTGTCGGGACCCGCAGCGACCGTCTCCGACGAAGTCCGATAGGTCTTCAGCAGGTAGGCCGCGCAACAGCCGACCAGCACCACTGCGAGCGCCTTGTAGAACAGGGCGGAACGCGAGTGCTGTCGACCGTGCTCGGTGACACGCACGCCTTCGCCGTCCTTGTGGGACGGCGAGGCGTTCTTCTTACGGTGATCGTCCATGGACGCATCTTGAAACGTTGCGATCAGAACGGGCTCGGCGGGCTGAACACCGACAACGACTGACCCATACGCTCGTGGCCGTACTGGTTCCAGATCGGGCTGCGGCCGTTGGTGTACGAGCTGTAGCGGGGAGCGCCCGAACCGGTGCTGCCGCCGAACAGGCCAGCGGTCACGGTACCGCCCGTGTAGGTCGGGTGGGTATCATCCGACTGGATGTAGTCGTAGCTGCTCGACGAGGACACGAAGTGGGTGTTGGCATCACGCAGGGTCGAACGCAGGGTCGAGGTGACGCGGGTCACGTAGCTCGACTCGGTATCACCGGCGACATACTTCAGGGCTTCGGAATCAATCTTGCCGTCGCCGTTGCTGTCGTAGTCGGCGCCCATGTACTCGGCAAAATTATCCGTGCACTTGAAGCCTTTCTGGCGGGCGTATTCGCACATCCAGTAGTTCATGCGGGCGATGGACGGCAGGAACTTGTCGCGCATGTTCACCTTGGCGCCGGTGGTCGGATCGTTGCATGAGCTCTGCACGTTGTCCGCGTTGTAACCGGGGTAATACAGGTTCGCGATGATCTTCACCTTGGTACCGGAGTACGCATTCGCGTTAATGAAGTCCATCGCCGCCGCGACGTAGGTCTTGCAGTTGTTTTCGGCCGTCGTGAGCACGTTGTAGTTGCAGGTGCCGCTCTGGCCCTTGAAGCTGCTGCGCGCCTGCAAGCCGTCATTGCCGCACATTTCGAAGGAGACCACGCGGGTATCGCTCGACTGCATGTACGACTTTTCAGCGACGATCTTGTTGTTGTAGACGTCGGAAGCCACCGCACCCGACTTGGCGCGACGCACGCTTTCGATGTCCGCATTCCACAGCGCCGACAGGTACTCGGAGTCGACCGTGGGCGCCGCATATCTGGCGGCATTGGCAATGGAGCCGTTGTAACCGGCATAGATGGAGTCGCCATAAGCGACGACACGGTATTTGGTCGTGGTGTTCGCGCGGTCGATGGTCCAGGAGACGTTCTGGTTCAACGTATTGGCGAGCGCCGGCGAACCAACGGCCAACAGCGCCAGTACCGGGAACAGCGTACGCGCGTTCTTTCCGAATCGGATGATCATTTAAACTGTTTCCTTGTTTGAGGTATGCACAGCAAAAGCCGTAAGGCTCCGGACAACCTATAGCGACAACCTTGATCGGCATTGGACCCTGTGGGGGTCGCCCCTTGCCGGTGCGTACGCTAGCGTGTTGTCCCATGGGGGTCAACATATTGATCCACCGCTGCAAGGAATCTCACGGCCCGCTGGAAATGGGCCTATCGAATAAAGACGAATTTTGTGCGTCGCACCATCAACATGGCGTCAACTGCGGTCGCAGTGACATCGGCGACAGCATGTCATTCGACAACATGTCATTCCGGTTGCACACCCGAGTGAATGCATCGCAGTTACACCGATGCCGGCTGCCCATATTCACGCCATGACGGCCACCCACTCGTGGCGTCTATCTTTTTCTTGTCGCCTCTTCATCACTGTGCAGGTCAATGAAATTTCCCTTGCCATAGCGTTCGATCAACAGGCAAGACGCTTCTTCGAAGTTTGCTGCAAGCACCGTGACCCACAATCCTCTTGCGCTGTCGTCAGGATCATTGGCAATCGCACGATAAACCCGCTTCAACTGATCCATCACATCGTTTCACTGAAAGGAAAGTGCTCGGCACTCAATCGTCGTCATCAGATCAACATGCGTCAGACACCACTCGATGCAGCAAGGCGCACTTCAATACGCAGGGCATTGTTGTCATGCGGCGCGCCCAGGCACGCCACATGACGACCTCACGGGATCACAGCAGCTCTCGCACTCCACCCGAAAGCTAGGCCGAGGCCTGCCTTACGGCGCCTGCAACACGATGCCGTCAGCGAGGACGCGGTACTCGACCGGTGACACGGACAGGCCTTTGCTGTCTTCTTCCAGATGTTTGATCTGTGCTGGCGTGAGCTCCTTGCGCGAGAGCACGCCGTGTACCTCGGCGCCACCAACACTGTCCTTGGGCACTGCAAAGGCATGGTCGACAAATGTCACGCGCGCGGTCTGCCCATTGTCTTCCAGCACCACCCAGCACCCTTCGGCCTGACACACCTGGGCGATGCGGCCGCTGAAGCGCGCGGGCTTTTCGGCATATGCCTCAAAATCGGCGACCGCCTGCGAAATCGGCGTAGACACGCCTTCCGGCAGCGGCTTGCCGTAGGGCTTGACGTCGCCGGCGTGCGCGGCAGCAGCGAAGGTCAACAGGGCGAAAACGGTGAACAGACGCATGGTGCAGCTCCAATTGGGATCAATGCAGTCACGATACCGCGACAGCGATAGCCATGGCGACCGCCACTATCGTCGATGCACACAACCGGGTGGCGGTAAGCGCAGCGAAGACCACAGATGTGTCGCTTGCACCACAGAAAAATGAAATGGCTACCTGGTCACAACCGCCGTTGTTTGAAACCCATGCTTCCTGCGCGCAGCATCCAGAATAGACACCGACCGCTTGCCCATTGGATCAACGCACGCCGGCCTGATCGAGATAGGCATTCAGCCGATCGAGGTCGCCACGCTTCTGTACCGCACTGGCGAAACTCGCATTGAAACTGTTGCGCGCCAAGGCCGCCGCGTGGCTGGCGTCAAGCCCGAGCGCATCGAACGTTTCGACGAAGTTCTGGTTCAAATAGCCGCCAAAGTAGGCCGGATCATCCGAATTCACCGTCGCGATCAACCCCGCCTCCAGCAGCTGACGCAGGTTGTGCTCGGCCAGCGTCTTGAACACACACAGCTTGATATTGGAGAACGGACAGACCGTCAGCGGCACGCCTTGTTCGGCCAACCGCTTGACCAGCGCGGGATCCTTCAACGCCTGCACCCCGTGATCGATGCGTTCGGCCTTCAGCACGTCCAGCGCACTCCAGATATAGGCCGGCGGCCCTTCCTCACCGGCATGCGCCACCAATCGCAGGCCTTGCTTGCGCGCCTCCGCAAAGACGCGCGCAAATTTCTCCGGCGGATGCCCCAGCTCACTGGAATCCAGACCAACGCCGATGAACTTGCCCATGTATGGGCGCGCCTCTTCGAAGGTCGCCAAGGCGTCGTCTTCGGACAGATGACGCAGGAAGCAGAGGATCAGCTCCGCGCGTACGCCCAGCTCCGACTGCGCCTGATCGCAGGCGCGACGCAAGCCGTCGATCACCGTGCCCATGGATACCCCGCGCGCAGTGTGCGTCTGCGGATCGAAGAACAACTCGCTGTGCAGGATGTTGTCTGCCTTGGCGCGCAGGAAATAGGCCCAGGCCATGTCGAAGAAATCCGCCTCGGTCAGCAACACGCTGGCGCCGGCGTAATAGATGTCGAGAAAACTCTGCAGATCAGTGAACGCATACGCCGCGCGCAGCGATTCCACATCCGGATAGGCCAGAGTCACGTTGTTGCGCTTGGCCATCGCAAAGATCAACTCCGGCTCCAACGAACCCTCGATGTGGATATGCAACTCCGCTTTTGGCAGGCCACGCAGGAAATCGGGGAGTTGCTCTACAGACACGGCCATGCGGCATTCCTTTTTTTTCTGAGTGTCGGGAGTCTGCCCGAAGGGCGGGCGGACGCCTAGCCGCTTGTTGAAATTCGAAGCCACTCTACAGCCGTTGGGTGTGTGTAGACCTACCCATGGCCATGACTCGACACACATGGGCCCACCATGGAACAAACGATTCCCAGCACGTAATATCCGGCGATGACATCCCCCGACACCTTTCGCCTGAATGGCGAAACCCAAACACTGGCCGATAGCGATCCACGCGAATCGCTGTTGCGCTGGCTCAAACGGCATCGTCACACCGGCACCAAGGAAGGTTGCGCGGACGGTGATTGCGGGGCTTGTACGGTCGCGTTGATCGAGCCCGATGGTGTTGGCGGGTCGCGTTATGTCGCGGTCAACAGCTGTCTGCTGCCTGTCGGTGTGTTGCCGGCACGCGAAGTGCTGACCGTGGAAGCGCTGGCCGAAGCCGAGACCCTGCATCCCGTGCAACAGGCGCTGGTCGACAGCGCAGGTTCGCAGTGCGGCTATTGCACGCCGGGATTCGTCATGAGTCTGTTTGTCGGCCTGCACGAGGGCGCACTGGGTGATCATGCAATCGTCGGCAATCTGTGCCGCTGCACGGGATACGGGCCGATCCGTCAGGCGGCACGACAGTTGGCGACTGACGCGCCCAGTGATGCACGCTTTGCTGCGCTGCGAGCACAGGCCAGGCCGGCACTGCCGGCTGTGGACGTCACCCGCTTTTTCAGCCCGGTAGACATCGGTGACGCGCTGGCGCTGAAGGCCGAACACCCGCAGTCGGACTGGTTCGCCGGTGGTACCGATCTCGGCGTCCACTTGAGCCATGGCCAGCCGGTAGCACCGGCGCTGATCGCACTGGATCGGATTGGCGAATTGCAGCAGCTGCACATCGATGACGACCGTGTGTGGATCGGCGCCGGCGTGCCGTTGAGCCGCCTGGAGTCGGAACTGCAAGGCATCTTCCCCGCCATCGACGAGATGCTGCCGTGGTTCGCCAGCCGCCAGGTGCGCAATCGCGCGACGCTTGGCGGCAATCTCGGCAGCGCATCACCGATCGGCGATCTCTTGCCGGTGTTGCTCGCACTCGATGCGGTGATTCATTTGCGCAGTCTGGACGGCGCGCGCAACATCGATGCCGCCGAATATTTCATCGACTATCGCAAGACCGCGCGTCACGCTGACGAGCTCATCGTTGGCGTCACCTTGCCGCGTCGTGCTGACTTGCGTTCCGGCTGTGCCAAGGTGGCCAAGCGCCAGACCGACGACATCAGTATCGTGGCAGCGGCGTTCGCCCTTGGTTTCGATGAGCAACAACAGGTGAGCCATGCGCGTCTGGCCTATGGGGGTGTTGCCGCCATTCCCGTGCGGGCGCGGATGACCGAAGCGCTGCTGATCGGGCGACTACTCGACCAGGCGACACTCGACGCGGCCGCAACGCAATTGCGCACGGAGTTCGAGCCACTCAGTGATCACCGCGCCGGTCGCGAATACCGTCGGGCACTCAGCGCCAACCTGTTCCTGCGCTTCATCGTCGAGATGAAGTCATGAGTGTGTCCTCGAAGTCACCGCGTCACGAGAGCGCCGTCGGCCACGTCACCGGCCGGGCGATCTATACCGACGAGCAGCGGCCACCCAGCGGCATGCTGAGCGTGTATCCAGTGCAGGCACCACACGCACATGCGCGGATTCTCGAAATCGATACGACCGCAGCGCTGGCCATGCCCGGCGTCCACACCGTCCTGACCGCAGGCGACGTCCCCGGCGAGAACGACACCGGCCCGATCCTGCACGACGAACCGCTGATTCCGCCCGACACGGTGCTGTTCTACGGCCAAGCGGTGGCCTGGGTGGTGGCCGATGACGAAGCCTCGGCGCAGGCGGCGGCAAAGCGGGTGTCGGTGACCTATGAAGCACTGCCGGCGCTGCTCAACATCGAGCAAGCCATGGCCGCGCAGGCCTTTCATCTGCCACCCGCACGGGTCGCACGCGGCGATGCCAGCGCAGCCATGGTCCGCGCGCCATTGCGGCTATCGGGCGAGCTGCAGATCGGGGGGCAGGATCATTTCTATCTGGAGACCCAGGCCAGTTGGGTCGAGATCGACAGCGAAGGCACGGTGCAGATCACCGCGTCCACGCAGCATCCGACCGAAACCCAGATCATCGTCGCACGCGTGCTTGGGCTGCCGGCACATCAAGTGGTCTGCCGCAGTCTGCGCATGGGAGGCGGCTTCGGCGGCAAGGAAACCCAGGCCAATCCCTACGCCGCGATTGCGGCCTTGGCGGCGTACAAGACCGGTCGACCGGTGCGGATCAAGCTGAGCCGTGGCCTCGATATGCAGATGACCGGCAAACGGCATCCGTTTCTCGGTCGCTTTGAGGTCGGCTTCAATGCGCGAGGCGAGCTGCTGGCGCTGAAGGTCGAATTGATCGCCGACGGCGGCTGGAGCTGCGACCTTTCACCACCGGTGCTCATGCGCGCAATGGTGCATGTCGACAACGCCTACTTCGTGCCGGACATCGAGATCATCGGCCTGATCGCCCGCACCCATCTGGCCTCCAACACCGCCTTTCGCGGCTTTGGCGGCCCGCAGGGCATGTTGGTGGGCGAAGAAGTGCTGGAGCGTGTCGCACGACATCTCGGACTGCCGGCGCACGAAGTGCGCGAGCGCAATTTCTACCGACCAGCCACCGATGGCAGTGGCGATCGCAACCAGACCCACTATGGGCAACCGGTGGTCGACAACTACCTGCCAGCGTTGTGGTCGCAGTTGCTGCGCGAAAGCGAGTTCATGGCCCGCCGCGACGCAATCGACGCATTCAACGCCAGCAACACGCAACGCAAGCGCGGGATCGCCATCACGCCGGTCAAGTTCGGCATTTCGTTCAACAAGACCGAGTACAACCAGGCCGGCGCGCTGGTGCATATTTATGGTGACGGCAGCGTGCAGCTCAACCATGGCGGCACCGAGATGGGCCAGGGCTTGCATACCAAGATGCTGGCGGTGGCCAGCCACGTTCTGGGCATCGCCACAGCGCGAATCCGGATCATGCCGACCAGCACCGACAAGGTGCCGAACACATCGGCGACAGCAGCCAGTTGCGGCGCGGATCTCAACGGGCAGGCGGTCAAGGCCGCCTGCGAGACCCTGCTCGCACGCCTGCGCCCGGTCGCAGCAGAGTTGCTCGGCGTGCAGCCCGAACAGGTCCGTTTCGCCGATGACGCGGTGTTTGCCGACGATGGCAGCAGTGACCGGCTGCGCTTCGAGGCCGTGGTCGACGCCGCTTATCGGGCGCGGGTCAGCCTGTCTTCGACCGGTTTTTATCGCACACCGGGCCTCAGCTGGGATCCACAGACCGGCCAAGGCCACCCGTTCTATTACTTCGCGTTCGGCGCAGCCGTCAGCGAGGTCGAAGTCTGCGGATACACCGGCGTACACACGCTGCGCCGGGTCGATCTTCTGCACGACGTCGGCGACTCGCTGGCCGTCACGATCGACCGCGGTCAGATCGAAGGCGGCTTCGTCCAGGGACTGGGCTGGCTGACCTGCGAGGAGCTTCGCTGGAACGCGGCCGGCAAGCTGCTCACCGACGCGCCCAGTACCTACAAGATTCCAACCGCCGGCGAAGTGCCGGAAGACTTCCGATTGAATCTGTTCCGGCGCAGCGAACCGCCGACTACGCAGGTGATCTTCAGCAGCAAAGCTGTCGGCGAGCCGCCCTTCATGTTGGCGATGAGCGTACGCGAGGCACTGCGCGAAGCGGTCGCCGCCTTTGGCGATGCGCGCGAGGTCAGCCTCGGTGCACCGGCCACGCCAGAAGCGATCCTCACCGCCATCGAGCGCGTGCGCGGAGGCGCCGGCCTTTGAACGAACGCCTGTTTGCGTGCCTGCACGCCTGGCTGTC
>JBGSID010000025.1:0-5506 GCA_041751895.1 Lysobacteraceae bacterium | reverse complement strand
CGCCACGTCCGACAGCGCCACGCTCGGCAGTTCGCCTTGCGCGTAGTCTTCCAGCCAGTCGTCCTCGCGGGCCGCGTCATCCATCAGGATCACGTCCACACCCTGCAATGGCAGTTCTTCCATCGCCGCCGCTTCGAGCAGTGCCCAGCCGATGCCGGCGTCCTGCACCATGTAGCCCAAGCGTTCCTTCGGCAGTTTCGGCTCCAGCGGCACGTACGCAGCACCCGCCTTGAGCACGCCCAACACGGCGATCAACAGCTCAGGCGAACGCGACAGATAGATGCCCACTCGCGCACCGGACGTGACGCCCGCATCCAGCAGGTAACGCGCCAAACGGCTGGCCTTGGCATCGAGTTGCGCGTAGCTGAGTCTCTGGTCTTCGTAATGCAGCGCCACCGCATCGGGCGTGCGCGCAGCCTGCGCTGCGAACTGCGTGTGCACGCAGCTTTGTGGGTACGCACGTTCCGTCGCATTCCAGTCCACGCACAGACGCGTTTGTTCGGTAGCGTCGAGCATCTCGATCTGCCAGGAAGGCGTCTGCGGTGCGTGTTCGAGCGCCTCGGCCAGACGGTCCAGCGTGTTGTGCATGAAGGCGCACACCCGCTGCGGTTCAACCGGTTCCTCGATCTGTGCCCTGAGTTCGAAGTCTTCGCCCAGATCATCCACCGACAGCGTGAACGAGTAATTGGTGCGCTCGCGCACCGACATCAATTCCACACCGTGTGCCCAGTCCGGCGTGGTGTCGCCGGCAGGTGTCGTATGACGATAGTTCAACAAGGCCGAGAACAAGGGCCTGTTCGCCGACAGCGCACTGCAGCGCTGCGCCAACGCCAACGGCGCGTGTTCATGACGCACCAGACCGGACAACGTGGCGTGCGTTGCACGAATGCCGTCCTGCACGTTGAGCTCGCCCAGGTGCACACGCATCGGCAGGGAATTCATGAACAGCCCCACCGCGCGATCCGCGCCCTCGCCGCCCTGCAGACGGCCGAACAGCACCGTGCCGAACACGACGTCCTCGCGAGCGGAAGCCTTGGCCAGCACCTGTGCCCACGCCCAATGAAACAGGCTGGCCGTGCTGACACCCAAAGCCCGTGCCTGATGACGCAGACGTTGCGACAACGCACGCGGCAGTTTCAGCTCTGCTTCGTGCACGTTCTCGCCATCGCCATGCACTTCCAGCATCCCGAACGGTGCTGTTGGCTCATCCACATCGCCCAGCATCTGGCGGAAGAAGGCCTCGTGCTCCTGCGCGCTCACGCCCAGGCGCGTCTGCGCCACGAAATTGCGGAAGGGCACCGGCTCCGGCAGTTGCTGCGCACGGCCGGTGCGGATCATGCCGATCTCTTCGAAAATCAATTCGACGGCAACATGGTCCATCGCCAGATGATGCTGCAGCAGCAACAGCAACCAGCGCTGGCTGCGCGTATCGAACGCCGCAATGCCACGCATCAGCGGCGCCTGGCGGACGTCCATCCGTGCGTCCCGTGGATCCGCAAGTTCGGCGAGCCGCTCCGCCGCCTCGCCTTCAGCCACATCCAGCGTCTGCAGATCGAGGTGCGCCTTGCGCCACACGACCTGCACCGGCTCGGGCAAGTCTTCCCAATGCATCGCGGTGCGCAGTACGTCATGACGATCGACGACGTGCTGCAACGCCTGCATGAAATCATCCAGTCCTGCGCGCGTGTCGAACGACAGCATGGTCGATAGCAGGTAGGCATCGCCGCGCGTCTGCAGCAGATGGTGGAACAGGATGCCGTCCTGCAGCGGCGCCAGCGGGTAGATGTCCTGCACATTGGCAGCGCCACCCGGAACCGCAGCGACGATGCGCGCGATCTGCGACGCATCGAGGTTCACCAGCGGCAGCATCTGCGGCGTGATCGCTTCGCAGCCCGCCGGAATGCCGTTGGCGGGCACCGTCACACCGCGCCAGCCGACGCGCTCCGCTTCCTCGATGGTCTGCGCCAGCACCGCCAGTGTCGGCTTGGCGAACAGCGCACGAATATCGGCATGCAGCCCTTCGCGGCGCAGACGCTCCATCAATTGCACGGCCAGCAGCGAATGACCGCCGAGTTCAAAGAAATTGTCGTTGCGACCGACCTTTTCCACACGCAGCAGTTCACTCCAGACCTGCGCCAGTACCGTCTCCACCTCGCCTTGCGGCGCCTCATACGCGCGCTGCGCGAATGCCTCATCGTCCGGCGCCGGCAACGCACGCCGGTCGACCTTGCCGTTGGGCATCAAAGGCAAGGCGTCCAGAACGACATACGCCGCAGGCACCATGTGGTCAGGCAGGGTTTGCGCGAGCGACTGACGCAGGACTTGCGGGTCTGGCGTCACACCAGGTGCACCTACCAGATAGGCCACCAGCCTTTGCTCGCCCGGCACGTCTGTGCGCGCCAGCACCACCGCCTCACGGATGTCCGGTTGGCGGCACAGCTGCACTTCGATCTCGCCCAGCTCGATACGGAAGCCGCGGATTTTGACTTGCTGGTCGTTGCGGCCCAGATACTCCAGCGTGTATTTCAGCGTGTACTCCGGCGTGTACTCCGGCGTGCCGCCCGCAAGCCATCGTCCCAGGTCACCGGTTTTGTACATCCGCGCCCCGGCCTTCGCCGAGAACGGATCTTTGACGAAGCGCTCACGCGTCAATTCGGGCCGGTCGAGATAACCGCGCGCGAGCCCGTCGCCGCCGATGCAGATCTCGCCGGCCACGCCCATGGGCACCGGCTGATCGTGGCGATCCAGCAGGTAGATCGCGATATCGCCCACCGGCTGACCGATATGCACATCGTCGCCGGATTTGACCTCCTGCACCGTCGCGGTGATCACGGCCTCGGTGGGGCCGTAGGCGTTGAACAAGCACGGCCGATGACCGGGTCGTGCGGCCCAATCCTGGATCGCCCGGGCCTCGACCGCCTCGCTGCCGATGATCACGATGCGCACGCTCTCCGGCACCGCAATCGCATGATCGCCAGTGACGTATTGCCAGAATTTGGTCGGCAGTTCCGCGACCGTGATGCGCGACTCGGCGCACAGCGCCCAGAACTGCGCAGCACTGGTCTGCCATGCCTCGGTTCGCAGCACCATGGTTGCACCGATGGTCAGCGCGCCCATGATCTCTTCGATCGACACGTCGAAATTGATCGAAGCGAATTGCAGGATCCGGTCCGTGGATTGAAAACCGTAACGCTCGGTCAGCGCGCGAATCCGGCGGCACAGCGGCCCGTGTTCGACCGACACGCCCTTCGGCTGTCCGGTGGAACCGGAGGTGTAGATCACATAGGCGAGATGATGGGCGGCCAGACCGGGATCGGCTGGCGCGAGATCGATGGCCGGCAACAACTCCCAGGGGCGCTGCGGACCATCCAGATCCACCACGGTGATCGAACTACCCAGCGTGCGTGCGACGACGTCCAGAGCAGTATGGGTGAGCACCACGCGCGGCTGACTGTCCTGCAGGATGTAATCCAGACGCTCCTGCGGATACGACGGATCCAGCGGAACATAGCCGCCCCCCGCTTTGAGCACCGCGAGCATCGCCACCATCATCGTCGCGCTGCGCTGCAGGCAGATCGCCACCCTCTCGTCGGGCTGCACGCCCAATGCGCGCAGATGACGCGCCAGGCGGTTGGCGCGTTCGTTGAGTTCCTGATACGTCAGCTGATCGTCGCCCTGCTCCAGTGCGATCGCCTGCGGCGTGGCCTGCGCCTGCCGCTCGAACATCGTCTGGATGCAATCGTCCGCATGCGGTGAATTCGGGGGGCTATCGTTCAAGGCCACCAGCAGCTGATGACGCTCGTCCTCGCCCAGCACCTCGATCTGCCAAGAGGGTGTCTGCGGTGCGCATTCCAGCGTCTCGGCGAGACGCTCCAGGGCGTTGTGCATGTACACACACATCCGCTGCGGATCGACAGGATCGATGGCTTGCGCAGTCAACTTGAAGGCATCACCCAAGTCGTCCACCGACAGGTCGAGGGGATAACTGGAGCGTTCCTGTCCGGACACGAACGTCGTGCCGGGCGCCCACTCGGACGTATCCTGCTCACCGGTGCTGTGGCGATAGTTCAGCATCGCAGTGAACAGCGGTGTGCTCGCTGGCAAGGCGCTGCAGCGTTGCGCCAGAGCCAACGAGGCGTGTTCATGGCCCACCAGCCCCGACAGCGTGGCGTGCGTCTGCAGAATCCCGTCCTGCACGCCGGTATCACCCAGGCGCACGCGTATCGGCAGCGTGTTGATGAACAATCCCATCGCACGGTCCGTCCCGGCACCGCCCTGCAGGCGGCCGAACAGGACCGTGCCGAACACCACATCATCACGACCGGTGGTCTTCGCCAACACCTGCGCCCAGGCCCAATGAAAGAGACTGGCTGCACTCACACCCAGATTGCGCGCCTGATGTCGCAGACGCTGAGACAACGCCAGCGGCAGCATCTGTTCGGCTTCGTGCGCGTGTTCGCCGCCGCCGTGCACTTCCATCAATCCGAACGGCGCGGTCGGTTCGTCCACATCGCCCAACATCTCGCGAAAGAACGCTTCGTGCTGTTGCGCACTCACGCCCAGCTTTGCCTGCGCCACGAAATTGCGGAACGGCACCGGTTCCGACAGTTCCTGCGCACGATCGGTCATGATCAGACCGATCTCCTGCAACATCACGTCCAGCGCGGTGTGATCCAGCACCATGTGGTGATGGACCAGCCGCAGCAGCCAGCGCTGATTGCGCGTGTCGAACGCGGCCAGGCCGCGTATCAGCGGTGCACAACGCAGATCGAGCCGTCGCGAACTCTCGTCGCGGTCCAGTGCAACGACGACGTCTTCGTCGCCCAGTGCCAAGGTCTTCACGTCGAGCCGTGCATCGCGCCACACCACCTGCACTGGCGCATCCAAACCCTCCCACAGCACGGCGGTGCGCAGCACGTCGTGGCGGTCGATGACGTGCTGTAGCGCCTGCACGAAACCATCGAGCTGCGTGCGTGCATCGAAGCCCAGCGTGATCGAAAGCAGGTAAGGATCGTTGTCCTGCTCCAGCAGGTGATGGAACAGGATGCCTTCCTGCAGTGGCGCCAGCGGATAGATGTCCTGCACATTCGCAGCACCGCCCGGCACTGCGGCGACGATGCACGCGATCTGTGCCGCATCGAGATCGATCAGCGGCAGCATCTGCGGGGTGATCGCTTCACAGCCCACTGGGATGGCATTCGCCGGCACAGCGACTTCGCGCACACCGTCGCGCGAGGCCTCTTCAACCGCCTTCGCCAGCGCAGCAAGCGTCGGCCGTGAAAACACCGCGCTGATATCGACGCTCAGACCCTCGCGCCGCAGACGTTCCATCAATTGCATGGCCAGCAACGAATGCCCGCCGAGCTCGAAGAAGTTGTCGTGGCGACCGACCTTCTCCACCCGCAGCAGTTCGCTCCAGATCTGCGCCAGCGCGATCTCGATCTCGCCCTCGGGCGCTTCGTACGCGCGCTGCGCGAATGCCGCACCATCCGGCGCAGGCAGCGCG
>JBGSID010000024.1:0-26201 GCA_041751895.1 Lysobacteraceae bacterium | reverse complement strand
CCAGGCGGATGGCGCCATCGCTCCGGCGGCAACGGTCGCGACACCGGCAATGGCGCCCTGGGTGAAGCGCCGACGCCCAGCGTCACGAGGTGTCTCATTGGAGCGCGACGCATTCGAGCGGGCCTCCTGTGCGAACGCGTCCTGTTCGATCGTTTCCTGCGCACTCGCGCCGGTCTTTTCGCTCTGCGCGGCCAAGCGCGCCAAGCGCAGCAGCTGCGCCATCGATTCACTGCGACTCATATTCGTTCCCCGGATGTAGTGGCGTTGTTCCCATTGAAAACCGGGCCGCCCGCAGAACGAGCAACACACATCCTTGGTCCGGTGCAAACCCGGATCCCCCGACCCGGGTGTTTCCCACATCGCCCATCTTGGGCGCGTGGAAATGATAGCCCAGCAAGAAGCAAGACGCGTGCCGGATCAGATCAGGATCTAATCGGGATCAGATCGGGGTCAGATCGGTATCGGTATGGGCCGGGCTCAGATCCGGATCTGATCGGCATGACCTGACCAGCATTCGCCATGCCTGCCTCAGCGCCCGGCCATCTCGACCAGCTTGGCGATAGTGTTCATGTTGCGGGCGGTACCAGCCCGGGCGGCCGGCATCTTCAACCGGGAATCGGCCATGCCCTCGCCGTAGTGCACGTAGATTTCGCGCTTGCCCAGGACGATGGCTTCACCATTACGGCCGGTGGCCGTCTGCTCGGTATCCGCTGGCGGGGCTTTGTCCAGGAAGATCGCCACCGTGCGATTGGGCGCGGCATCCGGAAACGGATTGGCTGCGAGCACCGCAGACAGTTCATCTCGAGTGCGGACCAGTACGCCCACCGGCTTGCCGGCATAGCCCGCCAGCCGTGCTTCCAACGCCGCCTGTACCTGTTGTTCGGTGCCGGCATGATCCAGCAACACGTTGCCGCTGGCGATGTAGGTCCGCACCCGCAGGAAGCCGGCGGCTTCGCACATCGCGCGCAGCTCGGCCATCGGCAGTTTTCCGGTGCCGCCCACGTTCACGGCGCGCAACAAGGCGATGTATGTCTTCATCGGGGCAGGATAGCGAAGGCACGGTGCATTGCGATGCAGGCTTTCGGGAATGTGGCATCAAAGGGCGAAAGGCATCGACAGCCACCGTGGGCCGAAGCCGGAAAAACAGCAAAAACAGACGCGAAAATCCGGCGCTGATGCGTGCATCAACCCTTGCGCCCCTTTGTTCCTGCCGTGTTCTCGTGCACAGTCACGGACCTTCACGAGACCACCCATGACAGATCCAAGCCTCGACCCCAGCTCCGCCCCAAGCGCCAATCCGGACAGCGAGCCCGGTCGACTCGCCAAACGGGTGGCCGAACTCGCGCGTTGCTCGCGCGCCGATGCCGAGCGCTACATCGAAGGCGGCTGGGTGTCGGTGGACGGGCAGATCATCGAAGCCCCGCAGCATCCGATCCTGAACGAGTGCATCGAAATCGATCCTGCCGCCGTGCTGGAAGCGTCCGAGCCCGCCACGATGCTGCTGCACAAGCCGGTCGGTTTCGATGCGATCAGCGGCAGAAGAGCCGCCGTGGCGCTGGCAAAGCCCACGTCGCGCTGGGCGGACGATCCCTCGGGCATGCGGATGCTGCAGCGGCATTTCACCCGGCTCACGCCGCTGGTACCGCTCGACACCGATGCCAGCGGCTTGATGGTGCTGACCCAGGATGGCCGCGCATGGCGGCGGCTCACCGAGGATGGCGACCAGATCGAACAGGAATTCATTGTCGAAGTCAGCGGCGAACTCGCGCCTTACGGCCTGCTCCGCCTCAATCATGGACTGAGCTATCAGGGCCGCGAGTTGCGGCCGTGCAAGGTGAGCTGGCAGAGCGAGTCGCGCCTGCGCTTCGCGATCAGGGCCGCACAGCCCGGCCAGATCCGCGACATGTGCGCGCAGGTGGGATTGCAGGTGACGGCGATGCGACGCCTGCGTATCGGCCGGGTATCGCTGGGCAAATTGCCTGTCGGCGAATGGCGCTTCCTGCCGGTGGGCGAGAAATTCTGAGTCCGTGCAGACCCGTTATTCGGTGCCGCGCACCCGAAGCGTCAGCCCTTTGAGGAAATTGCGCAGCAGCTGATCGCCGCACGCACGGTAGTTCTTGTGGTCTGGCTGACGGAACAGCGCTGACAACTCCGGCTTGGACAGCGGGAAGCCAGCGGCAGCGAAGACATCGTGCATATCGACATCCTTCAGCTCGAAGGCGACGCGCAGCTTCTTCAGCACGACATTGTTGGTGACGCGCTTTTCCACCGGCCGCTGCGGCAGATTGTCGTTGCGCCCCCGGAAATACAGCACCAGCCCGTCGAGAAGATGTGCCAGCACATGGTCGCTGCATTCGACGTACTCGGGATCATCCTCCCGGCGCAGGAACGCCAGCACATCCGCCTTCTCGATCGGAAATTCGGGGTCGGCCAGCTTCGTGATCTCGACGACCTTGATATCGCTGAGATCGAGCATGTAGCGGATGCTGCGCAGTACGTCGTTGTTGATCATGGTGTCTTGATTGCGTCCAGGAACGGACGGTTGGTGTCTGGATCGGAGGCCCCAGTTTAGACGCCCACGGCCGGAAACGTCGGTCTCGGGGCGCATCCCTGCCCGCCCGATCCTCACGGTGACAGGTTCGCAGGGTGACCCACGCCTACCAGACACACGCCGCGATACCCCATCGATGATGAAAATTTCACCATCGACGAGGCTCAGACCCTCACGCGCGGAGATCAGAACCTCAACGATGAGGCTATTTGCTCCGCCGCCGAGGCTCCGACACACCAACGATGATGAAAATTTCACCATCTACGAGGCTCAGAACCTCATGCATGGAGATCAGAACCTCAACGACGAGGCTTTTTGCTCCGCCGCCGAGGCTCCGACACTCCATCGATGATGAAAATTTCACCATCGATGAGGCTCAGAGCCTCATGCGAGGAGATCAGAACCTCAAAGGTGAAGTTATTTGCTCCGCTGCCGAACCTCCGGACCTCAGCGAGCCCACACCGGAGCGCGGGGAAGACAGGCAAACGACGCTCCCGGTACTCTGCTCGCCCGCCCCGACGACCACCCGCCATGCCGCACTACGCAGGCCCCCTGCTCACCCGCACGCTTGCCGAGGCCATGATCGCCGCGCGCGATGCCGGTGCAGACACCTGGACCGGCTCGCTCGACCTCGGTCGCACCAGCGGCGAGGCACCGCTTCAGGCAGCGGGATGGACATGGCGCGGACAGCCCTACCCGTGGCCCGGGAAGCTCAAGGACCGCACGATCTATTACTGGGATGGCGACGAGTTCTCAGCGGTGTCCAGCTACTCCGGCGCGCTGATCAAACTGGTGCCGACCGAGTGGGGCGCGCCGACCTTCGAGATCGACGGCATCAAGATGCTGCCCACGGCGAAGGCTTCGCCCATCGACGACGCGCGGCGCAAAGTGGCGCTGGTGCAGCCGCAGGGCAAGACGGTGCTCGACACCTGCGGCGGGCTCGGCTACTTCGCCGCGTGTTGTCTTGAAGCCGGTGCCGCGCGCATCCAGTCGTTCGAGAAGAACGAAGACGTGTTGTGGCTACGCACGCTCAACCCGTGGTCGCCGGATCCGGAAGACGCCGCACACAACGGGCGCCTACAGCTCACGCATGCCGATGTGTCTCAGGCGATCACGCAGATCGCCGATGCTTCCGTGGACGCCCTGCTGCACGACCCGCCGCGCTTCGGCATCGCCGGTGAGCTCTACTCGCAGGTGTTCTACGACCAGCTCGCACGCGTGCTGCGTCGCGGCGGCCGACTGTTCCACTACACCGGCAGCCCGAACACCCTCACCAGCGGCCGCGACGTGCCGCGTGAAGTCGCGAAACGGCTGGAAAAGGCAGGATTCAAGGCGGAACTGGCGCTGGATGGCGTGTTGGGCGTCAGGCGATAAACATGGAGCGGGCTCAGGCCCAGCGCCTCCATTGCACGCTCCCGACACATCATTTCGTTGCGATAACCCTTGCCCGTCATTCCCGCGCAGGCGGGGATGACGGGCAATTCCTGCGAACGTCGCGCGCTCGATGCTCAACCCACCGTTCGTTCGCTGTCGCCAGTTCCGCTCAATCCAGCAAGCGCGTGATCTCGGCGTCCTTCTCTTCCCAGATCCCGTTCATCCATTGCTGGAAACGGGCCCGGAAGGCGCGATCGTCCTGATAGTTGCCGCCGATCAACGACGCCGGGATCGGACGCTCCTGAATCGCCACGCGCACTTCAGGGATGCGGCCACCGATCAGGTCCAGGATCGAAGGACTGCCGGCGGGATAGACGATGGTGACATCCAGAATGGCGTGCAGGCTCTCGCCCATGGCATCGATCACGAACGCGACGCCGCCGGATTTCGGCTTGAGCAGATGACGATAGGGCGACGCCTGCGACGCATACTTCTCCGGCCTGAATCGAGTGCCTTCCACGAAGTTCATCACCGAGACGGGAATCGTGCGGAACTTCTCGCAGGCACGGCGCGTGACCTCCATGTCGCGCTTGCCCAGCGCCGGATTCTTCGCGATCTGCTTGCGCGTGTAGCGCCCCATGAACGGAAAATCCAGCGCCCACCACGTCAACCCGAGCAGCGGCACCCAGAACAACTGCCGCTTCAGGAAAAACCGCAGAAACGGAATCCGCCGATTGAAGACTTTCTGCAGCACCAGGATGTCCACCCAACTCTGGTGGTTGGCCAGCACCAGATAGTGGCCATCGGCATGCAGGGATTCCGGCTCCGTAACGTCGAAGCGGGTGCGGGTGAAGTGGTCGATCATGGCGCTGTTGACCGCGATCCAATTTTCACCCAGCCCCGTCAGCACCGGGTTGCAGGCCAGCCGCGCCCGTTTGGATGGCAGCAGGGCTTTGAACACCGCCACGGCCAGCAGGGGCAACGCATGCACCAGGGTATTGATCACGATCAACAACAGGATCGGCACCGCACGCAACCACACCATGAAGGACACCGGCCATCGCCTCCGCCGAAGAAGTGCGCAAAGCCTATCAAACATCCACCGACAGAAATGCGGCCGTGTGCGTTTTCCTGGGGATACGACAACGGCCAAGAGGTGCAGCACACCTCATCACCATGACGCAGGGCGTGCTCAAGACCGACTGTGGGATGGCGCACCACCGCCTCGCTCAGCCGCTGGCGCGGAGGGTTCCACACCGTCAGGCATCGAAGAAACAACGGCATTGAGCAACGCACACGAACGATTGAACGCAAAGACAGTCCTTCATCTGCGGACATTGAGCGGGATCTGATTCCACATTGAACCAGCCCCTGTATCTGGATGCTGCAACCATGCAAGCACGGCGTGGAGATCTTGAAAAATCCAGAAACAGATCAAGCATCCTTTGCGAAGCAAGTGGTTCTCAGACACCACTTTGAAACAGGCAAATACCGAAAACAAAAACGAGCAGGCCACCAGCCTACTCGTACGAGCAGGCGTCCATGGGGATGGATGCCTGCAACCCCGGAAGAGCACAGGAAAACCACAACACACTCTTCCTACAACCGTTCAGTTCCCAGGAAAAAAAACAGCATGAGCAGCGTCTACATCACGTGTGAAAACGGGTCCGGAGCAGGCGGCGTCGTCACGGCAGCATCATCGAGTGCCAATGCGCCTGTCGGGCTACTCAACAAGGGATCGAGTGACTTGCAGCAGTGGCACTTCACTGACGACGGATATCTTGTGCTGGCGTCATCGTCCCCGGAACTCTGCCTGAGCGTGACGAGCAATCCGCTGGAGGATGGAAGCCTGGTTCAATTGAGCCCAAAGGCTACGGCCAACATGGCGCAGACATGGGGCTACGACATCGGCACCGCCCAGATTTACCTGTTGGTGAACAGCGACTACTTGCTGACGAATGGCTCTGGCGGGCCCGCCGGGCCAACGGTATTTGTCGCACTGGACACTGAAACCCAGTGGTCGTTACAGGTCGCATCGCAGGATTGAACCGAAGCATTTCGGTGACCCAAGGGTGATCCAGGGCGGCCCCGACCTGCCAAAGCCGGTCCTCCGACAGCGATTGGCCTGATCGCAGCGGGGATTGACCTGATCGCCGCAGGCACCAGGCAAACCTTGACCCGCTTTGTGGATTGAAGGGCCTCTGACGAAGCGCATCGCGACTTCCGTCGCTCCCACAAAAAGCGAAAGCATTCGGCCGCAGGAGACCCTCCATCCTTCTCCCCGCAACGCGGGGAGAAGGTGGCGCGAAGCGCAGGATGAGGGGCGGCAAATGACAGCACAGCGACTGCCACGCAACGTAAATCACGACGTCCTTGCCATCGCCAACGACGGGCCATGGGCCAGCCCTACGACAAGCACATTGCGGAGCGGGTGCAGCACGGGCCCAAGCGCGCCCAACAGGTTTCGCATGCACGCTCCGACAACACCTTATGTGCCTCGTGGCCGCTATTTGCCAACATCACCGTGATGAGTAGAGCGCGTCTTGCACCCGCCGCTCGTTGAACGATGGCTCATCTTGTAGGCAAGGTCAAAAACATCAAGCACTTGACTGATGCTGAGCGGTTGTTTGATTCGATAGGCGAGCACAAGATCCGCCATATGCGTTGACAAAACTCCGTTGGCACAAAAAACCCGCCCTACACACAGCCACTTGTCTTAGGAGATGAAATTGAAAGCACAAATAAAGCGCTTGCTTGCAGTTATCACTTTCATGCCAGTGTTTTCAATCGCACTGGCTGACCCACCGGCGACCAAACTCAATCCGAGTGCTACAACAAGGGTGCCTACAGCCACGCTGAGTGAAGATGTTCGCAGAGCACTTGTTCCCGCGCCTGCTCCAACAGGGCCCTGTCTGGCGGAGTTGAGTGTGGATCGCCTTGAGATCTCTCGTAGTGGAGATGGCGCGACCTACAATGTCAATGTCACGATCTCAAATACTGGCACTGAACCGGCTGTTGGCGCACAAACCAACGCTGGCGGCGTGTTGGGCGTTGCGCTCGAAGTTAAAGACCTCCGCCGCGCCCGAAGCTATTTCGCTCAAATGGCCGATATCAATATCATTCACCCAGGCACCAGTCAGACGTTCACTGGCTCCATCCCTGCCAGAGAAGTCCAGCCCCAGTCCACACAAATCACGGCGATCATTGATCGCGGGCCGGACGGGCCACGCTGTGCCTATGATGCCCGTGGCAACAATGACGAAATGGGCATCGCTGTCTCGACCATGAGAGCTTGGTTTGCTGCAGGCAATTCGAGTTACTCGGCCAGGGCGCCTTGGGCTCGTTAATGCGTTTAACCTCGTATTTCACGACTGATTTTCATGAATACGCTCTTGCCCCTGAAGATCATCACGCGTAGCGCGTAGGGCGGGTCTTGACCCGCCTTACGCGGTGGCGGTCAGTCACGCGACATCGGCGCGTGTATAGTTCGCCAGCATGGCGGGCATGGCGCCCAGCCACGAATTCGGAGAGTGGTCATGGGTCTTGTACAGGCGGTCTCGGGTGCGGTCGGCGGCATGTTCGCGGACCAGTGGAAGGACTTCTACACGGTGCCGGGCGGCCTGCCGTCGACGGCAGCGCTGTTCGCGGCGGTCCCGCAGGGCATCAATGCCGGGCGCGGCTCGAATACCAGCGGCTCCTCCAACATCATCACCAACGGGTCGAAGATCGTCGTGCCCGAGGGCTACGGACTGCTGCTGTTCCAGGACGGCAAGATCACCGGCTTCGTCGCCGAACCCGGCGGCTACGAGTGGCGGTCGGACGACCTCAACTCAAAGTCCATCTTCGCAGGCGACGGCATCGTCAGCCCGCTGATCACGCAGAGCTGGGAGCGCTTCAAGTTCGGCGGCCAGCCGGGCTCGCAGCAGGCCGCCTTCTTCGTCTCGCTGAAGGAACTGCCGGACAACCGGTTCGGTACGCAGTCCGAGATCTACTGGGACGACGGCTTCCTCAACACGCAGGTCGGCGCGGTGACGCGCGGCTCGTACACGATGAAGATCGTCGACCCGATCCTGTTCGTGAAGAATTTCGTGCCTGCCAGCTATCTGCAGCCCGGCCAGGTGTTCGATTTCACCGATCTCGACAACGCAGCCGCCAGCCAGCTGTTCAACGAAGTGGTCGGTTCGCTGGCGCCCGCCTTCAGCCTGTACACGAACGATCCCAGCAAGGGCAATCGGATCACCAAGCTGCAGCAGGATTCGCTCGGCTTCGCCAAGAGCCTGTCCGATGCGGTCGAACACGGCTACCAGTGGAAGTCCGATCGCGGTCTGGCCATCGTCAAGACCGCCATCGTCTCGATCGAGTACGACGCGAACACCCGCGAATTGCTCAAGACCGTGCAGCGCGCCGATGCGCTGTCCGGTTCGCGCGGCAATTCCAACCTGCAGGCCAGCGTCGCGCAGGGCATCCAGTCGGCCGGTGAGAACGGCGGCGCTGCAGGCCTGGTGGGCGTGGGCATGGCCTCGGGCATGCTCGGCGTCGGAAGCATGCAGCAGCCAGTGGCGCCTGCCGCCCCCGCTGCGGATGACCCGGTCGCCAAGCTGAAGAAGGCCAAGGAGATGCTGGACCTCGGCCTGATCACGCAGGACGACTACAACGCACTCAAGGCCAAGGCACTGGGCCTGTAAGCCGCAGGCGCGCAGCGACCATGTCCGATCCCAAGATGCCACCGCCTTTACCGCCCGGGCCCGTTACCGGCCCGGGTTCGCCCCAGGACGTGCCGCCGTTGCCCGGCAGCCTGCTGGTCGACCCGGCCACCCTGCCCGACGCGATCAGAGACGAACTGCTGGCGCCCGACCCGGTCGCCATCGACACCGCTGCGGACGAGCTCAGCGACGGCCTCAATCGCTGTCCGAAATGCGGCTCGACCGACATCCGCCACAGGCCCGGCACCGATCTGCTGGTCTGCCTGTACTGCCGCAACGAATGGGACGGCGCGCGGGTCGAGGAGCTGTTCGGATTCGGAGAAGGCATCGACAAGCTCAAGGGCACCGTCATCGCCTCGGGCGCGCGCGACATCGCTGCCGATGCCGCCGTCCTGATGACCTTCAAGTGCACCGGCTGCGGTGCCGAGGTCACGGTCAACACCGAAAACGCGATGACCGCGCGCTGCCACTGGTGCCGCCATGTCTTCGGCGTCAACGAACAAGTGGCCAACGGCGCGGTGCCAGACGCGGTGCTGCCGTTCCACATCAAGAAGGACGACGCGGTCGCGCGGATCCGCCAGTTCGTGGACAAGCGACGGCTGTTCGCGCTGAAGGAGTTCAAGGAACAGTTCACACCCGAGAACGTCGTCGGCGTCTATCTGCCCTACATGATCGTCGACGGCAACGCGAGCGCCGACGTTGCGGGCAAAGGCGAGATCAAGACGCGCGAATACACGCGCGGCACCGACAACAACAAGAAGACCTACTACGACGCCGACATCTACCAGGTACAACGGCATGTGGATTTCACCGTGGACGACCTGCCGCTGGAATCATCCACCGAACGCGGCAATCTTGACGTGCGTGTCAACACCAACAACATCATCAACACGATTCTGCCGTTCGACACCAAGAACGCGGTGAAGTGGAACGCCTCGTACCTGTCGGGCTTCACCTCGGAAAAACGCAACAGCAACGTCGAGCACCTGCAACCGCGCCTGGAAGACCAGTTGCTGTCGATCGCCCGCGCCCAGGTCGAAGCCTCGACGCGCCGCTACGATCGCGGCGTGCGCTGGGAGCAGGAAAAACTCGACGTCCACGGCACGCGCTGGGTCTCCATGTACCTGCCGGTCTGGCTGTACTCGTACCACCAGCCCGGCGCCAACGGCGGCCTCTTGCACTACATCGCGGTGAACGGCCGCACCGGCGAGACCATGGGCAGCGTCCCCGTGCAGCAGTGGAAACTGCTGCTGGCCGCGCTCACCGTCGGCACCATCCTCGAAACCATCGCCATCGCGATCCTGGCAGGTTCCTCATGAGCGACGACGGCGGACTCTGGCTGCTGGCAGCCGGCCCGGCAGGCGCGACCGCGCTGTACTGGGCCCTGTACCGGTTCTATCGCAACACCGACAAATCGCACAGCTTCGAGCGCGAGACAAAGGTCGAGGCGCAACCCATCACAGGGTCGGACGAGAAGGTCGACGAGATCAAAGGAACACGGCAGACGCGTATCGACGGCGACAACGTGGCGGCGTATCGGAAGCGCGTCCAGCGGGTCAGGGGCGATTCCTCCTGATCGACAGGCAACAGCAGGGCTTCGACCAGCAACACGTAGGGTGGTGGTGAGCGCAGCGAACCCCACCATTCATGCGTATCAGTTCCAGCATCGGTTCGAGCAGAGCGGCGACTCGCTTATCCGGTATGAATGCTTCGACGGTGTGTACGTCGGCTACGGTAAAGGCGGGGTTCGCTGCGCTCACCGCCACCCTACGGCATTCGTCTCAAAGCGCGCCTTACGGGTTTAGCGCATCGATGATGGCGCGGCAAAACGCAGGCAGATCGTCCGGCTTGCGACTGGATATGATGTGGCCATCCACCACCACCTCGGCATCTTCCCACTGCGCGCCGGCATTGGTCAGATCGGTCTTGAGCGACGGCCACGACGTGACCTTGCGCCCCTTGACGGCGCCGGACTCCAACAGCAGCCACGGGCCATGGCAGACCGCCGCCAGCGGCTTGCCGGCAGCATCGAACGCCTTGATGAACGCGATCGCCGCCGGATCTATGCGCAGGATGTCGGGATTGATCACACCGCCCGGCAGCACCAGCGCGTCGTAGTCGTTCGGCGACACCTCGGACAGCTCGGCATCGACATCCACGCGGTCGCCCCAGTCCTTGTCCTTCCAGCCGCGAATCTGTGGGCCCTTCGGCGCGACCACCTGAACGGCGAAGCCGGCATCCTTGAGCTGCTGCTGCGGCACCATCAGCTCTGATTGTTCGAAACCGTTGGTCGCGAGAATGGCGACGCGTTTGATCGATGACATTGAAGACATTGCGGACTCCTTGGATATTCACGGGACCCGCAGCCTGCGCGCGTTCGTGTAACCCCGCAGTGAACCGGCCTCACCAATGCGCTTCGCCTGTCGTTTTGCATGAACTCCAGGGGAATCACGGGAAAAATGCACGTTCCACCTGCCGGATCTGACACAACCACGAGCGTCACAGTGTGCCGATGAACGCAGTCAAGGCCGCCATTCGCACTACGCGATGAGGCCGCCTTGCCATAGCCTCCCGGGAGTGGCTGGGCTGGGACGCGCCACACTCACTCAATGACCATGCCCTTCGCCGGACTGCCCAAGCCGTGCAGCCTGACGATAGATCTCATACTCGGAACGGTTCAGCGCAAAGCCTTCCAGGGCGAAGATCGCGCGGTTTCGCTCTTCGGCACTCGTCTTTGGACTGTAGGCAATCGCCAGCAACATGTCCTTCAGGCGATCCGAGTGCACGCGCTCTGCGGCGATACCACTGATCGCCGCCTGTCTCACGCGTGGGTCGGGGTCGAGCATGGCTTCGTGCAGCGTATTTTCCAGATTCCCGCCCCGGTCCCACTGCGACGACTGCAGGATGCTCGCGGCACGCACCTCCGGATCGGGATGCGTACGCAGACGGGCCAGCTGGGCCACGAGGGGCGCAGCGTCTTCCGTCGGAACCATGGTCGGGGCCAGCATGTCCACGAGTTTCGTGAGCATGACCGGATCCTGTTCCAGGTCAATCTGGCTCACCAGGAAGCCGCGCACTTGCGCATCGTCCAAAGGGAAGGCCTTGAGCAGCTCCAGTCCTTCCTGCCGGGTCGCAGGATCACGGCTCGCGGCCAGTTCGAGGGCAAAATGCTTCACGTCCTCATTGGGATTCGCCTGCAGTATCGCCAACAGCGCGCCCCGCTTATCCAGTTCCGTCTCCAGGGAATACTGGCGCATCAGCTCCCGCAAGTAAGCGTCGTTCACCTGAGTGCGTTGACGCTTTCCACCGTTCGCGGTTCCGGCTGCCGGCAACGTGCCCGCCTGTTCAACGATATCCGAAGGCATCGGAGCACATGTGGCGGAACCCGCTTCGCAGTCATCCCGGCCGTACATCACCCACGCAGCGATGATGACCATGAGCGCAGCAGCGGCGAGCAGCGCGAATCGAAATGAGCGCACGTTCATACCTTGAGTATCCTGCCGCTTGGGCTTGGTGAGATGTCGGCACCGGATGGCTTTGCCGCCATCCGGTGCCGAGTATCACCAGGCCGTGATCAACAATTCGGAGCGACCCGGCCATCTGAGCCGGTATAGGTATAGGCATCCGGAATATATCGGCCGGTGCCGATCCGGTTCCAGAGCGTGCTGGTGCCGTACGTGCCCGTGATCGACTGTCCATTGGTCTGGCAGTAGATGGTCACTGCGGTGCCATTCGCCAGCGAGCCCACGATCGAATAGCTGGTGCTCGGGCCCGAACGCACATTCAGATTGATGCCACTGGTGCGGACCGTGCCGCTGGCTTGCCCGCCACCGCCCGAGCTGCAGTTATGGCTCGTGTAGTTCTGCTTGACGTAGTACGGGATGGCGTTGCCATTCCAGACGATCTTACGCACCGAACCGCTGTAGCGCTGCTCATAGTGAAGGTGCGGCCCGATGTTCGCCGTCGCGCTGGTATCTCCCACCGCGCCGATCCGCTGGCCCTTGCTGACCGTGGCACCACGTGAGACGGCGCGAGACTGCAGGTGCGCATAAAGCGTTTCCCAGCCGCCGCCGTGACTGATGATGATGTAATTGCCATAACCGCTGGTGGTGGAATACGCCGAAGTTGTGACCGTACCGCCAGCAGAGGCCACGACCGTATCGCCCAGGTCGTCGGGTCGGTTGAGGTCAACGGCATACAGCGGGTTGTGCCCGGTCCAGGTGGAACCGGTCCAGACCTGATTGCACGGGAACGGCATCTGGAAATCCGGCGCGGCCTGTACCGAAGTGGCAGCCGTAGCGAGCAGGAAAAACACAGCGCAGCAAAACTTCTTTCTGAAACGGATACTCATTCAATCGCCTCCATTGCGTTGTTGGTCCGCGAATGCGGACCTCAAGTGCCGTGGCCATGACGCACCGATCGACAAGGCCCTGCGATGCGCATTGGCACCGCCGCCCATCCACCAAAGACCTGACCCGAAAGACGGTGACGCACTCTCCGCGTCATCAGGTCCCACAGATGCGATGCGTGGCGCCGCTACCGAAGCCCCCTCTCAGCTGCGTGCCAACGCCAACAGGATTCGTCCATCCCCACGGCGACAGCCGTTATCCGTGTATCAGGCGAAATAGTCAACCGGCGATATCACTGGCGGAATCGTCATGTGACGACGTCCCTGCCGTGATCATCCAACAGCGCCGTAGGGTGGGCATTTTGCCCACCATTGCAACGCATCAACGATGCGCCAGCAATCATCGATACAACAACAGCGCCGACGATTTCATCGCAACAGATATTGAAGCTCCATGCAGTTCGCATGAAGCTCGCCCTAGGGGCTACCCAGATGTCATGCTTTGATTTCGCATTTGCTGCGGCGCCACATGCAACTGCAATCGGAGGAGAGTAGATTTCGCCGACACCGTCATGGAGTTCCATCGGAGGATCGTAAGAGAGTCAAGGAAAGACCTATGCCAAATCTACCGAACGCATTCCTGCTACTGGTTGCCTTGGCTCTTCGTGGCGGAACAGCACATATAGCCTAAACGTGCAAAACGTGACCGGACGTCTTGCCGCTGAAGTCATGCGCCTCCGGCGATTGAAGTCCTTTGCCACATCTCGGCAAACGCAGGGCAGCAATACATGCTCATCCTGTCGCCATATCTGCCGCATTGGCGACATTTTCATGCTCCACCCATTGATGCGGCGATCCAACGGAAGAATGACCAAGAGGACTTCATCTTGCACGGCAATAAGGAAACAATCGAAACGACGCCCTATTACGACTGCACCATCCGTGCTGGCTATTACAATCTGGCAGGCGTCGATCTGGCTCATCACACCTATGCAGTCGCCGAAAAAAACGGCCAACACCACGTGATGCCCTGCTTTGGCTCTTTCGCACTGAGCGAGGGCGAACGCAACAATACCGGGGTACGCTACCCAGCAGAATTGTGGTCCCCATCAATCATCTGGCCACGGCAACAGGGGCAATCGCTCCCAGCGAATCTATCCGTAGCATTGGGAATGGCGCAATTCACAGTCACGCCGTATCTCCACTGGACTGTCGCCGAGTGGGACGAGCATTGGGAGAAAAATCCGCGGCTCAACGGATATAGCCTCGCCTCTTGGGCCGGGCTTCTCTACGCGGTAACCGGCGTTTGCCATCAGGCTTGCAATCGCATCCTCTGGTCGACATTGCAGGGCGGCTTTATCTATAGCCCGGTGAACTGGCCACCGAGTCTTTCCGCCAGTTACTGGGTTTATGGATTCCATGGGAAAGACGCCGCAGCCGCTGCGATCCTGGCGACTGCGCTCGTGGTCAAAGCACTGCTAGGCGATAAAGCTGACGATGGCGATCTGCTCAAATCGCACGAGCTCGCACACAATGTAAGACGGCACCACCTTGGTCACATCCTCAACGACCGTACGAATGGTGAAGCCCGCGGGCACGAAGTGCAGGGTATTCTGAACCATCTTCCCGACGACCTGAAGATTTCGGATTCGACGACTGTCTCCGAGATCGTACGCCACGACAAGATTTTCTCAACGGCGAAGAACGTCATGGACAATCGACTGATCCGCACGGAAAACCCCTCATTTCATGACGAATATGCCGACAAAGTGAATGACGACTTCCGATCGATGCTGAATCAATTCCGCAACATCATGCCACCGGCGACCTTTGCGCGCTTGTTCCCGGATGCAGTCGAAAACAAGAACTACACGCTGGTCGATCGCAAACTGATGCCCCCAAATTATGTCCGTCATAGCGAAGGTCATCACGACTGACCCTCGGCCGTTCAAACTGGCTACATCAATGGAAAAATCCGTAGGGCGAGCCCAGGCCCGCCTTACGAATTTCTTCGATGCGAGCGCTTCAAGCGTGTGTGCGGCGCTTCGGCAAAGGCAGGGTTCGCTGCGCTCACCGCCATCCTGCGGATCCCACTTGCGGATTCATCTGCGGAGCAGCATTGCCGGTAGCACCACCATCGCGAGTGCGAAGAGGATGCCCAGCACCGTTGCCAACACGCGCACAGGCTCATTGCGCAGCACCGTCCAGAACGTGCCGACGGTGCCGTCCCGGCGAGCAAGCTCGTGCTCTGCCCGAACGCGCGCACCACGCTGCATCTGATAATCGGCCATCAGGCGCTTGGCCTCGGCGAAGGCCGCATCTTCGCGGACCCATATTCCGCCCAGCGAGATATTCCAGAAACCGTTCGGGGTGTCGTAGTGCTCGATATCGTGATCATCGAGCAACGCACGCACATCGTCCGCCTCGTCGTCAGGGACATTGCGTAGATTGAGCAAGAGTTTGGCCATGCACCGATGATAACAACCGCTGTGCATCGGGGCGGGCTCAATACCCGGTGATTTCAAACACCCCTGCGATCCGTAGGGCGGGTCTTGCACCCGCCGATCAGTGAACAACAACTCCTTTGCCGGGAGCTTGTAAACATCAAGCACGTGGCTGATGCGAAGCCATCATTCCATTCAATAGGCGGGTGCAAAACCGGCCTTACGGATTGCTTTCTCTTGGCCCGTCAGTACGCGCCCATGAAGTCTTTCTTGCCGATCTCCACGCCGTTGTGACGCAGCAGATCGTACGCCGTGGTGACATGGAAGAAGAACTGCGGCAGCCCATACGCCAGCAGGTAGGCCTGGCCGCCGATGCTGCGTTCCTTCGGCGTGCCGGGGCGCAACACCACCTCGCGCTCATCGCTGCCTTCGAATCGCGCAGCGTCCAATCCACCGATGAAGGCCAGCGTCGCAGCGATCCGCTGCTGCAGGTCGGCGAACGTCTGGTCGCCGACCTCGTAGGCCGGGACCTCCGCGCCCGCAAGCCGTGCCGACACGCTGGTGGCGAAATCGCAGGCGATCTGCACCTGCCGCGCCAACGGGAACATGTCGGGAAACAATCGCGATTGCAGCAGCGCTGCAGGGTCGATCTTGCGCTCGGCAGCATGGGTTTCAGCCTTGGCCAAAACGCCAGCAAGCGCAGTGAGCATCTGCTTGAACACGGGAACGGACGCGACGTGCATCGAGAGGGACATGATGGATTCCAAATGGGGTCAGGTTGACTACCTACATCATATCGTGGGGATCCCCGATCAACCCCAGGCGCCGTATCGATCACCCTCATGCTCCGCATCGAGGAACCGACATGGCGGGTCGAGACCCGCCTTACGAACCATTCTTGTAGGGCGGGTCTTGACGCGCCTTACGGGGTTCACTCGCCGACATCGCTGCGATGCGTTGGGCGCATAAGCCGAAGGCGTCATGCGCCATCCATCTTGAAACGTGCGGGATGCATCAAAAAACAGTGCATGACGCTTCGCTTATGCACCCTACAACGGCGTATGCGCCTTACGGCCCTTGAGATGCAGCTGATCGCCGTCTGTCGCACGCGCGGGTCGTGGTCCAGATGCGCAGGACACATAAGCCGAAGGCGTCATGCGCCATCACACGTCACCGATGCTGGAAATTCAAGAAGGTGCATGACGCTTCGCTTATTCACACCACAACGACGTATGCGCCTTACGGCCTTGACCCATTTTTCGCGTTCAGCCACCTGGGCCTAGACTCGGTCAACAGCGCCAACCTTTCGGTTCGACGCATTGACCGGCCCCCGCTCGGGCCTCTGGGCGGAGAACACGGTGAATATCGATAGCGCGGCTAAATCGGAACGGCCCCTCGCGGCTAAGTATCCAGACAAGACGGTTGCCATTTATGGCGCCGGTATCGCGGGACTGAGCACCGCGCACGAGTTCGCAAAACGCGGTTGGCAGGTGTCGGTCTACGAGACCAATGCCGACGCCGGTGGCTTTTTTCGCAGCGCGCGGGTCGCCGGCGACCACAACATGCCTTCCGAATATTCCTGGCATGGCATGGGTCCCTGGTACCACAACGCCTTTGATCTGCTGCGGCAGATTCCGTTTGATGCGACCGGCAGCGTTTACGAGCGAGCCCTGTCGCGACCGATTGCTTTCGGCGTCGGTCCCGATCAAGGCCAGGCCGCATTCAACGATACCGGTGGCAGGACGGTGCAAGTAGGCAAGATGTTCCGGATGACGCGGCTCGACCGCCTGCGCTGGAGCTGGTTGCTGCTCAAGGTCTGGACCGCAAACCGGCGCAGCACGGTGCACTATTCGGCCGTGAATGCGGCCGCGCAGTGGCGGCCCGTGTTGACCGCAACCGCGTGGTCCACCTGGGTGGCCTGCTTCGGTCCGTGGATTGGCTCGGACTGGACCCGGGTGTCCTTGCATCACGCAGGTCATTTCTTTCGTAAGCAATTGTTCTGCCGGCCCGCCCACGACCATGCCGCCGATAGCGAGGGCCCTGCGTGGCAGCAAGGTGCGGGCACCGGCTGGCTGCTCTTGCGCGGCCCCAGCAGCGAATATTGGTTCAAGCACTGGTTGCGGCATCTGGAGGCCAGCGGCGTGCGCTTCCACTGGCAGGAGACCTTGCAACGGCTCGATTTTGACGGTGAGCGCATCACCGCCGCGCATCTGGACTCCGGCACCCGGGTCGAGGCTGCGGTGCATGTGCTGGCAACCCATCCCTTTGCCGCCGCCGAGATCATCGCCCGCACGCCTGAATTGGAACGGCTTGAGCAACTGCGTCTGTTCAAGCCATTGACCGAGCAAGGACCGCACGTCCAGGTTTCATTCCGGATCGCCTTTGCCGAACGCCTGCGTTGGCCGCGCGAGCGTTGCGCCCTGGTGCTGGCCGATTCCGAATTCGACCTGACCATTTTCGCGGAAGAACAGGTATGGGCGCCGGGCGTGGCGCTGGGCGAAGGCGTTGCCTCGCTCTGGACCGGAACCTCGTGCGTCTCCAGCATTCCCGGCCGCTTGTTCGGACTGCCGGTGGAGCATTGCAGCGAAGAGCAATTCATCGCCGAGGTGAAGGCGCAGCTGCTACGTTGCGGTTCGCTCGATGGGCTGATCCGCGAGGCCAATGGCGGACGGTCACTGGCCTCGTTCGAGATAGTGCGCTTCGAAGTCTGGCACGAATGGACCTTTTCAGCCGACGGTATTCGCTCGCGCCAACCGAAGTGGGTCAATGCGACCGGCAACCTGCAGTGGCAACCGACGCAGGCAACCCCGGTGGCGAATCTGTTGCTTGCCGGCGCCCACACCCGAACTGCAGCCGATGTCTGGAGTATCGAGGCCGCGGTTGAAAGCGGCCGGCGCGCGGCGCAACTGATTGAACCGGAAACCAAGGTTCTGCCGCAGTATCGGCCGAGCTGGCTGCGACTGTTCGGCGCGGTCGATGATTTGTGCTACCGCGTGGGTGCACCGCACGTGCTCGAACTGCTCCGGGCTGGCGTGCTGGTCGTGCTGGTCGTGCTGGTCGTGGTCTTGGTCAGCCGGCTTTGACTTCAGAAAGCCTGAGCTTGCAAAACCCTACTTCCCGGTCACGGAAGAATGAAGTGTGGGCGATTGAAATTGATTGGATAAATCTTGCTGAGCAAAACTGACTTTATTGGTTTAGTCGATTCGATTAAACCTCTGAGTCTAAAATCCTGGGTGTCCAGGATTGTTTTCCACGCCAACTCATGGCGTTGTGTGTGGTGCCGTACCGACAGCAGAGTAGGCGCAGTGCAGTATGGGCGGTGAGATTTTGGTGAATCTGCAGTCGTCCAGACCAACAACTCAGTTCATCAACCATTGCGTTCCCACGCCTCGGTTACTCGAGCGTAGATCGCCCGGGCCTATCATGATTCATGGTTGATTCGTTTTCGCATCCTTGGAGAAATAGTATGTTGTGGACTATCGTCGCTATCTTGTTGATTCTCTGGCTGTTGGGTTTTTCGATGTCGATCGGAGGCAGCTTCATCCACGCGCTGCTGGTGATCGCCCTGATCGTGGTTGTCGTGCGTCTGCTGAGTGGACGTAAGGCGCTCTAGAAGCTCCATCCTGCCGCGAAAAAACTTCGCGAGTAACTAACATAGCGGCCTCGCCTGTTACTTACATTGCAGCCATGGCGCGTCTGATACGGTGGTCGTCCAGCGGTATGGAGTCGCGCATTTGTCATTGCGGCCCGCCGCATTAAGACAGGAGAATGAAATGAGCAATTCCACTTCCAACTCTTCGCAAGACCCGGCCGCGCGCGGCTCCGGCGTAGCCAGTGGCAAGAAGACCGGTCTGCACCAGCCGTCAAACGACAACGCAATCAGGGACAAACTGGAAAACGTCGACCTGGCGTCGCGCGGAGCAAAGGTGCACGACCATCTGCGCGACAAACGCGGTAACGGCGTGGCCGGCGACTACGACGATTCCATCACGCACGACGCCGACTCGCATTACGTGCAGGACAACGCTGCGGATCGCCCAAAGGAATAGCAAGACACGGGCCACACGAAAACGGGCTCAGGTTCGAATGGCACTTACTTAAGCCACGTCATCTGCGCGTACGGCGAAATGGGGTCAGGTTTATTTTCCTCAACGCGGGGAAATGAACCTGACCCCTTTTTCAAGATCCAACACGGGGAAATGAACCTCACTCCTTTTCACCTGAAGAGATCTGGACGCAGGCGCTGCTTGCGGGCGCATCGAAACCTGCCCGCAAGCAGCGACCCAACAGTATTCAGCAACCGTAGAAATTACACAGCGGAACGAAATTGGCGGAACTGAAACGCGGCCCGACGTAGGTCGTGCCAAACCCACCGGGGTAAGGGCCGCTGGTCACGCCGGTCACGAAATTGTGCGCGCTGCTGCTCGAATACGGGTGATAACGAAGCAACCAGCCGCCGCCACTGCTGCCGTAGGTCATATCGCAGCCCTTGGCCAGAACATCCGTCCCGCCGCTGAAGCTCTCCGCCGCGCAGATATGGGTGTATTGGGTGCTCAGATTGCTGGCGTATCCGACCGAGTGCAGGTTCATGATGTAAGGCTGATTCCATGTGCGGCCCAGCCAGCCCACATAACTGGTGACCGGGATTCCTGTGCTCAGGTTGTTGCTCAGCCGGATCATGCCGACGTCCCATGGACGTCCACCGATCGTGATCCAGTTGGTCATGATGCCGGCCGACTGCCAGCCGTAGACACCGTAGGGCGCCACACCGAAGCGATCTGCCGGCACGAAACGGAAGTTGCGATGCCAACCCTGACCGCGGGTGTACAGACAGTGGGCCGCAGTGACCAGGATGTTTTTCTGGCTGATGACGTTGGCGGTGCAGTAGCTGCTGCCTCCCCCTGGCGTGGTGAAATACAGCTTGCCGATCTTGTTCCAAGGCGAGAACTGCCACATCTGGGTGTTGATGTTGCCGGAGTAGCGGGTGAATACGCCGGCAGTTCCCAAGGGTACGAACTCCCGGCTGTTCAGGGAGTCGAGGCTGACATCCCCATTCTCGATCATCCGATCCATCGCCTCGAGCTCCGCCCAAGCACCAGGGAACGCGGCTTTCGCCCGCGCGTTGGCACGAGCACCCGCTGCGCCGCCTGCTGCGGTGCCGGGCGTGGTTTTCTTGCTGGCAGCGTTGTTGCTGGGCGCCTTCACGGCGCTGCCAGCATCATCCTCGACCCAGCGCAGTGGCGTCACCAGCTCGCGTTGCTCTGGCTTCTCGAACGGGTCAGGGCCCTCGTCCGCTGGCACATCAATGCTTTTGAGGTCTGGGCTCGGCTGAGTCTGTGCGACTGCGGTCAGCGAAGCAAACAGGAAGGGAAGAGCCAGCGTACCCAGCCAGTGACGGCCATTCGGCAGTCGGCGCAAACGTAACGTATTCATGATCTACGACTCCTTGTCTGTAGTTTCGGAATTAAACGTTCGGATGGATGCTCGCCAAGCAGGGTGCATCGCGCCCTGTGGCGAAACCACTTGTCGCCGCGAAGTCAGGCCGCCTATTTCAATCGAATAGAAGTACAAATTGAATAGGGTTCGTGCCAACCGAGCTGCGTCATGTGGCCGTTTGATTCTAGCCCTTACATTTGGTCGGTCACAATGCTCGTCCATGTTTTTGCGACGAACGGAACAGGCCAGAATCCCGCAAAAACACGACCTACGAGCCGTCCGCAAAAAACACCCGGAGAATGGCGTTGAACGCAGTGATGGCGATCAGCGTTGCCACTCGACCGCCTTTCCCTGCGAGCGGCTAGCCATGGGCGCGGTTTCTGCTGTTTCAGGAACACGCGCCCGTCAAGCTCATGCCTCCAGTGGCTTCCCGGTTCTGTTGCGACCGCACAGATCATCAGACGCAATAGCTGATCTCAATGGGGGCGGCTCAACCTGACCCATTTTTCCAGTTTCACGCGACAATGGCGTCCGGCACGCTTGGTGCCATGCGGGATCTGGCGGCGGCCACGACACACATGCGAACTTTCGTACTCAGAGCGCGGGCGGCACCGACCGACAGCCAGAAACTGTGGGAGTCGGTGGGCAAAGACGCCCATACCGAGATCCTGGCGCACACACTGATGAACGCGATCTTCGTCGCCCAGTCACACCGCCCCGACGTCATCGTCTACCTGGTGCTGGAAAGCACCCGGGATTTCTCCCGCACGATCCGCTTCGAGATCAATGCCATGCATGAGATGGGCGGCTTCGACGAACGCGCCTTGCTGGCCAAGGTCGCGATGGCACTGGATACATCGCGGGGCATGGGCAAGGAGGAAACGCGTCCGGTGGAATCAGGCGTCAGCGTACAGACGCTGAGCTTCGAAAAACTGGTGCAGGCGTTGGCCGAAGATCACCAGTTTTTCCTGATGGATCGCAAAGGCACGCCGATCCGCGAGCAGGTGTTCACAGACAAGCCCTGCTTTCTGCTGACCGACCATATCCCGATGCCGAAAAAAATCATCCCAAGTCTAGAACGCATGGGCACGAAGAAGATATCCCTGGGGTCGACCATGTTGTTCGCGTCGCAATGCGTGGTGTTGATCCACCATGCATTGGACCAATAACCGGATCAGGTCAAGCTCACTTTTCTGACGCAGCAGTCAGCGAAAGACAGCGGCCACGAAGGAAAGCGCTCTCTGATCCATGTTTTTCGAAGCGGCAATGAGACGTCGGGATTCTCCTACAAGGAAAACGGACATCCGCCTATACCGCAGGAGCCCGAAGACCAAAGACGATATGGAACCGCGACTCACGTTCCTACGACATGCCCGATTACAGACGCCTGTGGATTCCAGGCGGCACCTACTTCTTCACGGTGAACCTGCTCGAACGGCGGGGCAACGATCTGCTCGTCCGAAAACTGGATATCTTCAAGCACGCCGTCGTGGACACTGCGCGTTGGCGACGCTTCCGGATCGATGCATGGGTGGTTCTTCCGGAGCACCTGCACTGCATCGCGACGCTCCCGCCCGGTGACAGCGACTTCGCCAGCCGCTGGCGGCGGATCAAGAAAACCTTCACCAAACAAACCCCAGCGACCGAACATCGATCGGCCACACGGCATCGGCGTGGCGAACGCGGCATCTGGCAACGCAGGTATTGGGAGCACCTGATCCGGGACGACACCGACTACCGCAACCACGTCGACTACATCCACTACAACCCGGTGAAACATGGCCTCGTTCAACGAGCCACCGATTGGCCCCACTCCAGCCTTCACCGCCATATCCAGCGCGGCCTACTCCCACCCGATTGGTCCGCCCCACCGTAGGGCGCATAAGCCGAAGGCGTCATGCGCCATGGATCTCGAATCGTGCGGGTTGCATCAAGAAATGGTGCATGACGCCTTCGGCTTATGCACCCTACAACGGCGTATGCGCCTTACGGCCTTTCTTGGCGTCCGTTCCTAAGAGACAGGTTCAAAGGTATAACAAAGCCTACTTGTCAATTAGCTTTAAATCGAATCGACGCTTATCTGCATCGTACTTGAGCACTTCGATAAGCACCCAGTCACCGGTTTCGATGTCACCCGACAAACCATTGAAATTTGTTCGATGGATGAGACCATGCCCCCTAGAGCCAAAATCTACAAACAACCCGTAGTGCTGGACTGATACAACTTGCCCTGCTTCCTGAGTACCAACTGGATAAAGAGATAGTAATTCCTCATAACTTCGATATGCATGGTCGTTGTCTTTAAGCCTAGCCAGCTTCTCTCCAGCATCACGAAGGATATCCCAGTAGGTCGACTTAACATCAGAAATAAGACGAACGTCTCCCACTAAATAGTTTTCCCGATACCGCAATAAGAAATCGAGGAGCAGATCAGCACTGCTCAAAGCAGCTTGACGGCTATCATCCGGAAACACTCCTCTTCCAACCATATTGTCAGCAATTCTCTTCGCAGCTTCACGAGAATCAAATAAAACGTCCTCTGCCACCGAGCTTAAATAATTGACATCCTGAGTCAGGTCTAAATGTATAAAACCAGAAGGCGCAATGGCAATTAAGTCATCTGCGGCGACGACAGAACCTTGACTTTCAGAATCAATACATTCCGAATCGCAGAGTGACTGCACCTCCCTAAAGACAACATCAGGAGAAAATCCCGAACCCTGGAGAGAATCGATCAAGTCAGACACCTTATGGAATCCCTTTGTGCGATTTGGCCCATACTCAGCTCGACGTTCTTTAAGCCAATTTAAGACTGCAATTCTAACGAACGGATTTGGCTGACCGTCTTCAGGAACCGAATGAAATAAATTCTTAATACTGGATACCGCGTCTGAATAATAGCGACGCTGCCCCTTAAGCAGAATTTTTGAAATTAAATGGTTAGGTATTTTGTGCTCTCCACGCGAGCTTCGAATCTTTAGGATCTCACTTGCGCCTATGTAACCGCTCCTACAGAAATCCAGAACAATTTCCAACCCTTTTCTCACATTTCGACCAGCAAGCCCCGTAATTATTCTGCGAAATGAGCCGTCTTGAAAAAGAGAGGAAACTATCGATTTAAGATAGTCGGCAACGTCATCTCGTTTGCAACTGACACGCATTCCATTCTCTACGTAAAAGAAGCTCTCGGAAGCGTTAGATATTTCGCGAACAGCGTATCGAAGCCGAGCATAGATCACCTGCTCCAACAAAGGTGGATCAATGCGAAAAACCAAATCCTTTATGACAGTATCCAATGGCGGTTCGGATTTATACTGGTCGTAAGTTGTGTCACGGAGAGGCAAGAAGATTGTGCAAGACAATCGCTCTTTCAGCCAGGAAGCAACCTCAAACATGAGCAATTGATCTTCCCGCCCACGTTTATCGCAATTATCTAAAACAACAACGACATGCTTACCTCGATTCTTGAAAAAATATTCAAGATATGACCTCGTGGTTTCAAGCCTGTCCGATTGAACCCTCTGAAGCTCTTCAAAAATTGCCGACTTAAACTGGTCAGAACCAGATGAAAAAATTGATGCGCGACCCTTTTCAACTCGAGTCAACTGGGGAGCATAGACTTTTCGAAGGAAGGACAGTTCATCAAAGTCAACTTCAGGAAATTTTGTCTTAGTAGAAAACAAAAGCTCATCAAGCACCCAATCGTAAATTTTGTCTTTCGAAACTGGTGCTAAGTTCAAATTGACTGTGAGCCACGCAGTAGTGGCAACCAAGTCATGTGGTAGCCCCTCAAACTTCAAATAATCTGTAAATGTAGATTTTCCGGATCCAACACTCCCGATTAGAAGAAAAAGTTCGCCATTTCCAATCGCAACTCGCCTTAACCGATCGTTTAGTTCGGTTGGTTTTTCAAGGTCGCTTATTTCTCTTGCATCTCGCATATGAGGAGGAACAGCCGCTCTAATAATTCGATCGATCGGACCTACGTGTGACATCCTCCTGCGTGATGTCACATATGCATTCTTGACCACGCGCTCACGATCGGTAGCGTTCTCCGGATTAAATAGATACTTGTACTCTACCGAAACATTGGCGCCGAACGAATTTTCTCCGATTGTATCTTCTACTACTGATCGACCACCTAGCAGCGATGTTGGACGACGGAAGTCTGCGGACTTAGTGGCTTGCTTAAGAATTTCTTGCGCCACTTTACTCAGCGCTTTCCTCCCTACAAATGCAACCAGCTTTTCAAACCCGTTTTCAATTGGCGAAATTGATGCGACGGCTATATCAACCTCGAATGCAACCTGATCCCAATGACCTGCAACCAGCCGAACACCATCCGTAGCAATAATTCTTGAACAAGGGTTCAAGCCAGCTGCATAGGATGAGTTGATCTCGGCTGCGTAGAGGCGAGCTTCACGAAATGCCTCTTCCAAATCCTCCCCAGGCGCCTTTGCCTCAATAATCAGCACGGGGACGCCACCCATCACAATTGCATAGTCAGGATAGTAGAGCTTCTTCGATGCTCATTTATCGATTGTCAAACGCTTGATATTCGCTTTTGTCTTTACCTGCAGACCGTCAAAGTTCAAGCCATTGGGCGTCGCAGAAGTTAGCAGAGGATAAATAAACTTCTGCTCAACATCACTTTCCGAGTGATACATACCTCCCCCTTCCTAAAAACGCGAATGAGAAAACAACGAAGAAAAACCTTTCATAAGCAGACATTTCTGGCTTTAGAAGCAGGGACAGAGTGGACTTTCTGGAGAAATGGAGTCAGATTCATTTTATAAGCAACGATAATCCCACCCTAGGCGGCTCCAGCGAAAACCAGGGTCAGAGTACATTTTGAACAGTTTAGCTGCAGCAAGCGTAGCGCTCGAACCCTTACCCCATAGCGCTGAGCTGATCGTAGCCGCGCCCAATCGAACATCCCAAACACCCTACAACCCCCGCGCGCCCATCACCGGCCCATCCTGCCCCTGCTGCTGCTCCATCTGCTGCACCGGCACCGCCATCGCCCGCTGCTGCGCCAACGCATCCACCTGCTGCAAACTCTCCCGCGCGGGCGTATTCGCGACATCGTCCAATCGCACATTCGCATGGAAGTTCGGTTCGCGATTCTGCCCATGCGGGAAGTACGCGGCGAAGAGGCGGTCGCCGTAGATGCCGACGTCCTGGGCCTGCTGCACCACGCCATCGCGGCGCTTGAATTCCGCAAGACCGGCCGCAGCGATGTTCTCGCGCTGCTCCTGCGTGTAATTCCCCGGCTGCGCCTGTGCGGCGGTGAGCATGCGGTCGTAGACGGCACGGTCCTGCGGACTGAGCCGATCGAGCGCGCC
>JBGSID010000023.1:0-2939 GCA_041751895.1 Lysobacteraceae bacterium | reverse complement strand
CGCCGCGCGGTTCGCCGCCGCGATGCGCGGTCTGCTGGCCGGCTGATCCGCATTCGGGCAAGCCGCTCTCGGTTGCAGCCGGACGCATAGCGGGGCCTGTGTTTTTCGTACTCTCCGGAAAAACAGATTCCTCACATCCGTTCGGAATGACAGCATGATTGGCTGGACTTGCAGTCGCTCTACCGCAGTGCGGCTTCCGTCGAAGAAAGGCTGCCGTCATTCGCGGCCGGCGTTACCTTGAGTAGATACGCCAGCAGCGAATAAACATCGACGTTGTCGAACGGCGGCAGCACCACGCCACTGCGAAATGCCGGCCCCTTTGCGACGAACACCGCACGCATCGTCGGATCTTCCGGCGCGAAACCGTGTTCGCCCTTGATCGGCTGCCGCTGCGGCGGATTGTCACGGGCCTGCAGGCGCCAGTTTGCTTCGACCTGGCACACGATCGGCGGGATGCGTGGATGCGTGCCGTAATGCCAGACCGCTGGCAGCTCACCCTTACGCCAGCATTCAAAGTGATCGTGTTTGCCAACGAAGGTGCTCGTGACCACATCGACACTGTCCGCATGCGGTCGCAGGCCGATGAACGTGCCCCACCATTCGACGTTGTACCGCGCGGTATCGAGGACATCGTCCAGCAACAGGCTGTTCGCCTTCGGCACATCCGCCATGCCGTGGTCGGACACTACGATCAATGCGACGTTGCGGCCGAGGCGTCGTGTCGAGAGACCCGCTTCCAACCGGGCCAATGCACTGTCGATGTCCCGCAGCGCCGCCAGTGCCGGCACGGAGTGCGACCCGGCAGCGTGCGACGCCACGTCGTACTGGTCGAAATACAGGGTGGCCAGTTGCGGGCGATGGCGTTGCGGCAGATCCAGCCAGGTCAGCACCTGGTCGACGCGCGCGGCGGGCGTGAGCGTCTTGTCGAACGCACGGCTGTAGCGCGGTCGCTGCCCGGCGATCTCCGCACGCGATCCCGGCCAGAACATGGTCGCGGCGATACCGCCCTGTTTCTGCAGCGTCGCCCAGATCGGTTCGCCGCCCCACCAGCGGCCGTCATCGGCGCTGCTTTCCTTCGAGACGAAGATCCCGAGCGCCGGATCGATCATGTTGTTGTGGACGATGCCGTGATGGTCCGGCCGCAGCCCGGTGGCGATGGTGTGGTGATTCGGAAACGTGGCGGTGGGGAAACTGGGATTCATCCACGCCGCATGGACGCCTTCGCTGGCGATACGGTCGAGCGTCGGCATCACGCCCTGGCCCAGCATCGAGGCGGGCAAGCCATCGATCGACACCAGCACCACCAGGTTGGATTCTCGCGCTGGCCCGGGGCCGATGGGCGCCGCTACCGGGCGGCTGGCGCAAGCAGAGAGGAGGGTCGCGCAGACGATCGAGATGACGATCGCACCAATCCGTGTATAGCGCGCGGGCAGGGAAGGACTCACGGGATGTTGTTTCATGCAGGAATGATAAACGCCGCCGATGTCTGCAGGATTTCGGCATTTGCAGGCTCGTCCGCGTCGCGTGACCTGCCCTGCACGTTGAGAGCGCTCTGAACGCAGCCAGTCATGTTCAGGCAGGCGGCGCCGTGTCGGCGTAAGGTTGAAAGATCGCTTCCACCGGAGACGCCACCATGACCCGCATCCTGCTCGCCGTCCTGCTCGCCGCTGCTGTCGGCAGCGCCGCCGCCCAGACCGTCACCGTGACCAAAGACACCGGCGAAACCGAAACCGCGCAGACCACTGCGCAAACAACGGCCCAAACCAGTGAAGCCGACACCCCGCGCGAACCCGCCCGCACCTGCCTGCGCAGCACCGGTTCCCGCGTGATCACGGCGCAGAATCTCCGCGCCGAGAAAGCAGGCAAGCCGCTGCGTTGCGGCAGCGGTGTCGGCCGCGTCTATACCGCCGAAGATCTCGAACGCAGCGGCCACCTCGATCTCGCCGATGCCCTGCGTGCGCTGGATACCTCGATCCGCTGACGAATCACTCCCGTTTCCATGTCACCCAACGCCCGGCTTCGCGCCGGGCGTTTTCGTTGTGCGCGTGGCGTAGCGCTTGAGGCAAGCTTTCAGCCGAACAGATCGCGGTTGTCCTGCATCGGCAACGCGCCTTCCAGATGCAGCAGTGCCTCCTTGATCGGCAACCCGCCACCGAAACCGGTCAGGTTGCCGTCGGCGCCGATCACCCGATGGCAGGGCAGCACGATCGGCAGCGGATTGCGTCCGTTCGCCGCGCCCACCGCGCGCGTGCCGTCGGGGTTGCCGATGGCCTGCGCCAGATCGCGGTAACTCCAGGTCACGCCGTAGGGAATCGTCGCCAGCATCCGCCACACCTTCAACTGGAACGGTGTGCCCGACGGCGACAACGGCAGATCGAACACGCGCCGCTGACCTGCGAAGTATTCGAGCAACTGCGTACGCGATGCCGTCAGTACCGCCGCCGCCTCATCGCGCGCGCCCTGTGCCCAATCGTAGCGATCGGCGGGATGCCGGTTGCTCGGGAATTCGATATGACGCAAGCCATCGGCATCGGCGGCGATGGTCAGCACACCGATGGGCGTGTCGAAGCGTTCGAAAAAGATCATGCCGCGTCCAACGTTTGATTCGACGGCGGAAGATGCCACAGATGCAGCACCGCGTATGCACGCCACGGTCGCCACGCCTGTGAGCGCGCCTCGCACGCGCGCTCGCTCAGGCGCGCAACGCCATCTGCTTGTCCGAGTCGCTGTTGCAAGACCAGATCGCCCGCCGGAAACGCATCCGGCAATGCCAGCGCACGCATCGCGATGTATTGCGCGGTCCACGGGCCGATGCCTGGTAAACAGGTTGCACGTTCGACGAAATCGTCCAGCCGCTGACCGCCCTCGAACGACAGCCGGCCATCCGCCACCGCTGCCGACAACGCCCGCAGCGTCGCCGCGCGCGTCTTCGGCAGCCC
>JBGSID010000022.1:0-9896 GCA_041751895.1 Lysobacteraceae bacterium | reverse complement strand
TGCTTTCCTGCGACGAGCGCTGTACATGCCGGCGATGGTTGCCATTTACAAAACGGCTTGGGGCAAAGCCTTCCGCCAACGGCTTCAAGCGAGTGGAAAACCACCTAAGCTCATCATCGGCGCCATGATGCGCAAGTTGGCCCAGGTCGCCTTCGGCGTCATCAAATCAGGCAAGCCCTTCAACCCAGCACTTCACGGAGCTTGATCTGGATAACAGTATCTACGTCTAATCAGGTAAGTTCCTAGCGTCAAATGGGGTGTAAGGCTCGACCTGCGGCCTTTATTCGTAGCGCGCACCGTTAATCTGGCGATTTGTCGAACAAAGCAAATAGGGTGGGGTGAGCGCAGCGAACCCCACCATGAAGAGCCGGTGTAGTTTGATGATCTAAGGATTTGATATGTCGTGATGGTGGGGTTGCGCTGCGCTTACCCCACCCTACGAAACCATCTGATTTTCTAGGGCGTGACGTTGGTGCCGTGGCGTCCCGCTTGTGCGAAACGCCACGGCAATTTCAACGGGATGTTCTATCGTCGATCAATTTGGGTAAGTGGCGATCCAATTCTGCAGCTTGTTGTAGACCGTGCCCGTCAGCCGGGTGCCGCAGTTCTGCGACGACGAGCCCGTGGTGTGGATGCCGCGAACGTAAACGCCTGCTCCTCCATTGGCGATGCCGCTTCCGCTCTGGCCGCCGGCGGTGTCGATGGTGTAACAAAGCCTGTAAGAGCCGCTGGTCCATACGCCGCCCGATCCCGTCCACATCGTGCCGAAGGGCTTGTCTCCTGGGTAACCGGTAATCGAATGCGTTCCCCCGCCGTAGACGCCCCATCCTGCATGCCCGCCATGGGCCGGCGCACTCAATACGATGAGCGCATAGTCATAGTTGCTGTTCCTGTTGTTGTGCCATGCGCTGGTGGTGATCGCGCGAGTCCATGACCGCGTGCCCCATGGTTGATAACTGCCGTTCTGGGCCACGGTGAAGTTCAGGTTGTAGTACCAGGACCCGGACCCGTTGGAGACGCAATGCCCCGCAGTCAGCACATGCTTTGCCGAGATCAGCGTTCCGGTACAGCCGACGGCGATGCGGCCGACATGCCAGTACGGAGCGGCAACGGTATTGTTGATTTTCACTCTCTGGTCCGGGGGCATGACGACCCGCGGGGCGATCATGGAAAATGTCTGGGCAGTGCTGCCGTCGGGTTGAGCTTCCTTGATCGTTTCCATCCCGCCGATTTTTTCCAGTTCCGCGATGGCTTTCTCGAAGGCCAGGACGTCCTCGGGGTTCATTCTTTCTTCACGCAATTCGCCATCCGGCGTCACCATGATTGCGCTCAATCCCGATGCCCTTTCCTCCAGGGATTGCTGTTCGATCGTGGTCGATTCACCGATTTCCGGCCTTTCGGATTTGATCAGGTTTTCGCCGTTGATGAAGTTGGCTTTCTCATTGAGTTTCACGAAAGACGAATTTCCCGTCTCGGCCGTATGCGCCATTGGTGAGGCGATCAGAAGCGACAAGCACAACGTAGTTGAGATTTTCATATAAGCTCCTTTTATTGAAAAGATTCCCATGCTCGGCAAGTAGCCAATCAGTTCGCACTGCATTCGAGTGGCTACGCCCACGTACTACGTCTTTTCGGTTTGAAAGTCAAAGGTCGCCAGGATGCAGACGGACGTAGGCCGCATGAGAGGAGCGTCATGCGCGGTTTCCGGGCGGACAAGGCGGGTTGAGTGCGGCGCACCCTGCCATGAAGAGCCGGTGTCGCTCGAGGTTCTCGGGGTCTGGTGTGTCGTGATGGTGGGCATCGCTGCGCTCACCCCACCCTACAATGGCCACACCAACGAGGGCTGCCATGATGTCGCCGATCCAAACGTATATATGTGATCGCGTGGAGGGTCGGGGTGTACTTCAGCGCGCTGCGTGCGCGCTCGTCGTGCTGATGATCGCTTCGTTCGGGTTCCGGGCACAGGCTGCGGACGACTTCGTGTCCACGAAGCCGACGCAGCGGGTGGAGTATTGGCAGAAGCGCGAGGCGGATATCGCCGTGCAACTGCGCGATACCGAAGCGCTGTCGAAGGTGAAACTGGTGTTTCTCGGCGATTCGATCACCGATTTCTGGCAGTTGGGCGACAACCCATGGGTGACCGGGCAACGGTTCGGCAAGCAGTCTTGGGACGAATCGTTCGCAGGCGTGCCGGCCGAGAACCGTGCGCTGAATCTCGGGATTTCCGGCGACCGCACCGAGCACGTGCTGTATCGCATCCTGCCGGCGTCGGCGGGCGGGCTGGGGCAGCTCGATCCGCCGGAGTTGAATCCTGACGTCATCCTGGTGCTCATCGGCGTCAACAACACCTGGGCGGAAGAAACGCCGGTCGTGGACAGCGTGGTGGCGGGCATCGTCCAAGTGCTGGCCGCCGTCCACGCGCGTAAGCCCGATGCGCGCATCGTGCTGCAATCGCTCATCCCGACGAACGATGCGGCGAAGAATCGCGATGTGCTGCTGCCGGTCAATCGCCGGATCGCGGAGTTGGCGAGAAGCCCGCAGTTTTCGGGGTTCGTGTCCTATCTCGACCTCTATCCGCTGTTCGTGGATGCCGCAGGCCAGCAGAACGGCGGCTACTTCGTCACCGATGGCGTTCATCCCAACCAGGCGGGTTACCGCGTCTGGCGCGATCGCCTGGTGCCGTACCTGCGTGAACTGCGCGCCCGGCGCTCCCGAAATGATGGATGAGAAAGTAGGTTTACCCCTGTTCCAACATCGCGCTGAAGTGCGGAACGAATCGGATGCAGTCCTTCAATAGCCGGCAATCGGGCTTCATTCTCCTTGCGTTAAATGAAGGGGTGAGGGATACACTCTCGATGCGCGACGGCTCCGCCGCGCCGCGCGCACTGCAGAACCGCTTGCTCGCAACGGTTCAAGCGCACATCGGCGGCGGTCAAACTAAGGAGAGTACCCATGAACAAAAGCATGATGACGGGCGTTTTGGCCGTAGTATTCGCTGCCGCCATGAGCATGAGCGGTTCTGCCTCCGCGCAAGGGCTGGGAACCTGTGGTCCGGCGAATCAGGGTGAGGTCAAGACGATCTCGTACTACTATCCCAACGGGATGCTGAAGCAGTATTACGAATTCACCTGTTACGGTACCGCGTGGGAAGAGACCGCCTTCTGGTCTTGTGACTCACGGGGTCACTGCATCAATCTGTCCTGATCGCGCGCAGCGGTTTGTTGAAAAATGCACGTGATGTGCATTTTTCGGGTCTCGAGTTCGGATCGATGCCGAACTCGCGATCGCCAAAAAAGTGCCGCAAGCCACATGGGCTGTCGTAGGGTGTCTACGTGAAGCGTCATGAACCATCTTGGTGTCGGGAATCGATAGCATCTGAAGGTGCGTAAAGCCTGCGACTTATTTGCCCAATGAAATTTTTCTAACGTGAAGAGACGTACGATGCGCGTCAAGCACATGACCCCGATCTTGAATGTTTCCGATCTGGCGAAAAGCTTCGCTTGGTTCGAGGCGCTCGGTTGGACGAAAGGCTGGGAGTGGGGTTCACCGCCGAGCTTCGGTGGCGTGAAGTCGGGGCATTTCGAGATTTTCCTGTGCCGTGATGGGCAAGGCGGGCGTGGGCAGAGTGGCTACGCCGCCACCTTCGGTCCCGATTCCAACGAAGCTGCAGAAAAAGGTGTCTGGATGTCGGTCTGGGTTGATGACGTGGATGCGGTCCATCGCGAATGTCTTGAACACGATATCGAAGTCACTTGGCCGCCCACCGATATGCCGTGGAATGTCCGCGAAATGCATATCCGTCATCCGGATGGGCATGTGTTCCGCATCAGTTGCGGGATTGAATGCGTTCCGGAGTAAATGCCGGCAAGCACGAGCAAAGTAGGCGGAGGGAATCAACCGTCGTTGATCCCCTCCGCCCCTCCCCCTGTAGCCGGGCGGTGTCACGACAATGGCACCTTGATGGTTCGGCTCGCGCGTTCTACGCCGCCTGCGTGACGGGTGCGATGCCATAAAGAAGCGCTTCCGAATACGCTTTCATCTGTGGAATATCGATGACGTCGAGCGTCCAGTACCAGGCGCCGCGAAGACGGTAAGACGGCGTCTGCCAAGTGTTGAGGATGTGGAGGATCTGCGCAGGAGCCTGCGTGGCATCCAGTCCAGGGAGTACCAGTGTTTCAGTAGCGTTCGGCGGGAACCAGTGGTTGGGGTCGTTGCCTGCGCCACCTGAATAGCACTGCAGATTGAAATGGCTCACGTACCCGGGACACACGTGCTCGACGGCAGCCCAGATCTTCTCCCAGTGATTTTTCTGCGTGTACGGACAGAAGGTGACTTGCCTGAATCCGATCTCTTTGAGCATCTTCGTGAACTCGACGATGACCCTGTCGTTGGCTTCCGACAAGCCCTCTTCATCGTCGAAATCGATGCCGTCGATCATCGGGAGTGCTTCGTGGATCGCTTTCCAGTTGTTGTAGACGATGCCGTTGCGTGCAAAGCCCAGTGCGGCCATGTTGGCGTAGCTGCTGTAGCCGGTTCCTGCGCCCAGCGACAGGAGGATCGTCTTGGGGCCACCTGCACGTGAGAGCAGTTCGAAGCGCTCTTGCATGCTTGCAGGGCCGACGTAGCTTCCATTTTTCGCCACGGTTCCGAAGTTGTAACTGATGTCGCCCTCGGGGCTGACGCCGGCTTCCCATGCGACGATATAGTTGAAATGGTTGGCGACCAGAACGGCTTCTTCATCCGTCCAGCTGAACAGTTTTCCGCCTACGTATCCGCCGATGATCACATCACTTTGCACGATCGCGCTCCAATGGATAAAACAGCACCGATGGTTGGATGTTGGAAGGCCATGCGGGCAAATTCCGGCAGAGATCAGGCGCCCGCTCTGGTGATTCGTCTGTGATCTTTGCATCGCTGAAAAAATATAGACATTCATTTGCCGCCGCGTGGGTCGTATTCGAGATCGTGTAGGTATCATTTCCATCTCATCGACGACCACTTCCGCTTGCGCCCATCGTCGGATGCCACTGCGCTGTTTCGTTTTTCCGCTTGAAACCTCTTCAGCGCTTTCACCCTTCTTTTCCTTAGAAATCGTGGCTGCCATGGAATTGCATACGCTTGAAGCCATACGCCTGCGTCCCGGCATGTACATCGGCGACACGCATGACGGCGCGGGCTTGGGCCAGATGCTCTGGGAAGTTGTCGCGAACGCGCTCGATGAACATCTGGCAGGGTATTGCAGTCGCATTTCGGTCGAGATCACGGAGGACGGTGCGATCAGCGTCGAGGACGACGGGCGGGGCATCCGTCTCGACGAGGTCGACGGCGTGTGTTTTGCCGAGAGAGCACTCACGTCCTTTCATGACGGGCCGACATTCGATGGGCATGCGCCGCATGAACATATCGGCACGCGCGGCGTGGGCCTGTTTGCGGTCTGTGCGTTGTCGGCATGGTTGGAGCTGGAGGTCAGCCGCGATGGTCGCCGTCATCGCCAGCGTTTCGAGCGTGGTCTTGCGGTGTCTGGACTCAGTGAGATCGGCACGGCCGATACCCGCGGGACGCGTGTCGTGTTCGCGCCCGATCCTGAGATCTTCTCGACAACATGGCTGGACCCGGGGCCGGTATTGGCGCGGCTCAGGGAAATGTCTTATCTGTTTCCGCGCCTGAGTTTGTGTTTCAAGGATCGGCGTGAGCATCGTTTCCACGAGTCCGACGGGCTTGCCGCATATGTGCAGGCGTCTGCGACGTTTCGCAGGGATGATCGGCTTGGAAAGATGTTCGTCTGCACGTCGTCCGCTGAATCGATCCTCGTTGAGGTCGCTGCAACATGGTGCAGCGATCCGGGTGCTTCGCTGGAGAGCTTCGCCAACGTGACGCGCACCACAGGCGGCGGAACCCATGTGGACGGGTTGCTGCGAGGTCTTGTCGCGGGGACAAGACAAGCATTGCCGGAGGTTTGTCGTGGGCTGCGCCGGGCACGGATCGAGCGTGTTCTGAGGCGTGGCTTGCATGCGGCGGTCTGCGTGCGCCTCGATGATCCCGAATACGGGCGTCCGACCCGGGATCGTTTGACCAGTCCGCATGTCGCGGCGGCGGTCGCGCATTGCATCGCAGGATCGTTTTCGGATCATCTTGCTTCTGAGCCCGCGTTGTTGGCGTGGATCCAAAGCGGATTGATCGGAACAGGCTGATCGAAGCAGGCTGATCGAAGCAGGCCGATCTAAAATGGACTCGATGGAACCGTGTAGGCTTCCGCTGGTACAGAGACGCTTCGCATCGACATCAGACCTCCGGCATCGGAAAATTCTCATGCAACATCAGACCAGCTTCCGACCCATCGTCGACTTCCTTACGGATATCGGTATTCCCATCACGGAAGAGACGCTTCCGTCCGACACGTTCCTGCCCGGGATCGCACTCCGGGCTGGCGGCATCGTGGTTGATCCGGACAAGTTGCTCTGGCCCGGTGACCTGCTGCATGAAGCCGGTCATCTCGCGGTGTTGCCGCGTGCCTTGCGCCTGCAGGCGCATGAGGATCAGCCGAATGCCGCCGAGGCCGAGTACTCGGGTGAGCTGGAAGCGATGGCATGGGCTTACGCCGCCGCCGTCGAGCTGGGGCTTCCTGGCGATGTGTTGATCCACGAGGGTGGTTACAACGGCAAGTCCCGCGATCTGCTGGAGATGTACGCGTTCGGCGTCTATCCCGGTCTCAAGGGCTTGTGCGAGACGGGGATGACGGCATCGCGTGGATTCACGCCCGACTGTGGGCCCGTGCAATATCCGATGATGCTGAAATGGCTGCGCGACTGATGCGGTGCGATTGATGCGGTGTGCGTGCGTTTCTGTCGTGCGTTCGATGTTGGCGCGTGACGTGTGCGCGTCGCGGCCATGACAGGTGTCGTTCGCAGTGACCTTCCGGCGACAGCGTTGCTGCGCACGTGTCGGGACGCTGGTGCGTACACCGATGGCTACGTCATCGAAGTCGATGGCACGGTGTCTCTTCCGGTCTATATCGAGGCGTTCTACACGACGCCGTTGTTCAAGGTCGAGCGCGCTATCTTGAAGTGGTTTGTCGCTCGGCCGTCATCGGATTCCGATGTAAGGCATCTTGCCGATGGTGGCACAGAGATCTTCGCTGCGTGGCGCGTGGAAGCACGACCTGCGGATCAACTGTTGTTGGTCGACTTCACGGGGCGGACGAAATCCTGGCTCATGACGGTTCCCGCGACGGACGCAGGGTCCGGCACGCGAACCCGTTTGTATTTCGGTTCTGCGGTCATGCCTTCCGCAATCGATGCGAACGGAAAACGCAAGATGGGTGTTGTCTTTCAGTGCCTGCTTGGTTTTCACAAGCTGTATTCCCGATGCCTCCTTTCGGCGGCAGCGTCCCGTCTCCAGAAGGTCGCCGCACGTGCGTGAATCGGCCGACGATGGCGGAGCGCCTGTCTGCTCTGAACGAGAGGGCGGAGACATGTCGCGTCTTCGAATCGTCGCGCTGACTGGACTGGCGATGCTTGCCTTCGCCGGCAACTCATTGCTGTGCCGCGCGGCGTTGGATCGCACGCTCATCGATGCTGCGGGTTTCACTACGATCCGCCTGTTGTCGGGTGCGGTCGTGCTGTGGATGATCGTGCACCTGCGTCCGGTCGCAGTGCTTGCCACGGTATCCGGAAGAGGGCGTTGGCTGTCGGCGTTCGCGCTGTTCGCCTATGCAGCCGGGTTCTCGTTCGCCTATGTCAGCCTGTCGGCCGCGACGGGCGCGTTGCTGCTGTTCGGTGCGGTGCAGGCGACGATGATCGCGTACGGGGTGTGGCGGGGCGAGCGGATGACGCCGCTTCAGTCGGTCGGCTTGATGCTGGCATTGGGCGGGCTCGTGGCGCTGCTGTTGCCTGGTTTGTCCGCACCTGAGCCGAAGGCTGCGGCCATGATGTTGGTGGCGGGCATGGCCTGGGGTGTGTATTCGCTGCGCGGCAAAGGCGCGGGCGATCCGACAGCGGTCACTGCCGGTAATTTTCTGCGTGCTGCGCTTTTTTCAGTGGTGTTGAGTCTTGCGATGAGCACTCACATCGTTTGGGATGTGACAGGTTGGGATGTGACAGGGATCAGCTACGCCATCGCCTCGGGTGCGCTGACCTCAGGGGTGGGATATGCCCTCTGGTACACGGTGCTGCCGGAATTGAAGTCGACGCATGCTGCCACTGTGCAGCTCAGCGTGCCGGTGATTGCGGCGCTGGGTGCGGTGGTTCTGCTCGGTGAAGCCATGACGTTGCGCCTGATGCTGGCAACGCTCGCGATCATCGGCGGGATCGCGCTGGTCGTGCTGTGCGGAAATCGTCGCTGATGGCGTGCCGATGCCGCAATGTACCGATGCGTCAACAGATGGATGTGTCGTGGATGAGAAGGTCTCCACCGATTCGATCAGCGATCACGTTGCCGTGCGGTTCCTCGAACACTGAGATGGAAGACCGATGATGGATAGGCTGCTGACCCGGTTGCTCAGACTCCGCGATTACCTCACCGATGATTTTCTCGGTGGGCCCAAGGTCATCAAGTTCGCCTGGGCGATCAACCTGCAGAAGGGCGGAACACCGGTGTTCGTGCTCGCCTTGATGGCGATGTACGACGTATGGACGCCGACCGCCTGGGTCTATTTCGGTCTTCACGGCAGTTATGGCCTGATCTGGCTGCTGAAGGAGGCGATCTTTCCGGATCCCGCATGGCAGAAGAAAGTCACGGTGTTCGGTGCGCTCAATGCCTGGTTGTTCGTCCTTGGGCCGTATTGGATTGCACCCTGGCTGATCGTCACGCAGCGGATCGAGCAACCATCGCCGGTGCTCGGTGCTGCGATCATGCTGTATGCGCTCGGCGTGGCGCTGATGGTCGGCGCCGATGCGCAGAAGTACTTCGTGCTGCGGGCGCGTCGTGGCCTCATTCGTGATGGTTTCTTCGCGTGCACGCGCAATCCGAACTATCTGGGCGAGATGATGCTGTATGCCAGTTTCGCCGTCGTCGCCGGACATTGGCTGCCATGGGTGGTCCTGGCGTGGGTATGGCTGTCCGTGTTCGTTCCGAACATGCTTCGCAAGGACGCCAGCATGGCGCGTTATCCGGAGTGGGCGACGTACCGTGCACGCACGGGGCTGCTGCTACCGAGGCTGGGTGCCCGCATTGCACGATAGGCGTGTGGGGTTTTTGCGATGGTATCGAGAGGGCTCCGGGACGGGTGCACTTCATCGCTGGGGATGGAACAATCCGTGCGCTACCGTCATCCCATCCCTGTGTTCCAACGAGGCGCCTTGAGCATGAGCAACCCTTATCAGAGTCCGCAGTCCCGCGTGGCACAAACCATCGATAGCAATGTCGAGGAGATCGCTGCAGGCCAGAAGCTGGTCATCTACGCGATCCTGGCCTACTTCCTTGCGGCGTTTTCGCGGGTGGCGATCGGTCCGTTGGCGTTCGTGATCCTGTTCGCAGCACTGGGGTTGGCCATCGCAGGCGTGCTCAAGCTCGGCTCGGGCCTGGCGTATTCGACGGTCAACAAGGCCATCTGCGTGGCGTTGATGTTCATACCGCTGCTCGGCCTGATCATGTTGGTGGTGCTGAATTCGAAAGCGACGAGTCGGCTGCGCGCTGCGGGTTACACGGTCGGTTTGCTGGGCGCGAGACGCTGATCGAGGTTTGACGCGCGGGCTCAGCGCCCCAACCACAGCGCGACGATCAATGCGATCGCGTACCACGCCATTTCGGCGGGCCGATTGGCGAGGCCGAACAACGTCTGGGCGTGATCGCTGCCGAGGCGCTGTACCGAATCGAGTAGTTTCAGGCCCATCGCGCCACCGATCTGGGTGGAGGCGATCGTCCAGTTGGCCAGGAGCATGGTCGCGAGCGTGGCGGTC
>JBGSID010000021.1:0-7326 GCA_041751895.1 Lysobacteraceae bacterium | reverse complement strand
GTCGCCACGCCCACCGCCGCGAACGGACAGCGCTCGCGCTCGCACAGCGCCGCGAAATCGGCCAGGCGATCCTGGGCGACGCCCAGCACGTAACGTTCCTGCGACTCGTTGCACCACAGTTGCATGGGCGACAGCGACGGGTCGTCGCTCGGCACTTTCGCCAGATCGATCACGCCCCCGACGCCCGAGTCGTGCAGCAGTTCGGGAATGGCGTTCGACAGTCCACCGGCACCGACATCATGGAACCACTTGATCGGATTGCGTTCGCCGAGCGCGACGCAGCGGTCGATCACTTCCTGGCAGCGGCGCTCCATTTCCGGGTTGTCGCGCTGCACGCTGGCGAAATCGAGGTCTTCGGCGCTGTCGCCGGACGCGACCGAACTGGCCGCACCGCCACCAAGGCCGATCAGCATCGCCGGGCCGCCGAGCACGATCACCGCATCGCCGGGCGACAGCGTCTGTTTCGTCACCATCGGACGATCGATCGCGCCCAAGCCACCGGCGAGCATGATCGGCTTGTCGTAGGCGCGGACCAGCCCCGACGCGCCTTCGCGGATCTCGAAGGCGCGGAAGTAGCCGGTGAGATTCGGTCGCCCGAATTCGTTGTTGAACGCTGCTGCACCAAGCGGGCCGTCGAGCATGATCTCCAGCGCTGGCGCCATGCGCGGATTGAGCACGCGCGGGCCACTTTCGCCGGGGTCTTCCCACACCTGCGACAAGGTCGGAATGCGCAGATGCGAGACACTGAAACCGCAGAGGCCGGCCTTCGGCTTGCCGCCGCGGCCGGTCGCGCCTTCATCGCGGATCTCGCCGCCGTTGCCGGTGGACGCACCGGGGAACGGTGAAATCGCGGTCGGGTGATTATGGGTTTCGACCTTGATGCAGAACGCGCTGGGCGTTTCGGCCTCGGCGCGGTATTCCAGCGTCGCCGGATCCGGCCGGAAGCGTTTCGACGGATAGCCCGCCACCACTGCGGCGTTGTCGCTGTAGGCCGACAGCGTGTTCTCCGGCGTCTGCGCGTGGGTGTGCTTGATCATCTTGAACAGCGAGACATTGCCGCCATTCGACAACTGCTCGCGGCCGTCGATGGTCCACGCCGCGTTGAAGATCTTGTGCCGGCAATGCTCGGAGTTTGCCTGCGCGAACATCATCAGTTCGACGTCGTGCGGATCGCGGCCCATGTCGCGATACCGCGCACGCAGGTATTCGATCTCATCGTCGGCCAGCGCCAGGCCCAGACGGGCGTTGGCCGATTCGAGATCGGCCAACGGAATGATCTCCAGCAGGCCGCGCGCCGGAATAGAGAACAGCGCGGCCGCGTCGGCCGGATCGGCCAGCAGCGACTGGGTCATCGGGTCGTGCAGGACCTTGGCGACGGCTGCGCGGGTGGCCGGGTCATCGTTCCAGCCGATCAGATCGATCCGGGTACCGCGTTCGACACGCTTCACCGGGAGTCCGGCGCCCCGCAACAACTCGCTGGCCTTGCTGGCCCAGGGCGAGATCGTGCCCAGACGCGGCGCGACGAAGCGGGAGACGGCACCGTCGGCGAGTGGCTCACGGTGGCCGTGCGCTTCAAGAATGCGCTCTAGCGTGGGGGAATCCGGAGTTTCTCCGGGCTGCGGCTCGACCCAGTACGTGAACCAGGCACCGACGACACGGAGCTGGGGAACGATGGCCTGGAGACGGGCTTCGAGACGGTCGCGGCGGAACGGGGATAGGGCTGATTGGCCCTCAAGGACGATCATGTCCGATGCATATCTACGATGCGCGGGCCGCAAAGTGTACCGGAACACCACTCCGCGCGGCCGGCCCTCGGGGTCAGCCACGCGTCGAACGGGCGACTAACCGATCAACGGCCGCCCGCGCCGGTGTCGGCTTTGGCGACGGCCTTGGTGGACTCGGACGCCAGCTTGTCCAGCGCTTCCAGCAGCTGCGCTGGCGGCAGATAGCCCGGCAGCGCCACGCCCTCGCTGTTGATGATCATCGGCGTGCCCTGCAAGCCGAGACGCTGACCAAGCTTGTACTGATCGCTCACAGGGTTGGTGCAGCGCTTGGGCGGCACCTTGCTGCCATTTTTCGCATCGGTCAGCGCCTTGCGGCGGTCGACGGAACACCAGACGGACTCCATCGCGAGCGCATCCGGCGTGCCGAGGCCCGCGCGGGGGAAGGCGAGATACTGGATCGCGATGCCAAGCTTGTTGTATTCGGCGATTTCCGAATGCAATTTGCGGCAGTAGCCGCATTCGATATCGGTAAAGACCGAAACCGTGTACTTGGATACGCCGGCCGGCGCGAACACGATGCGATCGCTGACCGGGATCTTCTTCAGCTCTTCACGGCGCAGGGCGCTGATACCGAGCTGGCTGAGATCTTTCTTGGCTTTCAAGTCGAACAGCATGCCCTGCATCATGTAGCGACCATCGTCGCTGATGTACAGCACCTGGCCGCCGACGATGGCTTCCTGGAAACCTGGCATCGGCGCGGGACCGACCTTGTCGGCCACGATCTTCTCGTTGAGGCTTTTGAGCGCCGCACGGACCATGGCTTCCTTCGCAGGATCAACCGGCTTGCCCGCAACGGGTGCGCTTGCCGAGGCACTGGCAGGCGCGGCGGCAGATGGACTGCCAGCCGTGTCGCCTGCAGATGCAGCCTTGTCCGCATCTGCGGAGGTGGATTGTGCGCAGGCGGAGACACTGAGGGCGCAAAGCAGAGTGAACAGCGGAAGTTTCATTCAGGTCGATTCCATCGGATAGGGACATGGCGCGGCGGTTGGACCGCCCCGGCACCAGCGAAGTTCAGGCGATTGTCGCATGCCGGCTTTGCCTCGGGCGGACGGGCTGGGGACCTGCTCTCACGCGTCCACATGGTGACGACAACCGTGGCACGGACAGGCCAGCGGCCCGAGACGCCCAGTCAGCCACGAGGGTGATGCTGGGCGTGCAGCCGTTTCAGCTGTTCACGCGCAACCAGGGTGTAGATCTGGGTCGTCGACAGGCTGGCATGGCCCAACAGCATCTGCAGCGCGCGCAGATCCGCGCCGTGGTTCAACAGATGGGTAGCGAAGCTGTGGCGCAGCCCGTGCGGGCTGATCCTGCGCGGGTCGATCCCGGCGACACCGGCATAACGCTTCACCAGTCCCCAGAACTGCTGCCGGCTCAGCGCCTCGCTACCGGCCGTGCCCTGCACTGGCATATTCAGGAACAGCGCCATCGGTGTGCGCTTGCCCGCCAGCGCCGGGCGTGACTCCGCGAGATAACGGGATAGCCAATGCTGCGCTTCCTCACCCAGCGGCACCAGCCGCTCCTTGCCGCCCTTGCCGCTCACACGCAACACGCCTTGACGCAGGTTCACGCCGGTCGCCGGCAGTTCCACCAACTCACTCACACGCAGCCCGGCGGCATACATCAGCTCGAACATCGCACGGTCGCGAAGCCCCAGCGGCTGGGTGATATCCGGCGCAGCCAGCAATGCCTCGATATCACGCTCGCTGAGCGCCTTCGGCAGTGATCGCGGCAACTTCGGCGGATCAAGCAGCGCGGTGGGGTCGTCGGCGCGCGTGCCCCGACGCACCTGCAGTGCGAAAAATGCGCGCAACGTCGACAACAACCGCGCGTTACTGCGCGGCGAATAACCACTGCCGGTGCGCCACGCGAGGTAATCGAACAACGTCGGCCGATCCGCGCCCACGAGGCCTCCGGATACGCCGTTGCGCCAGCGTGCGAAGCCTTCCAGATCACGCCGATAGCTCGCCTGTGTCTGCTTGGCGAGCCCGTTCTCGGCCCACATCGTTTCGATGAACACATCGATCACCGAAGCATCGGCATCGCGCAGCGGAGGCAACGCGAGCGCCTGTGCGCGTCGTTCGGAGGGCGTGGCGGCAGTCATATCCGGAGAGGGTAACGCGGTGTGCCGTGTGCTCACCAACATCGTCGTTTGGATTTGGCCAACCGGCCTCGTGCTGCGGTCCACGGGAATGGCCTTTGCCATCCAAGAGGACTCGAACTTTTTACGGATACACGATCCACCTTATCCTGTCGCGATGACCGACATCCCTGCCTCGCACTCCCCCCCGCCCAAACCACAGACACTGATTGTCCGACGCTTCGCAGCCCTGTTCTATGACCTCTGGCCGGCACTGGCACTGTGGATGCTGCTGTCGGCGCTCTTCAATCTCGGCTACTACCTTGCCGGACACGACAAACGCGACGTCCTGGACACGTGGAGCGTCCTCGGCGTTCTGCTTTGGCTGTGTTGCTGGCTCGTCACCGGTGCCTACGCCGTCATCAGCTGGGCGCGCGGCGGACAGACACTCGGCATGCGCCCGTGGCGGCTGCGCGTGGTCGGGCTCGGCAAAACACCTCCAACACGGAAGCAACTGATCCAGCGCTACCTCGTCGGCACCGCTTCGCTGCTGCTGGGCGGCCTCGGCTTCTGGTGGGCGTGGTTCGATCGCCAACGGTTGACCTGGCACGACCGCGCGAGTGGCACACGGATTGTTCGGGTGGAAAAAATCGCGCGGTAGGCGCCATCGGGGCATCGCATCGAGAAGCCCCTCGGGGCGCGCAACCAGGACCAACGGCATCGCGACTTCCGTCGCTCCTACAGGGAGTTACACGACGACGGTACACGGGAGCACACGGCACACGGTGCCCTGTCAGGCCAGAGAGATCCTCAAGCGATCACGCGGACCTGCGTTTGAACAACCACAGCGTCAGCGCGAGCATCGCCAGCGCGGGCATCGTGTACGCGATGCGGTAGTCGAACTTGAACACACCGGCGAGGCGTACGAACTGGGTCTGCACCAGCCAGAAACCCAGTGAGAAGATGATCCCGAGGAACAGGCGCTTGCCCAGACCACCACTTCGCAGCGAGCCGAACGCGAATGGCACCGCGAGCAGGCACAGCACCAGTACGTTGAGCGGGTAGAACCAGCGCCCCCAGTAGTGTTCCTGGAATTCGCTGGAATCCAGACCGTTGCGTTTGCGGTATTCGATCCCGTCCTTGAGCTGGCTCGCGGTGAGGTAGCGTGGGCGCCAGATGTCGCGGGCGCTGGCAGCCAGGGCCGCGATATCCAGACGCGACGCCCAGTGTTCTTCGGCAGCAGTGGTGCGAACGGCGGCCTTGGGCTCGAAGCGGGTGCGCTCGACATCACGCAGGATCCACTCACCCTGATGATGTTCCGCGCTGCCGGCATGGGTGATGGACGCCAGACGGCCATCGGCACCCATCTCGAACAGACGCACATCGTTGAGTTCGAGCCATTGCCGGCCCTTCTCGTTGCGCTCCTGGCCGGTCTGGGCGTTGAGGAACACATCGCCTTCGCGCGCCCAGAGGCCGGAATACTGCGCAACGATCACGTCCTTGGACTTCGCTGCGGCTTTCAGCATGTCGGCACGGCGCTGCGCCCACGGCGCAACCGTTTCGCCAGCGACGACCATCAACCCGGTGAGCACGACCAGCGACAGCACGACCGACAGGCTGATCCGCCGACGCGACAAACCCAGCGCACGCAGCACCGTCAACTCGGAACTGGCCGCAAGCTGGCCGAGACCGACCAGCGAGCCGATGACGGCAGAGGTCGGAAACAGCACATAAGCGCGACGCGGCAGGCTGTAAACGACGTTGGTCAGCGCGGCCAGGAAGTCGTAATTACCGGTGCCGATATCGCTCATCTCGGTCAACATGCCGCTGATGGCAGCATCCAGACCGATCAGGACGGTCCACGTCAGCAGCACCGCACCCAGCACCATGCGGCCGATATAGAGATCATGGATTTTTGGAAATGGTTTCATGCCGGCCTCAGCCCCGCGCCCGTGGCCGCTTGATGGCGCCGTCGCGTGCATACATCCACACCGCCGCCGTCAGCAGCGGCAGCAGCATCCACCACAGGCCAAGCACGCCCGGCAAGGTGCCGTCCTGCAGCCACTGGGTGCCGAGCATCATCAGGAAGACAGCGAACAGGTAGATCAGGAAGCCGATCGCCAGATTGCCGTATCGCGCCTGCCGTGGAGAGCTGCGCGACAGCGGAATGGCCAACAGCGCAAATGCGAGCGTCAGCAAAGGCGGTGCGATCCGGGAGTGCAATTGCGCGTTCGCCTCCGGGCGCACGTCGCCCAGCAGCGCGAGGGTCGACTGCAATTCGACGGCATCGGCCTTTCGGCGCGAGCCGATGGCTTCCGGCAGCCGCACTTCGTTCTCGGCGTACCGCATCAGCCGGAAGTCGCGGCCCGGACCCAGCGGGCCTTCGACCTCGAAACCCTGCTGCAGGCTCAGATAGCGGTCGTGTTCGTTCTGCACCGACAACATCCCGGTCTGGGATGTGGTGACATCGAAACGGTCTTTCTTCTGCCGATAGACGAAAACGCGCTGCATCTCGCGGTTGTCGCCGGACATGCCGCCGACGTAGATCACGCCACCACCACCCGGCAACTCGGTGAAACGGCCCGGCTCCATGCCCGCCACCAGCAGATTGCGGCCGGCCTCCTCGATCATCCGCTGCGACACGCTGTCAGCCCACGGGCCCAGCCACAGCGAGCACAGCCCCACGCCCAACACCACCGGCAACGCCATCCAGGCCAGCGGCCGCAGCATCCGCTTCGGGCCGACACCAATCGACACCAGCACCGGCATTTCGGCATCGCGGTAGAGCCGGCCCATCGCCAGCATCAAGCCCAGCATGATGCCCAGCGGCAGGATCAGCGGCAGCCACTTCAGGAAGACCAGCCCCAATTGCGCCAACAGCATGCCTGCCGGCACCTTGCCTCGGGCAACGTCGCCCAGAACATCGGCGAAGGCCCCACCCAGCAGCACGATCAACACCACCGTCATGACGGCGAATGTGCTCTGTGCGAACTCACGGATCAGGTAGCGGTCGAGTCTCTGCATCTGCGGGCGGGGGTTCCGGAAGCCGGGCATCCGGCGGGGGGTTGCTTTAAACTTGCGGGCTTGGCACTTATGTTCGTTGAACCGGCAGGTTCAGGTTGGCGTTTCGGCGCCATGACCAGCGCCCGACACGGGCGGCACCGTCTCTTGGCCCGCATGGCGCTTGGAGATTGTACGGAATGGCGTGATCGGAAAGGCGCGAAGCCTGAACAAAGCCGTCTACGGCGGTTCAGGCGGCGCCGGCCGGAGACCCGCCAACCATCGCCGCCCTGACCACCGTATCGCCCTTTCCTACATCACCGCCTCATCACGGAGCCCACTCGATGGCCCTTGCCTTCAGCCTTCACGCCGCCCCGGCCACCGACGCCGCCACCCTCGCCAGCGACTGCATCGTCGTCGGCGTCTACGCGGACAAGACCCTCACCGCCACCGGCCAGGCGCTCG
>JBGSID010000020.1:0-7705 GCA_041751895.1 Lysobacteraceae bacterium | reverse complement strand
GGGCTTGGGACCGTGGTGGCGGTGGTGATCGGGCTGGGTGTGGCGATCACGATCACGCTGCTGGTGGGCATGGCCACCTACTTGTCCACCCGCCGGATCCTGCGTGGCGAACCCGCCGAAGGGATGCGGTATGAGTGAGTTGGTTCCGTCATTAATCTATACAAACTACTGAGAGAACCCTTATGCAACCGGAATTTCTAATACTCTTCGTGCTGGGATTTGCACCGACCGCCATTGTGCTGATCGTCCTGCGCTATCGCTATCAGCAGACAAAGGCGCGCTACAACGCGGTGATGCATCTCGCGGACAAGGGCGTGGCACCGCCGGTGCAGCTGCTGATCGAGCCGCGCGTGGAGTTCTGCGAACGGCGACGAGCCCTCGTGCTGATCAGCATCGGCCTGGGCGTCATGGCCATGTTTGCCGCCTTGCCGATGCATGACGAAAATGGGCGTGGGATCGGCGAACTCTGGGGGCTTGGCCTGCTGCCGTTGATCACCGGGTTCGGCTACCTCGCCAGCTGGTGGCTGAATTATCGCGACGACAAGCATGGCTGATCACGATGCGGAAGCACGCATCGACCAGGCCCTCGTTGCACGATTACTGCTCGGCAACGAGGACCGTGCGTTCGAGCAGTTGCTGCGACGCCATCAGGGCATGGTGCGCGCGCAGCTGCGGCGCCTGCTGCACGGCGACGAAGCGGGTGCCGATGACCTGGCGCAGGAGGCGTTTTTGTTGGCATGGCGAAAGATCGACCAATTTCGCGGCGACGCGCGTTTTTCCACATGGCTTTATCGCATCGCATACACCTGCTTTCTGCAGTCCCGTCGAAAGAAAACGGGGGCGCTCGAAGATGCTGATGGCGGCGAACACGAAGCGCTGGCAGCGCCCGTCGAGAGCATCGACCTGCAATTAGATCTGGAGCGTGCGATGCGGCGCCTGTCCCCTGCCGAGCAGACCGTGTTATTGCATTGCGTGCAATTGGGATTGAGTCACGAAGAAGCTGCTTACGTGCTGGCCATGCCGCTCGGCACGGTGAAAACCCACGCGACGCGCGGCAAGGCCAAGTTGCAAAACTGGCTGTCAATCTGGCAAGCATCCGAGACCAAGAGGGAACTCTCATGAACGACCCGCATGATTCATCCATCGATGCGCTGCTGCGCCAACATTTCGAAGGTCCTGTCGCGGATGACGGCTTTTGCGATCGCGTCATGCGGCAATTGCCCGCACGCCGGCGCGCACGCCGTTGGCAGTTGCCGGTCGGCATATTGGCGGGACTTGGCGCGTGTCTCTGGAGCCTTTCGTCCACGCCCTTGATCCGTGCTGGCTGGCAGGATTGGATGCGCGGGAGTCTTTCCTCGGCGGCCGTGATGATGCTGCTGGCCTTCATGGGGATGTCGCTACTGGCATCCTGGTGGGCGTTGACAGAGAGCGAGTAAGAGACAACAGGGCGATCAGACATGATCTGGGCGCTTATACCGCGAGCCCAATTTGATCGAACCGTGGTCACAGTCCCTATTGGCGTTTGTCACGACCGAAGTGGGTTGTCTTCACCCGTGACTTTGGATGAGGAAGCCATCGCTGACCAGATTCGCGGCTGCGCGCTGTTTAGTGCACTCAAGAATGATTTGCTGGACGGCTGTCTGGATCTCGGAGATCGTTCCGAGAAATACCGCGAAGAAAGGTTAGCCGCCTTTCGACGATCGTTTCATCGGATACGCGGTCTGGCAAAGGAATTGGAACAGCGAGGGCCTGTTAACACTATCTGATCCCGTCGGCAATCAGCGCGAAGCAGATAACGCCGAGGAACATCACGTCCAGCTTTTCGAACCGATAGAAAATGCGACGTTAACCCTTCAATCTCCTGAACAGCCGTTCCACTTCGTTGCGCCGCTTGTACAGCTCACGATTGTATTGCCATGGCTCGACCCAGTTTCTTTTCGGCGCGACCACCGGAAAGAACCCCAGATCCAGCGCGGGCTGGCGTATCTCACCGCCTTAGTAGGCACGATCCATGAACAGATGGATGGGCGTGCTGGGACGTCCCAGGTGTTCAAGCAAGGCACATCATGCGCCCGACTTGGCGAAAGGGAGAACGCCATGGCTGTTCGAGCATCTGCGGCAACCATATGAATCTTGGTGTTCCATTCGCCACGCGATTTTTCGATCGCCTGTGGGCCGTTTTTTTAGCGCACCGCTACCATACGGATGCGCCTTGATTCTGGTCGAATCCAGCAAAACGGCCTCAATTTTGATACGCACAATCTGCTCTTTCTGCAATGAAGCATGCACGACACGTTATCTCAAGCCTCGGTTTGTCCGATTTTTTAATTGCCTGACGTCCCGGTCTGCCCAGTTGGGTCCTGGCCTGATGTAAGTACGGCTTTGAGTATGGGAGCGATATTGCCCTCGTCTTGCTCACCGCAATTGGCGCTGCAAGGAGGAGCCAGTGAGGTGGGTTCCTCCTTGATTATCAATGGTAACCGCTACGGCGGTCATGATATTGGCGTTCGGGTCGGACTAGCATGCGCTTGCCATCCAGACGCGACGGGTAGTCAATCGCGAATCGAACGGCCGTGAGCAGCACCACAACCGTAGGTTTACTCAAGGAGTTCATCAGCAATGGAATTTTTCAGACCGACAAGATCGGATCGCAGGCGAAGCGCGTTCATGAGCGGGATCTACGCATTCGCCATCGCCGCGTCCTTCACTGTCTCCGCGCAGGCGCAGACCCCCAGGCTCATCGAGCAGCCCCTCCCGTTGCCGGAAGAACCGGTTGATGACAAGGACGGTTGGAGCCGGACCCCATACAGCTGGACCGATGAGGCCGGGCGTACAACCGGCGCCGAGATCTATCAGATCGAAGGCGTGAATGGCGTGGCGTTGGCACCGATCCCCGAATTGATCCGCAACGAGCTGGTTGAAGAGTTGGCGCTCACCGAAAGTGGCGAGACAGCAGTGTTCGCGCTCAGTGCACCGATTATCGACGAAATCCAGCGTTCTATCGCCATTGGTCAGCCCACGGATGCATTGATCGCATACGCCAATCAGGACACCGAAGCGTTTCCCGCCGACCGCATCCTGGCGAGGGGGCCGTTCGGTTCGTGCAGTGACAGCGAAGTCACCAAGAACAAGCGCCTGCAGTACACGCCGAATTTCTCCAGGACGGAGAATCTGGGCAGTGGCTTCAGCGGCACGCTGAAAGCAGAAGGCGCCGGTTATCTGGACGCCAACGGTGAGGTCAAGCTGCGGCTCAAGCGAACGAAGGTCTTCTGGGTGTGCGTGCCTTACGGCGTGCGCTTCCAGCACGTGCGCGCGGTCGGCAACGTGACGCTGGCGAGCACCGTCACGTTGAGCGGTTCGATCAGCTACGCCAACCCCAACCCGATCGAGTACCAGATCGCCAAGCCCTCGCTGGGTGGAGTGGGCTTCGCATTGGGCCCGGTGCCGGTCTATATCGGTTTCAATCTCCCGATCACCTTCGGCATCGAAATCCAGGCCAGCGTGACCGGCCAAGTGCAATACAGAGGCGGCCAGAGTATCACCGGCAGTTTCGACTACCTGTGCACGTCCAGCAATTGCACGGGCTACAACAATCTTCAGAGTTCCATACAGAACGTCGATAACCCATTCGGCACGAGTATCTCCGGGCGCATTCGTCCGTCGCTTTACGCCGACGTCGGTGTGCGTGGCTATCTCTACAGCGAAGGCTTCGCCTACGCACAGGTGGGCGTCAGAGGCTATCTGCATGGCGATCTCTGGGGCTATTACGGCAACACCTGTGGCGACGCCGATCAGGACGGCTATTACGAAACCGTCAGTGCATTGACCTTCGGTCTGGACTGGCAGATCGCGATCACGGCAAAGGCCGACACTTTCTTGACCAGCCAGTGGAGGAAAACACTGTGGAAGTCGGATCAGTGGTACATCGGCTTCTGGGATCTGGCCGCGTCGGGGTCGAGTGCGCTCAAGCCGATGATCGATGGGCCGGCGTCGGTCGGCGTCAACACCGCCGCGAGCTACAAGATCCGCATGCGTCCCTGCTGGCCCTACGGCGACAAGATCGACTACACCATGGACTGGGGCGATGGCAGCACGACCAGCCACAGCGGTGCACCTGCACCGCCGTCCTGGCAGCCGGTGTTTGCTTCGCACGTGTGGGCCGCCACCGGCGCGAAGAACATGCAATTGACCGCATTGCGCGACGCGCATGGCCGGCAATTCGGCAGTAGTCGCACTACCGCGCGTCAGGTGCTGGTGACGAATGCCGCCCCGCTGAACCGCGCTCCGGAAGCCTTGGCTGTGGCCTCGAGTACGTTCTGCTCAGGGGTCGGGACGGTGCATTGCTACGCGCCGAGCCGGGTCAACGACGGCAACAACAGCACCACGCTGGGCGGCTTCACCAGCTGGTCGAACGACTCCGGCGTGGGGATGCCCCAGTGGCTCGAACTGCAGTGGGGCCAGGTGGTGAACATCTCTCGGGTCGACCTGTACACCAGCGAGGGGTATCCGATCAAGGATTACGACATCGAGTCGTGGACCGGAACGGCCTGGGTCAAGGTGGCGATTATCCGCAACAACACCGCCCTCTCCCGCAGTCATACGATCACGCCGGTTCAGACGTTCCGACTGAGGATTCTCGCCTTGTCGGGCCCGACGAATCAGACGAGCTACGCGCGTATCAACGAGCTTGAGGTCTATTGATGTCATGTATCCAATCCGGTCGCTCGATTCGGGCGGCGGGGCTGGAGCGGCAGCAGGGCGTACGCCCTGCTGCCGGTGATACAAGTCAGGTTGATCGGGCTGTGCATCTCCGTCATGGCAGGAGCGGACGACATTGTCGGCGTCGGTCCGTTGCTTATGGTTCTGGCGTGCTGTGACTCTGTTCTGCACAGATGGGAGTAAAAAATCGACCGATGAGCGTGTCGCAGACACGAATCGGTAGTGCATCGAAATGCGCCCAATCGGCGCGCAACAATGGCGCTGTCGTTATCCAGGCAGTGCGGGCATGGTCGAAATGAGTGGGTGCCCGATGATGTCTCGGCGCTGTCGCAGCTTCATCGTGAAGGTAGCTGCGTGACGACTGGTGTTTTTACGCCATTGTGAATGGCATCAAGCGTTCTCGGATAACGCAATCGGCACTTTCGAAAAATGCGTGCATCCATTTTTAGCCAAGATTGAAGAACATTCACTTCAGCCGGGAAACCGTCGTTGGCACCAATCCGTCACCATCGTCATGAGCGCCTTCTGTTGCGTGATTTCGGTGAAGGTATGGTTGGCGTTCGGGCAATAAGCGCAATCCAACTTTCCGCGCAGTTCGGGGAACCATTCGTACAACTGATCGGCATGGTTGTAACGCGGACCCAACGCTGCTGAATAGATCGACAGGATGCGCACGTTGCGATTCACCAGGTGTGTCAGCTGGCGGCGATAGTCCTCGATCGGCGGCGGTTGGCGGCCACCGGATGGTGCCGGGTCTGCATCCGCTGATGCCAAGGATCGACCGGAGAGTCGCGTGGACATCCGTGTCAGGATTCGGCTGGGCAGGTTGAGCCATGCGCGCGGCCTGCGCAGTCGGGAGCGCAGCGATCTCAAGCGCGCCTGAGATGTGACGTAGCAGGGTGGGTCGACCAGTACGAGGCCCGCGATCCGGGGGTCGGCTTCCGCTGCGGCCAGCGCATTGTCGGCGCCCGAACAGATGCCGAATACGATCACTGATGCGGCAGGGTCAGTCGCGGTCACATGATCGATGGCGGTGCGGATGTCGGCGACGGAACTTGCGCGAAAGCTGAGCTGATCGGGAACCGGGTTGCTGTCGCCGATGCCAGAGAGATCCATGCGCACAGCCACATGACCGGCCTCGGCGAACGCTCGCGCAAGCTTCACATGCAGGCGATGGGGCCCGATGCGGTGAATGACGCCTGCATTCACCAACAGCACGGCCGGTACGCTGCGGGGTGCTGCCGGCTCACTCGCAATGGCAACGAGTGTACGATTCCCGCCGAGCTGAAGGACGCGCTCGCGGACGATTGCCTCGTCGCGTGATGAAAGAAGGGACATGCGTTGCCGGTTCCGGCGAGTGAATACGTTATCGAGAAGTACACCCGGGGGGGCGCTCACTTGTCAATTCAGTTCTTTGAAACGCATGGCCGCAGTCTGCTTGCTGCCGTGCATATCGCACCGCGCCTCCAGGCGCGCAGCGCCGCCGTGGTGTTGTGCAACCCGTTCGGTGAGGAAGCCACGCGTGCGCACCGGGCGTACCGCGTCATGGCGCGCAGGTTGGAAGAAGCCGGTTACGCGGCGATGCGCTTCGACTACTCGGGCACAGGGGATTCGAGTGGTGATATCACCGAATTTGGTATCGACGACTGGATAGATGACATCGCAGCTGCAGCGGAAACAATGCGCCGCGAATCCAGTGTGTCGCGAATCGTGTTGGTGGGCCTGCGTCTCGGTGCCACGCTTGCCGCGCTTTGCGCGCAGCGCGGCCGGTTGCGTGCAGCGCATGTCGTGCTGTGGGATCCGGTGGTCGATGGCGCGCACTATCTGCGCGAACTCGGCCATGCACATCGTGCCTACATGGATGCCGAATTGGGGCGGGAACATGTGGCCACGAGGGACGACATCGATGCGCCGCTGAGTGAATCCTTGGGTACCCCGATCAGTCCGCGTCTGCGCGTCGAGCTCGCCGATATCGATCTCTCGGCCGATCCATCCATTCCTGCGTTGACCACGGTGCTGTGTACCCACCGGACGCCGGAGATGGAGCGACTGCGGGCACGATGGGTCGACGGCCCACGCATGCACTGGATTGACCTCAACGGCAGCAGCGCATGGAACTCGGATGCCGCGCTCAACAACGCCATCGTACCGATGAACGAAATCCTTGCCGTGATCGCCAGAATCGAAGCCTGCCACCCGTGACAACGTCGACATTCCCCATTGAAACCGAGCGCCGGACTGAAAACAGCAGCGCCAATACCGGCACCCGCAACTACCGCCCAGACGCGACGGTGCACAGCCTGTTCCGCGAATGCGCACAGCAACACCCGGAGCGCGTCGCACTGTGCTGGGATGGCGGTGAGCTGCAATACGCTGAGCTCGATCGTCGATCGGATGCGTTGGCCGAGCTACTGCGCGGACTGGGCGCCGACACCGGCACACCCATCGCGCTGTGTTTGCCGCGCTCGCCGCAGGCGGTGATCGCGGCGCTGGCGATCCTCAAGGCCGGTAGCGCCTATCTGCCGATCGATCCGGATTACCCGGTGGCGCGTCTGCGCCACATCGTCGCCGATGCCGCCGCGACGATCCTGATCACCGATACGGCGCACGCGGCGACGCTGGGCGACATCGCGACACAGACACTGGTCATCGATGGTGTCGACGACATTCCCGATGTCGCGTTCGATGCAGCGCTTGAGGAAATGACGACGGCCAACGGCCTCGCGTACGTCATGTACACCTCGGGTTCGACCGGCATGCCGAAGGGCGTGCAGATCGAGCATCGTTCGATCGTGCGTCTGGTCGACGATGTCGACTACATTCGCCTCGATGCGGACACCTGTTTCCTGCACGCTGCGCCGCTGGGTTTCGATGCCTCGACGCTGGAACTGTGGGGGCCGCTGCTCAACGGCGGACGCTGTGCGATCCTCACCGCGCCGGTGCCGGACGCGCGCGCGCTGCGCGAAGCCATCGAAGGTCTCGGTGC